>JAFZAI010000009.1 GCA_017557325.1 Bacteroidales bacterium
GCCGCATCGAAGCCTCGATGCCGCCGATCACCACGGGGACGTCCGGATACAATTCCTTCAGGATACGGGTATAGACGTTGACGGCATAGTCGGGCCGGGCGCCGGCCTTGCCGTCGGGCGTATAGGCATCGTCGTGCCGGAGCCGCTTGGAAGCCGTATAGTGGTTGACCATCGAGTCCATGGCGCCCGAATTGAGGGCGAAATAGAGCCGCGGCCGGCCGAGTTTGCGGAAGTCCCTCAGGTCGTCCCGCCAGTTGGGCTGGGGCACGACGGCAACGCGGTAACCCCATTTCTGGAGCCACCGCGAAAGCACGGCACTGCCGAAGGAAGGATGATCCACAAACGCATCCCCGGTAAAAAAGATCACGTCGATGTAATCCCAGCCGAGGGCGTCCACCTCCTTTTTGGAGGTCGGGATCATATAGGCTGCGTCCGCCATGCTGAAAGGATGCTTACATCCGGTCGGGAAGTTCGATACCGAGAATTCCCATCGCCTTGACGAGGACGTCGGCGACGGTGCGGATCAGGCCGAGCCGCCACGCGCGCACCGCCTCGTCCGGTTCCTGGAGAATCCGGGTATCGTGGTAGTACTGGTTGAATTCCTTCGCCAGGTCGTAAGCGTAATTGGCCACGAGCGCCGGTGAAAGCGCCGCGACTGCCTCCGCGACCTTGCCAGGATACGCGCTGAGAATCCGGATCAGCCGGATTTCCTTCGGGGAAGGAGATACGCCCGGCCCTTCGGGACCCAGTTTGAGGGTCTCCTCCGCTTTCCGCAGGATCGACCGGATCCGGGCGTGCGTGTATTGGATGAACGGCCCCGTATTGCCGTTGAAATCGATGGATTCCTTCGGGTCGAAGAGCATCGTTTTCTTGGGATCGACCTTGATGATGAAGTACTTCAGGGCGCCGAGTCCGATCATCCGGTAGAGGCGCTCCTTTTCGTCGGCGGGAATATCGTCGAGCTTGCCGCTCTCCTCCGAGGTCGCCTTCGCTTCCACGTACATCTTCTCCAGCAGGTCATCGGCATCCACGACCGTCCCCTCGCGAGATTTCATCTTGCCCTCAGGGAGCTCCACCATTCCATAGGAAAGATGGTAGATGCGGTCGGACCAGTCGAATCCGAGCTTTTTCAGGATCAGCTTCAGCACCTGGAAATGATAATCCTGCTCGTTGCCGACCACGTAGACGTGCGAATCCAGATGGCACTCCGAGAAGCGCCGTTCGGCCGTACCGAGGTCCTGGGTGATATAGACCGAGGTGCCGTCGCCGCGGAGCACGAGCTTGCGGTCGAGGCCGTCGGCGGTGAGGTCGCACCAGACGGAGCCGTCGGGATCGGTGGTGAACACCCCCATCTCCAGGCCCTTCTGCACGAGTTCCTTGCCGAGCAGATAAGTCTGCGACTCGTAATATACCTTGTCGAAAGAAATGCCGAGCGCCTTGTACGTCTGATCAAATCCGGCAAACACCCAGCCGTTCATCATCGCCCAAAGGTCGCGGACCTCACGGTCTCCCTGCTCCCATTTCACCAGCATCTCGTGGGCTTCCTTGATGGAAGGAGCCTCCTTCTTGGCGTCCTCCTCGCTCATCCCGCCGGCCACAAGCGCCTGCACTTCACTCTTATAGAGTTTATCGAAGGCTACGTAGCAGTCGCCGACGAGGTGGTCGCCCTTGATGCCGGTGGATTCCGGCGTCTTGCCGTCGAAGAGTTTCTTCCAGGCGAGCATCGACTTGCAGATGTGCACGCCGCGGTCGTTGACGAGGGTCGCTTTGATGACCTGATTGCCGCCTGCGGCGAGAAGGCGCGAGACGCTATCGCCAAGGAGGTTGTTGCGGATGTGGCCGAGGTGGAGGGGCTTGTTGGTGTTGGGCGAAGAGAATTCGACCATCACGGTCTTGCCGGTAGCGGGCAGTTGCCCGAATTCCGCTGTCGCGGCAATATCCGCCAGCACTTCCGCCCAGTAGAGGGGCGAAAGGACGATATTGAGAAATCCCTTGACGACGTTGGTCGTGGCCACTTCGGGGACATTCTCCCCCAGCCACGCGCCGATCTCGGCCGCCGTCTGCTCGGGTCCCTTGCGGGAAGTCCGTAAAAGAGGGAAGACGACCAGGGTATAGTCGCCTTCGAACTCTTTACGGGTAGGTTGGATCTGCAGGAGCGAAGCGTCCACTTCGGCTCCGTACAGGGCCTTGACGGCTTCTGAAGCCTTCGCGGCCAGCAACTTCCCGGGCTCCATTATCCGAGGTAGCCCTTGAGTAGTTTGCTGCGGGAAGGACTCTTGAGCCGGCGGATGGCCTTCTCCTTGATTTGGCGCACGCGCTCGCGGGTAAGGCCGAAGCGCTCGCCGATCTCCTCGAGGGTCATCTCCTGGCAACCGATGCCGAAGAAGGATTTGATAATCTCCCGCTCGCGGTCGCTCAGGGTCGACAGAGCCCTTTCAATTTCGGTATTGAGGCTCTCGTTCACGAGGCCTTTGTCCGCACTCGGGGAATCGTCGTTCGGAAGCACGTCGAGAAGGGAGTTGTCCTCGCCTTCCACGAACGGGGCATCCACGCTGACGTGGCGGCCGGAGACGCGGAGCGTATCGGAGATCTTGTCCTTCGGGACGTCGATCATCTCCGACAGTTCCTCGTTGGAGGGCTGCCGCTCATTCTCCTGCTCAAATTTGGAAAGCGCCTTGTTGATCTTGTTCAGGGAGCCGACCTGGTTGAGCGGGAGGCGGACGATGCGGGACTGCTCGGCCAGGGCCTGCAGAATGCTCTGGCGGATCCACCACACGGCGTAGGAAATGAACTTGAATCCCCTCGTCTCATCGAACTTCTCGGCGGCCTTGATCAGGCCGAGATTGCCTTCGTTAATGAGGTCCGGAAGACTCAGGCCCTGGTTCTGATACTGTTTCGCCACGGAAACAACGAACCTCAGGTTGGCCCTCGTGAGTTTCTCCAGCGCTTCCTGGTCGCCCTTGCGGATCCGCTGGGCGAGCTCGACTTCCTCTTCCGGCGACACCAGTTCCTCGCGGCCGATCTCCTGGAGATACTTGTCCAGGGATGCGCTCTCGCGGTTGGTGATCGATTTTGTAATCTTAAGTTGTCTCATCTATAAATAGTGTTGGTATTTCCCTTCTAATCCTTGCCGAAGCCGAAATAGACGGGATAACCTTCGGGAGTGACTCCCTGCATAAAGACCGACTTTTTCGCCTTGGCGGCAATGGAAAGTACTTCCTTGGCTTTCGAAACCGGCTCGTCATTCACATACTTGATGATCACTCCGGCGGAAGCGCCCGCTTCGAGCATCTTGCCAGGACCGACGGAAACGACCTCCACTCCATTCTTCCCATCCTTGATGCGTGCACCATAGAAGGCCACCGCACCCTCGTTATCCACCGTTCCGTTGGCTTCTGCCGCGCCGAGGAAAGTAACCTGGAAGGTCTTCTGCTTCCCGTCGCGGAGAACCGTGATGTCGGCCGTGTCTCCGGGGTGATAGCCATTCACTTTCTCCTGGACGGAGGACGTTCCGGTAATCCGGGTTCCGCCGATGGAAAGGATCACATCACCCTTCTTGAGGCCGGCCGCATCCGCGGCGCTTCCTTTCGAAACCTCGTTAATATATACGCCGCTGCGGGAAGAAAGTTTCAGATCCTTGGCAATTTTGTCGTCAATCGGCTGCATTGTGATGCCGAGAACGGCTCTTTTCACCGATCCGAAGTCTATCAGGTCGGAAACGATCTTGCTGACGATGTTGGAAGGGACAGCGAAAGAATAGCCGCTGTAGGAGCCGGTCTGGGAGATAATGGCGGTGTTGATGCCGACGAGTTCACCCTTCTTGTTCACGAGTGCGCCGCCGGAATTGCCGGGATTGACGGCCGCGTCGGTCTGGATGAAGGATTCGATCTTGAATTCGCCGGTCGTGTTGGGCATACTGCGGCCCTTGGCGCTGACGATGCCGGCCGTAATGGTCGAACGGAGGTTGTACGAGAGCGGGCTGCCGATGGCAATAACCCATTCACCGAGGCGGAGGGCGTCGCTGTCGCCGAACGGAATGGTCGGCAGGCCGGTGGCATCGACCTTCAGGAGAGCGACATCCGTGACGGGATCGGTCCCGACGACGGTCGCATCGAAGGTGCGGTCGTCATAGAGGGTTATCTTGATGGAAGAGGCGTTCTGGACGACGTGATTGTTGGTGACGATGTAGCCGTCGGGGCGGATGATGACGCCGCTGCCGCTCCCCTTCTGCTCCCGCTGCTGCTGACCGAAGTCATCGCCGAAGAAGAAGCGGAAGAACGGATCGATCTGCTGGCTCTGCCGGGCCGTGACGGTCACTTCGACGTAGACGACGGCATTGACAGCCGATTCGGCCGCGTAGGTAAAGTCAGGATAGTCGGATTCTGCCAGATTGACAGTCCGGACCTCGGCGGAGCCGGATTCGCCGACGGTGGCGACAGCCTCTTCTTTCGGAAGGAAATGATCACTTGCCTTGACAACGGCATAGGCTGTGATTCCGCTGAGCAGAATCGACAGCAAAACGGTAACGAAGTTTTTCATTATGTATTGATTTTTGTTTCTTTCATCGTTATGGGGCAGAATTTTTCAAATTATATGCCAAAAATACCGAAAAATTGATTACATTTGTGAGTTAGGTTTGAATTGAACAAAAAACACAAACGATATGAAACTGACCATTGCTAGTTCCGAACTCCTCAAGGGCCTGCTGGATGTCGCCAAGGCCATTCCGTCCAAGACCGCCCTTCCCATTCTCGAGAATTTCCTTTTCGACCTCAAGGGTGATGCCCTGACCGTCACGGCCTCCGACAGCGAGCTTACGCTCCGCACCGTCATCAAGGTCGACGCCGCCGAGGAAGACGGCAGCATCGCCGTTCCGGCCCGCCATATTATTGACCTCCTCAAGGAGCTTCCCGACCAGCCGATGAAGCTCGTCACGCTGAGTGACAGTTCCTTCGAGTGCAGATGGGCCACCGGTAACTCCGTGCTCCCCTTCTTCCCCGCCGACGACTATCCCGCCATCAAGGGCGTGGACGACGACGCCCGCAAGATTACCTTCCCGGCCCAGCGCCTGGTGGAAGGCATCGCCAGCACGGTTTACGCCACCTCGGACGATGAAATCCGTCCGAATATGAACGGTATCTTCTTCGACATCGACACCACCTCGACCACCCTGGTCGCGTCGGATGCCCACAAGCTGATCTGCTACACCACCGGCGAGGTGAAGGCCGACGAGAAATCCTCCTTCATCCTCCACAAGAAGCCGGCCTCCGTGCTGCGCTCAATCATCGGCAAGGACGTCGAGACCGTCGACATCGCCTTCGACGCCTCGAGCGTCGTGTTCAACTTCGCCGGTACGATGATGGTCTGCCGCCTCGTGGTGGGCAAATACCCCAAATACCGCGACGTCATCCCGCAGAACAATTCCAACATCCTCAAGATCGACCGGGCCCTCCTGCTGAACACCGTCCGCCGTGTCGCCGTCTGCGCCAACAAGGCCTCCAACCACATCAAGTTCGACCTCAAGGAAGGCCAGCTGGAGATTTCTGCGCAGGACCTCGGCTTCGCTCTGGCCGCCTACGAGAAGATCAACTGCGAATACAGCGGCACCGATCTGACCATCGGCTTCAAATCCACCTTCCTCACGGAAATCCTCAGCAACCTCACCTGCAACACCATCGTGATGAAGTTCGCCGATCCGCGCCGCGCTGCGCTGATCCTTCCTTCCGAAGAGGAGGCCGAGAGCGAGAAAGTCTGCGGCATCCTGATGCCGAACGTCATTTAAGATTCACCGGATATGGATCTCAACCTGCAGAGGCCGCTGCTCTTTTTCGACATTGAAAGCACCGGCCTCAACATTGCCACCGACGGTATCATCGAACTGAGTTTCGTCAAGGTGCAGCCCGGGAGTCCCGAGCCCCTCGTGAAAACCTGGAAAATCAAGCCCTGGGACTACCAGAACCACCGCGTCATCCCCATCAATCCGAGCGCCTCGGAAGTCAACGGCGTCAAGGACGAGGATCTCGTGGATTGTCCCAAGTTTATCGAGGTGCTTCCCGAGGTGGCCCTCTGGCTGGAAGGCAGCGACCTGGCCGGATTCAATTCCGCCAAGTTCGACCTTCCGCTCCTGGCGGAGGAGATTGAGCGGGCAAGGGCGTACAGCGAGAGCCGCCTTTCCGATCCCAATGCGCACGACAAGGCCGC
>JAFZAI010000010.1 GCA_017557325.1 Bacteroidales bacterium
CCGCAAACGCAGGTCATAGAGCGCCGCATATTGATAATCGGCATCCATTCCCGCGACCGCCTCCTTCAGGACGGAGGTCTTGTAAAGCAGCACCGAGCCGAAGTCGAACTGATCCCGCAGCGATCCTTCCTGATAATCGATGACCGGAGCGGGAATGCGTCCGCTGGTGCGCTCCTGGAAATGGTCGGCATACACCATCACGGCGCCGGTATCCTCCGCCACCGAAAGCATCCGTTCCAGGGAAAATACGCCAAGACGGAGCGGTGTAAACTTGGTATAGACCAGGGTATAGGGAGCTTCCAGCACGGAAACAAGGCTTTTCCAGGTCACGGTCGCTTCAAGCGGATGACTGGCGCCGATCACATCGTGCACCTCCGCCTCGGCCGCAAGCGCCTGCAGGGTCGGGGCCGCCTGGGCATCGTCCTTAAAGGGAATGATACAGTCTATGCGTTTCATTTTTTTGAAAGGGGCTTGGTTCTTCTGAAAAATTTGAGGAAGTTGGGAATGCGGAAGCCGGTCAGGTGCCGGACAGTCTTCTCCGGGTACATATCCTCGAACTTGATCATAATGCCGGCTTCGATCACATCGCCGAATTCATCGTTGACGGCCGCGCCGAAACTCCGCATCGTCGGCGACATATTCATATAGGAATTCACGAGCGGCGGGACATTCACGCCCAGTTTGTGGACCTCCGCCTTCAGGATCTTGTAATCCTCCTTGTATCCATCCTCGGTAAAAATCCCCTCCAGACGCACCTCATCGTAGATTTGAATCTCGTTTTTCGGGATCACCATCAGCTCTTCCTTGCGCCCGAAATGCTTCCGGAGAAAGAACAGGATCATATTCAAGGCGTCCTTCGGATAGGACGGGTAAATGGTCATCTTACCGAAGAAATACTTCATCCGCGTCCGGTAAACCTTGATCAGCGCGCCGAGGCCGTCAAACAGATTGTCCAGCGCATAAAGGCTCTTGGTGGCATTCCGGGTACTCTGGTAATCCGGCGAGACGAAGGAGCGGCTGAGCTCGATCGTGTAAGGAAGAAAGCGTTTGAGGAAATACCGGCTGAAGCGGAACAGATGGGCCGACGGCATCATCGGCTGCCCCTTCCAGTCGGGAATGACGTCCGTGCCCAGCACGAAGCGGTAGCCGCCGATAATGGCCTGGGCATCCGGATCCCACAGCACGAGCTGCTTGTAGCCCAGGGAGGGGTCGGTATCGAAGCGATCCAGGTCCAGCGCCTTGCCGGTACCGCCGCCGCCGTCGCGGAAGGCGATTTCGCGGAGGCGTCCGATCTCCCGCATTACATTCGGGGAATCCTGATTGTCCACCAGATACAGTTTGTTTCCGGCCTTGTTGGTATCCCGAAGGAACTTCGAGGGCGTAAGCTCCGCGATCAGCAGATCTTTGGGTACAGGTTCAATAATGGGTTCCACGGCAGGTAAAGGTTTCGTACAGGACAATTATTGCAGGGCATAAACTTTCTCTCTCACCCAGGCCGCCCACTCCACATCTTTCTTTTCCGGCGTAAATGTTTCGGGCGGAATCGGCGCCCCGATGGTCATCGTAAAGGTTTTCCCGCGGTGGCGGTACAGTTCGTCCGGAAGGAAGAACATCGGGAAATTGAGCTTGACCTTGAAGACCTTTCGGAGCCAGTCCGCGAAATAAAACCGTCCGCTGCATCTGCCGGAAAAATGGACGGGAATGACGGTGCGCCCCGACTCCCGGCTTTTGGTGACGAACGTCTTTTTCCAGGGCAGGTCCTGAATTTTGCCGTCGATCCGGCGGGAGCAGAGCCCGGCCGGGAAAATGACGACCTGGCGGTCGGACGCGAACGCTTCGTCCAGCAGCCGGCCCAGGTCGCGGGACTGGCCGCCCATTTTGCTGACGGGGACCAGATAATCATCCAGTTGCTTCAGCGACATCAGAAAATCATTGGCCGGAATCGCCATCCTGTCGCCGAACCGGTCGCCGACAAAGGCGATGAGCGCCATCGCGTCCACCCCGCCAAGGGGATGATTGCAGACGAAGGTAAAACGCCCGTCGGCGGGGATGTTCTCCTCTCCGCGGATATTCACCTTGACCTTCATATATTCCAGGACGCCCGGGGCAAAATCCGTCCCCACCTTCCCCAGGGAGAAATAACCGTTCAGATAATCCTGGTGAATGAACCGCTTGATGAGCCCGAGCACCCATCCCGGGAATTTCTTCTCAGGGAAACGGGATGCTACGATTGCATCCACATCGACGGTCACCGGTCTGTTCGCCATATCCTAAAACTTCAACAACTCATCCATAATCTTGCGGTCGTTGCACAGGCGCGGAATCTTGTGCTGGCCGCCGAGCTTGCCGCGGGAAGCAAGCCAGTCGTCGAACTGGTTCTCCCGGGCCACGAGAATCTGCGGCAACTGCATCACGATATCCTTGCTGCGCTTGGCATCGTAGTCGCTGTTAACCGCGCGGAGTTCCTTGTCAAGCGCTTCCGTAAAGGCCTCCAGGGAGGACGGAGCCTTGCGGAATTCGATCAGCCACTGATGGACGAAGCCCTTACCGTCCGGAGCAAAAAGCGGGGCCGCCGTGTATTCGCGGACATCCGCCCCGGTCGCCTCGCAGGCCGCTTTGACCGCCTTCTCGGCATTGTCAACGATCACCTCTTCGCCAAGGGCGTTGATGAAATTCTTCGTCCGGCCGCTGATGATGAATTTGTAGGGATCCTTCCCGGTGAAGATCACCGTGTCGCCGATGAGGTAGCGCCAGAGGCCGCAGGAAGTGGTAATGACCATCGCGTAATTGACACCCGGAGTCACGCCCCAGAGCGGCACGATGCCGGAATAATCCCCGGCCATAAAGCCGTCCATCGGGATGAATTCGTAGAAGACGTCGTAATCGATCATCAGGAGCATCGCCCGGTCAAGCGGGTCGTCCTGGATGCCGAAAAAGCCCTCGCTGGCATTGTAAGTCTCCATATAGTGCATCCCGGGCGAGGAAATCATCGCCTGGTAGCGCTCCCGGTACGGCGTAAAGGCCACGCCCCCATGGAAGAATACTTCCAGGGTCGGCCAAACCTCGCTGATATCGGTCTTGCCGCTGATCTCCAGGACGCGGTCCAGCACACTCATCATCCACGAGGGGACGCCGCTGAGGTTGGTCACGGGCTCATTCAGGATAGACCGGGCGATCTTATCCCGCTTTTCGGAGAAATCCGCCATCAGCGCCACCTCCCGGGAAGGGACGCGAAACAGATTGACGAAAGGACTCACATTGTCGATGAGAATAGCGCTGAGGTCGCCGCTCTTGGAGTGGGAATTGCAGAATTCCGGGGCGAAACTGCCGCCGAGAATCAGGCCCTTCCCCGCGAAAATCCGGCTGTCAGGGACATTCTTCAGATACAGTGCAACACTATCAAATCCGCCCGCATAATGGATGGTCTTGAGCCCCCGGTCGCTGACCGGAATGAATTTGCTGCGGTCGGAAGTTGTACCGCTGGAGCGCGCATAATAGCGCACCTTGCCGGGCCAGAGAAGATCGGCCGCCCCGAGGCGCATTCTCTCGATATCACCCTTCAACTCCTCGTAAGAATTCACCGGCACCTTCGCGGCAAAATCCGCATAACTTTGGATGGAGGCGAATCCGTGAGCATGGCCGTAGGCCGTATCGGACGCCGCGGAGACAAGCCGCTTCAGCACCCTCAACTGCAGAAGTCGGGCTGAGGAGGCGTATTTTTCAATCGCCTTCTGCCGGGCGAGGCAGGAGAGTTTGACGGCGGGCGTGAGGTTGATCATTTGCGGGGAAGAATTTTACGGAACCTGAGGCCGATGACGCCCCAGAAGGCTTCGGAGAAGATGCCGCCGCTCATCTTGGACGTGCCGAGGCGGCGGTTGATGAAGATGATCGGGACCTCCTTCAGTTTGAATCCCAGGCGGAAGGCGCTGTATTTCATCTCGATCTGGAAGCCGTATCCCTTCATTCGGACCGCATCCAGATCAATGGTTTCCAGAACTTTGCGGCTATAGCACTTGAAACCGGCCGTCGTATCATAGACCTTCATCCGGAGAATGGTCCGGACATAGACGGAGGCATAGTAGGACATCACGATCCGGCTGATAGGCCAGTTGACGACACTCACGCCATTGCAGTAACGGGAGCCGATGGCTAGATCCGCCTCCCCCTTTGCGCAGGCCTCATACAGCCTCGGCAGGTCGTCGGGATCGTGCGAGAAGTCGGCATCCATCTCGAAAATATAGTCATAGCCGCGCTCAAGGCACCATTTGAAGCCTGTCAGATAGGCGGTGCCAAGGCCCAGCTTCCCCTCCCGCTCCAGCAGATGCAGGCGCTCGGGGAATTCCCCTTGAAGCCCCTTCACAATGCCAGCCGTGCCATCCGGCGAGCCGTCGTCAATGACGAGAATATGATACTCCCCTTCCAGGGAAAACACCTTGCGCACGATGGCCTCGATATTCTCCTTCTCGTTGTAGGTAGGGATGATGACAATTTTCCGGTCCATGCAAGTCGTTTTATACAATCCTACAAATATAACCAAAAATGCCGGTTTTCCAATTCAACAGTCCAATATAATTGACCCTTTTCCCTATGCCGGAAGGTTTTCCCTGGTTATATTTGTATACGCGACCCCTCAGCCGCCCTTGGCG
>JAFZAI010000085.1 GCA_017557325.1 Bacteroidales bacterium
AGCGGAGGGTATCCCGGCATCCAAGACCGCAGGGAGCGACGCCCGCTACGATCAATTTATCCCACAGCGCCTGCGTCCCCTCGAGCGAAGTGTAAAGCTCAAAGCCATCCTCGCCGGTATAGCCCGTGCGACTGACGATGAGGCGCCTTCCGGCGAATTCGGTATTATAATAGGTATAGAATTCCAGCTCAGCGGCCTCCTTAAGGCCGAGCACTTCCACGACGGTCTTTTCAGCGAGCGGTCCCTGAACGGCGATCTGGCCCCAGTCGGGGGATTCGTTCCGGACGGTGACCTGGAAGGCCTTTGCCTGCTTTTCAATCCAGGCAAAATCCTTGTCGATGTTGGCCGCATTCACAACCAGCAGGAAATGATCCGGCTCGAATTCGCGATAGACCAGCAAGTCATCAACAGTGCCTCCGTCCCGCTGGCACATCATCCCGTAGAGGACCTTTCCCGGAGCGAACCCGCGGATCTCGTTGGTGAAAATATAGTTGACAAACGTCTCAGCCTCCGGTCCTTCCACAAAAATTTCGCCCATATGGGAGACATCGAACATCCCAACCCGCTGCCGGACGGCATTGTGTTCTTCGATGATGGAAGTGTACTGAATGGGCATATCGAACCCGGCGAACGGGCTCATCTTCGCCCCGAGCGCAACGTGCCTGTCGTGCAGGCAGGTCAACTGAAGCGGAGCATTGGTTATCGGTTCTGACATAAAAATGTGGTGTAATTAATCATTGTTTCGCGAAGATAATAAATATTCCGCTCTTCTCATAGCTTTTGTTCCGAAAACAGCTATTTGGCTCCGGAATCTTCGAGCCAGAAGGTAAGGCGCTCCAGAAAGCCGTGGAGATCCAGCGGGCGGCCGGCGGCGGCGAGGAGGGGGCGGAGGTTGTCGACGCGGGAGCGGACGGAGGCGACGCCGTGCCGGCCGAGCTTTTCCGCGGAGGGCGTAATGGCCCGCTCAAGGATGTCGAAGTCGACATCAAACAGCAGCGTGCCGTGCACGATGTCGGCGGTTGGGGTCTTGCAGTAGGCGTTGCCTGAGACCTTTCGGCCGTCCACGAGGATGTCGTTGCGACCGGATACTTCGGCTGCAAGACCAAGGCTCCGGAGAAAGCCGGCGATGCGCTCCATCTGGCGGGGAAACACTTCTTCCACAGGTCCCGGGCGGACGATCATCGATACCATCACATTCCCGGGATCGGAGTACACGCACCCTCCCCCGCTCTTTCGCTGCACCACGGCAATCCCCCTCTTCCGGCAGAAGTCCAGATTGACCTCCTGCTCCGCCACCTGGTTGCGGCCGTAAATTACCGTTGGAGGCGACTGCCAGACCATAAACAGGCCGGCTTGCTGCTGCTTATTAGTCATCTCCGCAAAATGGGCCGCCAGCGCCTGCTCAGCGTCCAGATACGCCTGCAGTGGCAGGCCGGGGGATATGTCGATTCGGTACATCAGCGCAAATTTACAAAGAATTTCCGACGAACTGTGCCCAATCGTGCAGCCGGACGCACGATTAGGTACGAAAAATGGCCATATCCGAACCCAATCATGCAAAGCATTGCACGATTAGGCGCAGTCAATCAGTGAGAATTTGGGGAATTCGGGAAGGTTTCGTATATTTGGGCAAGTTTAATAAATCTCGCAAATTATGAGAAAGTGGATCTTTATGGCGGCCGCCCTCATCGCAACGCTGGCCGCGGTTTCCTGCGAAAAAGAAAAAATGGGTGACCGCCTGCTTGGTTCCTGGACCCTGGATCATCGGTCCGTTAACGGCATCAGCGATATGCCTGAAGGGGAAGTAACCGTCACATTCTACAACGACGGGACAATGACCTGGAATTCCACCCCGTACACCTGGACGGTGAAAGGCAAAAAACTGACGTTGACCCCCGTTCCGACCAAGATGTTGGACCCGAACCCCCTTACGATCACCATCGACCATATCGCTCAGGAGGGAAAGGATACATTTTTATCCTGGCATTACAGCGATTACGGGGATAATTTCCGCGAGGAGTATCATTTTATCGGCATCGTTGATTTACCCAAATGATCGTTAGCACGATTCTGCTTGCGCTGGTGTTTGTGCTGGCCCCCGCCGGAGTCATGTGGCTCTGCCGGAAGGTTAGCTGGCTAGGGAAAATCGGCCCGGTGCTGATCCTGTACATCCTCGGCGTCATCATCGGCAATCTGGTCCACGTTCCCCATCAGGCCGAGTTGCAGGATATCCTTTCGAGCGCGGCGGTTCCGCTCGCGATTCCGCTGATGCTCTTTACCTGCACCTTCCGGCGGAGCGAGACCCGGAGCCAACTGCTTGCGCTCATCACGGGCCTTGTCGCCGTCATCACCGCTGTCGTCGCAGGGTATTTCATTTTTGGAAAGAATATCACCGATGCGCCCAAAATCGGCGGAATGCTGACGGGCGTCTACACCGGCGGCACCATCAACCTGGCCGCCCTCAAGACGATGCTCGGGGTCCCGGAGGAGACCTTCATCCTGATGAATTCGTACGATATGCTCATCAGTTTCCTCTTCCTGACCTTCCTGCTGACCTTCGGCATCCGCTGGTTCCGGAAGATCCTGCCGAATGAAACCCGCGTCATTCCTGGCGACAATACCGTCATTCCGGACTCGATCCGGAATCTTTCTGAACCTGCAATGACAGAAGAGGCAGAAACAGCCAACTACCGCCGCCTCTTCACCAAGGCCGGCCTCAAGGATGCAGGATTCCTCCTGCTGATTGACGTTCTAATTATCGGCATTTCGGCGGGTCTGGCCGTGCTTTCGGGCGACGGCTGGTTTATGACCGTGCTGATCCTGATGCTCACGACCCTCGGCATCGCCGCCTCCTTCTGGAAGCCGGTCAAAAAGCGCCGGGGAGGCTACGAGATCGGGATGTACCTTATCTATATCTTCTCCATCGTGGTCGC
>JAFZAI010000086.1 GCA_017557325.1 Bacteroidales bacterium
CCTCCCGTTCACGAGGCCACGGGCGGCCACGGTTTTCAAACTATAATCTTTGCACCAGCCGGACATACTACTTTCCTGTAGATCCGAAGCCGCCAGCGCCTCGATCCGTGTCGTCAAGCACCTCCACCGCCTCCCACTCCACCTGCTCGTGGCGGGCGACGACCATCTGGGCGATGCGCTCGCCGGGGACGATGTCGAACGGTTCCTCGGAGAGGTTCACGAGCACCACGCGGATCTCGCCGCGGTAGTCGGCGTCGATGGTCCCCGGGGAATTCAGCACGGTGATGCCGTGCTTCGCGGCGAGGCCGCTGCGGGGGCGGATCTGAGCCTCAAATCCCTTCGGTAGGGAAATATACAGACTGGTGGGAACCATCGCCCGCTGCAGGGGGTGCAGCGTGATGGGCGAAGGGATATCCGCCTTGAGATCCAGCCCGGCGGACTGCTCCGTCGCGTAGGCCGGCAGCGGATACGGAGACTTGTTGACAATCTTGACGATCATAAATGGATTATTTGGGTGCCAGATAATACAGAACGGCTGCAATAATGGCATAAATAATATTCGGCAGCCAGATGGCGATGCCGGGCGGGAGCGTGTCCGTATACACGAACATCTCGCTGAACTTCATAAACAGAATATACGAGAAACTCAGGGCGATGCCGATGGCGATGTTCCAGCCGATGCCGCCCCGCCGCTTCTTGGTCGAGAGCGACACGCCGATGATCGTGAGGATAAAGGCCGAGAACGGCAGCGACCAGCGGTTGTTCATCTCGATCTTGGCGAACATCACGTTGGCATCCCCGCGCTCCTCCTGGGTGTCAATCAACGCCTCGAGGTTCCGGCGGGAGAGCTGCCCGACCGTTTTCTCCGTCCGGTAGAAATCCTCCACCGTCAGGCTGAGGGCCGTATCGAGCTGCTTGCCAGTGCGGACCCGGTCGCGGAGCCCTTCGCCGTAGTCGCGGATAAAATAATTCTTCAGGCGCCAGACCTGCCGGGTGCTGTCCCACTGCGCGCTCTCGGCGGAGAGTTTGCTGATCAAATGCTCCTCACCGAGCTCTTCCAGGGTAAAGTTGTAGGCCGTATTGTTCCAAGTACTGAACGACTCGATGTACACGAACCGGTTGTTCTCCAACTTGAAATGCACGTCGCGGTCATTGAGTTTGCGTCGGTCCTTGATGTACTTCTTTTCGAAGGCAATGCGCGTCTGGTTCGCGTATGGGATGACCCAGAGATTCAGCGACAGCGAGAAAATGGCGATGATGACGGCCGATACGAGGTAGGGCACCATCATCCGGTGGTAGCTGACCCCGCAGGAGAGGATGGCCACGAATTCGGAATTGGCGGTCAGCCGGGACGTGAAGAAAATAACCGAGATGAATACGAACAGCGGGCTGAACATATTCATGAAATACGGGACGAAATTGAGGTAGTAATCGAAGATGATGGCCTTCAGGGGCGCCTCCCGCTGCACGAAATCGTCGATCTTCTCGCTGATGTCGAAGATGATGACGATCCCGACGATCAGGATGATGGCCGAGAAGAAGGTCAGCATGAACTTCTTGATGATGTACCAGTCCAGTTTCTTCAGTCCCAACATACGCTACATCCTCTGCATAATGCGTTTGACAGCAGCGTCCTTCCACGGCGTGAAATCGCCCGCCTCGATGTGGCGGCGCGCCTCCCGGACGAGGTCCAGGTAGAAGGCCAGGTTGTGCTCGGACGCGATCATCGCGCCGAACATTTCTCCGGCAATGAAAAGGTGGCGGACGTAGGCCTTGCTGTAATGGCTGTCGACAAAGGAACTGCCGGAGGGATCGAGCGGCGAAAAATCCTCCGCCCACTTGGCATTGCGCATATTCATAATGCCGTTCCAGGTGAAAAGCATCCCGTTGCGGCCGTTGCGGGTCGGCATCACGCAATCGAACATATCCACGCCGCGGGCGATGGCCTCGAGGATATTCTCCGGCGTGCCGACGCCCATCAGGTAGCGGGGCTTGTCAGAGGGCAGGAGCGGATGGACCGTCTCGATCATCTCGTACATCTTCTCCTTGGGCTCCCCTACCGCCAAGCCGCCGATGGCGTAGCCGCCACGGTTGGCGTTATCGAGGGAAAGCGCGTGCTCAACTGCCTGCCTGCGGAGATCGGGGTAGACGCAGCCCTGGATGATGGGGAACATCGTCTGGGAGTAGCCGTAGAGCGGCTCCGTCTCGTCGAAATGCTTTGCGAACCGCTCCAGCCAGCCCTGGGTGAGCCGGAGGGATTTCTCCGCGTAGGCGAAATCGGCGTCGCCCGGGCAGCATTCGTCGAGCGCCATCACGATGTCGGCGCCGATGATGCGCTGGGTCTCGACGTTATTTTCCGGAGTGAAGGTATGCCGGGATCCGTCGATATGCGAGGAGAAGGTGCAGCCGTCGGGGGTCAGCTTCCGGATCGGGCTCAGGGAGAATACCTGGAAGCCGCCGCTGTCGGTGAGAATCGGGCGATCCCATCCCTCAAAGCGGTGCAGGCCGCCGGCCTCGCGGAGGATGTGCAGCCCGGGGCGGAGATAGAGGTGATAGGTGTTGCCGAGAATGATTTCGGCGCCGATATCCTCCTTCAGATCCCTGTGGTACACGCCCTTGACGCTGCCGACCGTGCCGACCGGCATAAAGATGGGGGTGCGGATCTCCCCGTGGTCGGTAGAAATCACGCCCGCACGAGCCGCGCTGCCGGAATCCTTCGCTGTTACCTTATATCCAAACATATTTTCAATTAATCCCTCAAAGATAGCGAAAATATCAGAAATAATCGTAAATTTGCAATACTAATACACAAACGTTATGCAGAAGATCAAACCCGTCTCCCTCAAGCTGATTCTGATGAATTTCCTTGAGTTCGCCGTCTGGGGCGCTTATCTTACTTCTATCGGTCGCTATCTCGGCGGCATCGGAATGGGTCCCCAAATCAAATGGTTCTTCACGATGCAGGGCATCGTTTCCCTCTTTATGCCCACCCTGATGGGCATCGTGGCAGACCGTAAGATCGAGGCCCAGAAAGTGCTCTCGCTCTGCCACGGCCTGGCCGGTCTCTTTATGATCGGGGCCGGACTGTACTGCTATATGCGGACTGCCGCGGGCGCGCCCGTACTGTTCGGTCCGCTCTTCATCCTATACAGTTTCAGCGTTGCCTTCTTTATGCCGACGATTGCCATCGCCAACTCCGTGGCGTACAACGCCCTCGCCAAGGAAGGAATGGATCCCGTCAAGGACTTCCCTCCGATCCGTGTATTCGGAACGGTCGGTTTTATCTGCAGCATGCTCCTGACCAACTTCCTCCGCATCGGCGGCACCCAGATGCAGGATAGCTACACGCAGCTCTTCTCCTCCGGTATCCTGTCCCTGATCCTCTGCGGCTACGCTCTCTCGATGCCGCACTGCGAGATCAACAAGTCTACCGAGAGACAGAGCCTCGCCGACGCCTTCGGCCTCAAGGCCTTCTCCCTGTTCAAGAACGGCCAGTTCGCCATCTTCTTCATCTTCTCGATGCTGCTGGGCGCATCGCTCCAGATCACGAACGGTTACGCCAACACCTTCCTCGGCTCTTTCGCCGAGAATCCCGACCTGGCCAATACCTTCGCCGTCAAGAATTCCAACGCCCTCATCGCCATCTCACAGGCCTCCGAGACGCTTTGCATCCTGCTGATTCCTTTCTGCATGAAACGGTTCGGTATTAAGAAAGTGATGCTCATCGCGATGTTCGCCTGGGTCTTCCGTTTCGGCTTCTTCGGACTCGGAACGCCTGACTTCCCCGGCGTGCTCCTGTTCATCCTGAGCTGCATCGTCTACGGCGTCGCCTTCGACTTCTTCAACATTTCCGGATCGCTCTACGTCGAGCAGAATACCACCACCGACATCCGCTCCAGCGCACAGGGTCTCTTTATGCTGATGACCAACGGTCTCGGCGCCACCATCGGCACCCTGGCCGCCGGCAAGGTCGTGGAAGTCTGCGTCTACAACGCGGCGAATCCTTCCTGGGCCAAGGCCTGGTACATCTTCGCGGGATATGCCTTCGTGGTGGGTGTCCTCTTTATGATCCTGTTCCGGGATCCGCAGAAGCTCGCGGTCAAGAAGGCCGAATAGCCGTCCTCAGGGCAAATTTTTCAACATATCGAGCGGACGTCTGATATTGAACAGGCGTCCGCCCGACATATTATAGCGGATGTCGTAGCACCAGACATCTTTGAGCCGCCCCCGAATGGTGAAAGAGGTGACGCATTCGGCCCGGAAGCCCATCATTTCCAGACTTGAGAGTTCCATATCCCGGACGCCCTGGCTGATGAGGGTATCCAGTATCTCATAATTCTTTTCCAGGAGTCCCATCACCCGGACTTTCATCAGCGAACGGGACCGGACTTTGCGGTAATTGTACAGGCTCCTGCACCGGTTCGAACAGAACAACTTGTCGGTCCGGCCGAAAATCCGTTTCCCGCAACCGAGGCAATATTCCCGACCCTCCTTTTCTCTTTTAAGTTCCATAGCGGCGCAAGTTGCAAAGAGAAAACGGCATTTCCAAGGACTTAAAAAAACATTTCCAAAAGTTTTTATGATTCTTTCATTTGCAGGAAAAAGCGAATGAAAGAATTATTTTTTCATCCGCGGATTTTTCTTGAAAAAGAGTTCAAAAAACCGCGAATTCATTCAAAAAAAAGAAAAATCGATAGGGTGCGCGGCGTTTTCGTTTGGCCGGACGGAAAGACGGGCGTACCTTGCAGCCAATCTGCCGCAAGGGTGCGCACCGGGAACGGCCGGAGAAACGACAACTATTTGAAGAATTACAACAATGGAACAACTCAACAGAGCAGAACTCGTGGGAAACGTAGGACTCGTCTTCCCCAGCAAAAATGCAGACAGCAAAAACATCCGCTTCACCATGGCGACCAACCTGGCCTTCCACGCCGATGACGGCTCGCAGCTGATCGACACCACCTGGCACACGATCACCGCGTGGGAAGGAGACGGGATGCCGGACTTCAGCCTCATCCAGAAAGGAACGCCCGTACACGTACTCGGGCGCATCCGCAACAGCAAATACACCGCCGCTGACGGCACTGAGAAATACTCATCCGACATCGTTGCTCACCGTATAGAAATCGTATCCTAATGAGAAAAGCCGCCATTCCATACGTCGCCGCCGCAATCCTGGCCGTTGCCGCCTGCGGTACCGGGAAGAAGATCTCGGGCCTGAAAAAAGACGTCATCGCGCCCGCGATTGCCCTGGTGGAGGAGAACGAGGTACCCGTGCTGGAAGTTGACCAGGCCCGGCACGAATCGATCACGGTCGAGGACCCGTACGGGAAACAAGTGATCCTGATGAGGGCCGTAAAGGATGAGAACGGCGAGATGACGGCGACCGACGTATTGGATGCGGCCGTGGTAACGGCGCGGTTCAGGAACGTGGCGGAGCGGCACGGAATGGTCAATCTCAGTTTCCAGATTACCGTCCCGGAACGCCTGCAGGACAAGACGTGGCAGGTGCGGTTCTATCCGGAACTCTTTACCGGGAAAGACAGCACGGCCCTCGACCCGGTCATCATCACGGGCGACCTGTACCGGGCGGCGCAACTGCGGGGCTATGACCGGTATAACCGGTACCTCGCCGCCATCGCCGCCGATTCGCTGCGCTTCCTGAACGAGCGGCTTCTCAGGATCTTCCTGGAGCGAAAGACTTCACTCTCGGAGGAAACCGCTATTGCGCACTACACCGACTCAGCCCTCGTCCGGCGGAACATGGCGAAACTCTCGCGCCGGGACCAGATGTTCCGCCGGTGGGTCAAATCCCCCATCGTCACCGAAGGACTCAGGCTCGACAGCGTCATCACCGACGTCAACGGCGACATCGTCTATCATTATGTCCAGACCATTCTCGCAGAGAGAGACCTGAAGAAGGCCGAGATTGCCCTCGAGGGCGAGATTTACCGGGAAGACAAGATGATCTACGACATTCCCCGAAGCGAACCCCTTACCTTTTATGTCAGTACGCTGACCTCGCTATGCGATGCCGGCAGAGTATGCTACAACGCCGATTCCACACAGGTCGATACGGTCTACCGCCGCGGCGTCCTCGCCCTGCTGGAAAAAGACTACAAGACGGCCGTATCCCTCCTGAAGCCATACCGGGATTACAACAGTGCCGTGGCCCTAAGCGCGCTGGACTACAACGCGACGGCGCTGGACGTGTTGCGGGGATGCGCAGAGGAGCCAAAGGTCGATTACCTCCGGGCCATCCTGCACGCCCGCCGCGGCGAGGACCGCGAAGCCGTGGAATGCTATATGCGCGCCTGTGCCTCTGAACGCTCCTTCGTCCACCGCGGCAACCTCGATCCCGAAATCGCCGGACTCATCAAGCTCTACCACCTGGAGTTGTAGAATTATAGAAAAGGAACTATCTTTGTATGCGTAAGGAATTGGGAAAATGGTTGATGGATATTGCAAAGTATTTGGTCACCGCTGTTATCCTTTCGTATTTTCTCAATACGATTAATGGAATACACCGACTGATTATTTTTGCATTTTCCATTATGTTTACACTATTGTTGATCGGTTTATTATTGATTCGGTCAAGTGATGAAAAAGTAAACAAAAAGACAAGCAAAAGAAGGAAATGACGGACTTCTACCTAATTATGGGGCTATTACTGCTTACCGCCGTGGTGGGATCGGTAATTGCCATCTATGTCGACCGGAAAGACCAGAAAGAGTAGATGAGGCACTGGGCGATGCTTATAGGACTGATGCTGTCTGCCGGGTGCCTGTGCGCCCAGCAGCGGGATACCGTGTCCGTGCAGGAGCCTCCCCTGCCGATGAGCAAGGCCGACAGCCTTATCGCCTACGCCGAGACCTTCCTCGGCAAACCCTACAAGCTGGGAGCCGAGGGCCCGGCATTCTATGACTGTTCCAGTTTCGTCAGGGCCGCCTTCCGCGGAATCGGCATCGAACTGCCCCGCAGGACCGTTTCCCAGATCCAGGAGGGTGACGGCGTCTGCGAAGGGGTGTCATCCGTTGACCAGCAGGAGATCCGCCGGGGCGACATCGTTCTCTTCGGGAAGCGGGTCGGCGGCATCCGGGAGGTCGGCCACGTCGGGATTGTCGTGGACGTCGACCTGGAGCACAGCGATTTCACCTTCATCCACTGCGGCGTCTCGCATGGTGTGGAGTTCCAGAAATTCTCCAACCCGTACTATTTTATGCGGTATATCACCTGCCGGAGGATCCTGCCGGAAGATTCCGGGTCAAGCCCGGAATGACGCGAGAGGTCAAGCCCGGAATGACCTGGTTCGACAGGCTCACCAACCATAACAAAACGCTCCGCTTCTGCCCTTGCGACCGAAGCGGAGCGTAAAGGATAAACCTCTACTTCAACTATTTCGTAGCGATGGCCAGGGTGGCGGTGTAGTCGCCTAGAGTAGCCTTGACCGTGCAGGAGGTCGCCTTGGCGGGAGTCTGGAAGGTGCAGGTCGTCGAGGTTGTGCTCAGCGAGGAGAAGGAGGAATTGCTGAAGGTAAAGGGCAGGTTGATGGTCTCGTCACCCGCGCTCAGTTTGAGGCCGCCGATGAGATTTGCCACCGGGGTATAGGAGGAGCCGCTGATCTTCACCATTTTTGCAATATACGTATTGCCACGGACCAGTTGCTTGGGGTTGCTGACAAGCTTGTCGGCTGCATCGTAGATTTGAATCCCCCAGGCGTAGACGGGAACCTCATGCGTGACGGGGGCGATGGTGTCGACCTGAGCGTTGCGGGCCGTCAGCTTGGGATAGGCGCTCTTCGTGGGATCCTTGAGTTTGCCGGTGAGATAGGCATCGCTGCCGCTGGTCTTGACGATCAGCTGGGAAGGATCGCTGGATGTCCAGGCATACTCACAGGTAGCGGTCTTGATGGCGCGGAACGTCTGTCCGTTGTAGATACCCTCGTTGGAACCGTCTCCCTTAACCTGGAATTCCGGATTGGTGGAGATGCTGTTCGCAACATAGTTGAGGAAACCGCAGGAATAAAGCAGAACACCCGCTACGGCAATACTGACAAGAATGGTAAGCTTTTTCATAGTATTTGGATTTAATTAGACTTCACAAAAGACAAATATAAGAAAGTTTTTGCTTATTTTTGCACTCGCAAGCACGATAATTATGGAAGAAGGAATGAGTCTTGTCCGGGACCTTGCCGTGATTCTGATCTCGGCCGGGGTTTTCACCATCATCTCCAAGGCCCTCAAGCAGCCGCTGATCCTCGGCTATATCGTGGCCGGTATCCTGGTCGGGCCGCACATCGACTTCTTCGCCAGTATCTCTTCCAAGGAGGCGGTTGAGCAGTGGTCCGACATCGGCGTCATCTTTATGATGTTCGGCCTCGGTCTGGAATTCAGCTTCAAGAAGCTCCTCAAGGTAGGCAGCGGTCCGATCGTCACCGCCCTCGTCAAGGCGGTCGGCGTCTTCATTCTCGGCTACGTAACCGGGCAGGCGCTCGGCTGGACCACGATGGAAAGCATCTTCCTCGGCGGCCTGCTCAGTATGTCCTCCACCGCCGTCGTGCTCAAATCCTACGACGACCTCGGCCTCAAGCAGAAGCCCTACGCTTCGCTGGTCTTCGGCACCCTGGTTGTGGAAGACCTCATCGCCATCCTCCTGATGGTCCTCCTCTCCACGATGGCCGTCTCCAACAACTTCCAGGGCGGAGAATTGCTGATGGGCCTCGGAAAGCTGCTGTTCTTCCTGATCCTGTGGTTCCTCATCGGCATCTACGTCATCCCGACCGTTTTCAAGAAAGCCAAGAAATGGCTGACCGACGAGATCCTGCTGCTGGTGAGTATCGGCCTCTGCTTCGGGATGGTCACCCTGGCGACCGGCGCAGGCTATTCCGAAGCCCTCGGCGCGTTCCTGATGGGGTCCATCCTCGCGGAAACCATCGAAAGCGAGCACATTTCCAAGCTAATCAGTCCCATCAAGGATCTGTTCAGCGCCATCTTCTTCGTCTCCGTGGGTATGATGGTCGATCCGGCCGTCATCGCCCAGAACTGGGCCATCATCCTGCTGCTGACCGTCCTGGTAATCCTCACCCACATCCTCTTCAGCGGCGCCGGCATCATCCTCACCGGGAATGGGCTCTCCAATGCCGTCCACACGGGATTCAGCCTCGCCCAGCTCGGCGAATTCGGATTCATCATCGCAGGGGTCGGCGCCAGCCTCGGGGTGATGAGCGACTTCATCTATCCGGTTATTATCGCCGTCTCGGTCATCACGACCTTCACGACGCCGTATATGATCAAGCTCGCAGGCCCGGTCGACCGTCTCCTCCAGCGAAAGCTGCCCGCAAAGGCTCTGGAACGCCTGCAGCCTGTCCAGAAAAACGAACGCAGCGCCGCCGAGCAGAGCTACTGGAAGAAGCTTCTCAAGTCGTATTTCCTCAGGATCGCCCTGTATGGGGTCATCGTCATCGCGCTCTCGATTGCCTCGAAAGTATTCCTGGAGCCCTTCACCCAGCGGCTTTTCCCGAAATGGAGCGATATGGGGCAGGATGCGTTCATCGTGGCCGTCACCCTCGGCGTGATGCTCCCCTTCATCTACGGAATGTCCATATCCAGCGGTGACATCGGGAAATACGCCCAGAAACTACTCGAAGAGAAGCCCGGCAACCGCTGGCCGCTCTTCGGCCTGACCCTTACGCGCGCCTTCCTCGGCATCGCCATCGTGCTGGGTATCGTATCAACCTATTTTGAGATGTCCTGGTGGGCCATTCTGGTCGTCCTCGGCTCCGGCGGCATCCTGTTCCTCCTGGGGCGCCGCTACCTGCACAAATTCAACGGCATCGAGAACCGTTTCTTCAGGAACCTCAACCAGAAAGAGGATGCCGAGCGACGGCGCAAGCCCGTCACAACCTCCGTCCAGCGCTCCCTCGCCGGTTACGACGTTCACCTCGAGCTGGTGGAGCTCTCCCCCGACAGCGACTTCGCGGGTTGCCGGATGAAAGACATTCCCTTCCGGAGCGAAACCGGCGCGAATATCATCAAGATCGAGCGCGGATCCCGCAGCATCCTCATCCCCGACGGCAACACGGTCATCTATCCGTTCGACCGCCTGCTCGCTGTGGGCACGACTGCACAGATCGAGGCGCTGCGCAAGATGATGTCGGCCTCCATCGAGGCCTCCGCCCAAAGCGAAACGCCTTTCAAGGTGGTCCAGGTATCGCTCAAGGAGGATTCCTACCTCACCGGCACGGTCCTGAAAGACACCAATATGCGTGACTACCACTGTATGGTGATCAGCGTCCTCCGCGGCGAGGAATTCATCACGAATCCCCGCCCGGACCTGAAGTTCCAAAGCGGGGATGTCGTGTGGATCGCGGGTGAAACCGCCTCCTGCGAGTGGCTGAAGGGCTAACGCTCGGCCCGGACAGGATTGTTCAAAAAATCATCGTACGCCAGACGAATACCGTCTTCCAAGTCGGTCTTGTAAGTCCAGCCGAGGGCCGTCGCCTTGGAAACGTCCAGCAGTTTGCGGGGTGTTCCGTTGGGGCGGGAAGTATCCCACCGAATTTCGCCGGTATAGCCTACCACCTTTGCAACAAGCTCCGTCAAGGCCCTGATAGACAATTCCTTCCCCGTACCCGCATTCACGGTCTCGTTGCCGGAATAATGGTTCATCAGGAAGACACAGAGATTCGCCAGGTCGTCCACGTAGAGGAACTCCCGGAGCGGCAAACCATCCCCCCAGCAGGTCACGGAATCCGCCCCGGACACCTTCGCCTCGTGGAAGCGCCGGATCAGAGCCGGGAGCACGTGCGAATGCTCCGGATGGTAATTATCGTTCGGGCCGTACAGATTGGTCGGCATCACAGAAATGAAATCCGTCCCGTACTGGCGGTTGAGAAATTCGCAATACTTGAGGCCGCTGATCTTCGCCAGGGCGTAGGCCTCATTGGTCTTCTCCAGGGCGCCGGTCAGCAGGCAGCTTTCCGGCATCGGCTGGGGCGCCATCCGGGGATAAATGCACGAGGATCCGAGGAAGAGAAGTTTCCGGCAGCCATTCTTCCAGGCAGCGTGAATAACGTTCATCTCCAGGATCATATTGTCGTACATAAAGTCCGCCAGGGCACTTTGGTTGGCCACGATTCCCCCAACCTTAGCCGCCGCCAGGAACACATACGCCGGCTTCTCGGCCGCGAAAAACGCCTCCACGTCGGCCTGACGCGTCAAGTCCAACTCCTTGTGCGTCCGCAGCACGAGATTGTGATACCCCTGCCGCTCCAGTTCACGCACGATGGCACTGCCGACCATTCCGCGGTGACCGGCGACATAGATCTTCGATGACTTATCCAACATACTCCAGATCGTGCTTCACCATAATCTTCACCAAATCCTCGAACGAGGTCTGGCGCGGATTCCAGCCGAGCTGACGGACCGCCTTGGCGGGATCGCCGAGCAGGGTCTCCACTTCCGCCGGACGGAAATACTGAGGATCCACTTCCACCAGCACCCGTCCCGTCGCGGCATCAATCCCCTTCTCCTCCAGGCCGGACCCTTCCCAGCGGAGCGTAATGCCCGCCTCGGCAAAGGCCAGCGTGCAGAATTCCCGGACGCTGTGCTGCTCGCCCGTCGCGATGACATAATCGTCCGGCTCCTCCTGCTGGAGAATCAGCCACATGCATTCCACATAGTCCCGGGCATAGCCCCAGTCGCGGAGGGCGTTCAAGTTTCCCAAGTAGAGCTTGTCCTGGAGCCCCTTCGCGATGCGGGCGGCCGCGAGGGTGATCTTCCGCGTCACGAACGTCTCGCCGCGCCGCTCCGATTCGTGGTTGAACAGGATGCCGTTGCAGCAATACATCCCGTAGCTCTCGCGGTAATTTTTCATAATCCAGAAGCCGTAGAGCTTGGCCACACCGTAAGGAGAACGCGGATAGAACGGGGTATTCTCCGTTTGAGGTACTTCCTGCACCTTTCCGTAGAGCTCCGAGGTCGAGGCCTGGTAGATGCGGCAGGAATGGGCCAGACCGCAGATTCGCACCGCTTCCAGCAGGCGCAGCACGCCGTTGGCGTCGGTGTCAGCCGTGAATTCCGGCACGTCGAAGGACACCTTGACGTGGCTCTGGGCGGCCAGATTGTAAATCTCGTCCGGCTGCACCTCGGCGATGATCTTCACGAGCGAGCTCGAGTCGGTCATATCCCCCCAGTGGAGGTTGATGGGCCGCCGCTGCCGGGTGTCGCGAATCCATTCGCCCAGATACAGATGCTCGATCCGTCCCGTATTGAACGACGAGCTCCGGCGCAGCACGCCGTGGACCTCATAGCCCTTCTCCAGAAGGAATTCCGCCAGGAAAGATCCGTCCTGGCCGGTGATGCCGGTGATTAACGCTTTTTTCATTTGTCCAGTTCTGAATAGGCTGAATTGAGACTCTTGTATTCGGGCACGAGGCCCTTCATCAGGGCGACCGTCTTCATCGCGTCGAAAGCGTAACTCGCGGCGATCAATTCGTCGATGGCCTTCGACACCTCGTCAAAGGCATATTCCCGCACCTTCGCGATCATAATCTTGTCGTGCTGCGTCGCCTGAGTATTCTCCTTGGTATTGAGGAGTTCCTCGTAGAGTTTCTCACCGTGGCGGAGGCCGGTGAATTCGATCTTCACGTCCTTCCGGCCCGAGAGGGCGATCATCTTGCGCGCCAGGTCGACGATCTTGACGGGCGCGCCCATATCGAAGATGTAAATCTCACCGCCATGGCCCATCGAGCCCGCCTCCAGCACCAGCCGGCAGGCCTCGGGGATGGTCATAAAGTAGCGGATGATGTCGGGATGCGTCACCGTCACCGGGCCGCCGTCCTCGATCTGCTTGCGGAAAAGCGGGATGACCGAGCCGTTGGAGCCCAGCACGTTGCCGAAGCGGGTGGTGATGAACTGCGTCGCGGCGCTGCCATCCTGCTGAATCTTCTTCGCCAGCGACTGCACGTAAATCTCGCAAATACGTTTCGAGCAGCCCATCACGTTGGACGGATTGACCGCCTTGTCGGTGGAGACCATCACGAACTTGCCCACCCCGTATTTGACGGAGAGGTCAGCGATGACCTTGGTGCCGAGGACATTGTTCTGGATAGCCTCAGAGACGTTATCTTCCATCATCGGCACGTGCTTGTAAGCCGCCGCGTGGAAGACGTAATCGGGCTTGTACTGCGCGAAGATGCTCTCCATCCGCTCCCGGTTGGAAATGTCCGCCACGAGGGTCGGGGCGTCGATGTCTCGCCAGTTGCGCTTGAGTTCAAGGCGAATGTCGTGGAGCGGGGTCTCTGCCTGATCGACGAGGATGAGCTGATACGGATTGAAGGAGGCCACCTGCCGCATAATCTCGCTGCCGATGGAGCCTGCCGCCCCCGTGATGAGGATCTTGCGCCCCTGCAGGAGGGTGCCGATCGCCGCCATATCGATCTCGATGGGGTCGCGCATCAGCAGGTCCTCGATCTGCACCTGCTTGATGGGAGCCGGGTTGCCGGTGTCCAGGCCGGAAATGATGTCCGGCGCCGTGAACATCTGCACGCCCGCCGCCAGGAACTTGTCGGCGAAGGCATTGATGTCGATGCCTTCCTGATGGAATTTCATCGGGGATACGATGATGCCCTGAATATGCTCTTCGGCGACGATCTCCGGCAATTTCTCGTCATTGGCGTACACCTTGAGGCCCATCGTGGTCTTGCCGAACATTGCCGGATCGTCCGAGATGAAGCCGCAAAGGTGGAAGCGGTCGAAGCCGGCCGCCCGGATGGATTTGGCGATGTTGATGCCGCCGGCCTGGGTGCCGTAGATGAAGACATTCAGCCGGTTGGTACTCTTGGACGTGGAGAATTCGTCATAGATGGTCTTGATCCCCAACCGGGACGTCACCATCAGCACGAAGGCGACCAGATAGGAAATGACGAGCACCGAAAGGGGCATCACCACCTGACCCAGAATCCACAGGCTGAGGTAATTCAAGATAAGGGTCACGATGCAGGAAAGCACCATCGCCGCGAAGATGTTCAGCAGGTCCACGAAAGACGAAAGCCGGAGCACGTTGGCATAGGTGCGGAAAATCCGGAAGAAGACAAGATCCACAACCGCGATGACGCCGATGGAGATAAAAAGGTCCGTCGAATTCCGGAACGGGTACGCCACCTCGAAACGGAGCAGATAGCCGATCAAGACCGACAGTGCAACGATGAACACGTCCAGCAGGAGGATGGTCCACGAAGGAAGCACCTTGCTGGAGAAGATTCTGCGTAAAAACTTCAAATTCGCCATAGTCGTCAAGCTTTAAGCGGGAGGAGCGCTTCCCGGGCCGCCGCGGCATCCGTCTCATCGACCACGATGGAAATGCTCAGCTCTTCCCCGCCCTGGGAGGAGGCGACGACATTGACGCCCGCCTCGCCAAGGGCCGAATAGACCTTGCCCGAAATGCCGGGCACGTGCTTCATCCGCTGGCCGAATACCGAGACGATCTCGACTGGCCGGCTGTCGTAGGAGAGATCCGTGAGCTGACCGCAGATCAGGCCGCGGATGGCTTCCTCTGCCTCCGGCGCATCCTTCCGCTTGACGGCAAAACTGATGCTGTACTCCGAGAGAGACTGCGAGATGAAGTGAATGTTGATGCCCTTCCCGGCCAGAAGGCCGAAAATCGCCGATGAAATGCCGACGCTGCCGAGAAGGCCCGTGCCATAGACCGTGAGGAGGTTCATCGGGCCGGAAACGACAACGCCGGTGATACCTTTCTCTCCGGTCAGTTTCTCGGCCGGTTCGATCCGGAGCTTGCCTACCTCGAGGGTGAGGCCGGCCTTCTTGGCCGGAATCAGGGCCGGCGGATAAACCGGGCCCTCCTGGGCAAAACGCTGCGCCGCTTCTTCGTAGCTCAGTGCCTCCAGTTCCTCAAATCCGGGCACATAGTAGCAGACCGATTCGGCCTGCAACGCGGCTCCGAAGATATTCGCCGTGAGCTCCGATCCGCCCTGTCCGAGGGAGACGGTCTCCCCCGTCACCTTGCGGCCGAAACCGCCGGCAACCACGGCGACGCCCTCGCGGACAAGGCCGCCGATCGCCTGATCGGTCAGTGCCCGGTCCACCACGGGAATCGTGCCCTGCGTCTCGCAAACGATATAGTCGCGGCCGTCCAGGGAGGCCAGCCCCCCCAGCCGTGCCGCCGCACAATCCGCGCAAAGCCGCACCAAAAATGCCTTCAAGTAATCCGTCAGCGCATTGTCGCGGAAACTCAGCGACATCCCCTGGCACAGCACCAAATGAATCCGCTCGACGGTCGCATCGGCGACGGCACCAAAGGCCGGATCCCCGGCAAACGCCTTGAATTCCTCCCGGAGCGCCTTCAGCGCCGGCCGCACATCCTTCCGCTCCACCAACTGGCTCTCCAACAGCGCCTCATACCGCTCCATCAACGCCTTATCAGGCGCCACCACCACGACATCGCCAGACATCAAACCGACTTTCAGCGCTTCCAACGCCCCATCCGCCTCCAGCGACAGCAAAATATGATGAACTTTCATAGATAACGATTCCTTAACCTACAAATATAAGCAAAAATATCAGTATTTCCGCCAGACCATCTTGTTCACGACGCCCGTGTAGGACTGGATGATCTTGACGACCTTGGTGGATACATTCTCGTCGATGTAGGTGGGGACGGGGATGCCGTGGTCACCGGAGGCGTTCATCGCGACAGCAGTGTCGACGGCCTGAAGGAGGTTCTTCTCGTCAATGCCAGCCAGGATGAAACAGGCCTTGTCGAGGGCCTCGGGACGCTCGGTGGAGGTGCGAATGCAGACGGCCGGGAAAGGGTGGCCGACGGAGGTGAAGAAGGAAGATTCCTCCGGAAGGGTGCCGCTGTCGGAGACGACGGCGAAGGCGTTCATCTGCAGGCAATTGTAGTCGTGGAAGCCGAGAGGCTCGTGCTGGATGACGCGCGGATCAAGCTGGAATCCGGACGCATCCAGGCGCTTGCGGCTACGGGGATGGCAGCTGTAGAGGATCGGCAAATCGTACTTCTCCGCCATCGCGTTGATGGCGCCGAACAGACTGAGGAAGTTCTTCTCGGTATCGATATTCTCCTCGCGGTGGGCGCTCAGGAGGATGTAGCGGCCCTTTTCGAGGCCGAGGCGCTGATGAATGTCGGACCCCTCAATCTCGGCGAGATTCTCGTGCAGGACCTCCGCCATCGGCGAGCCTGTCACGTAGGTGCGCTCCTTCGGCAGGCCGCATTCCGCCAGGTAGCGGCGGGCGTGCTCGGAATAGGCCAGGTTGACGTCGGAGATGATATCCACGATCCGTCGGTTGGTCTCCTCCGGAAGGCATTCATCCTTGCAGCGGTTGCCCGCCTCCATATGGAAGATCGGGATGTGAAGCCGTTTGGCGCCGATGACGCTGAGACAGGAATTCGTATCCCCCAGCACCAGCACGGCGTCAGGCTTAATCTCGACCATCAACTGGTAACTCTTGGCGATGATATTGCCCATCGTCTCGCCGAGATCCG
>JAFZAI010000087.1 GCA_017557325.1 Bacteroidales bacterium
CGTGCTCGAACGCGAACAGCACCAGATCGACCGCCTCGTCGAGCGACATGATAAAGCGCGTCATCGTAGGCTCGGTAAGGGTGATCGGCTGCCCGGTGCGAATCTGGTCGATCCACAGGGGAATCACGCTTCCGCGGGAACACATCACATTCCCGTAACGGGTGCAGCAGATCTTGGTGGTCGTGGTCTGGCGGCTCTTCGCGACGGCAACCTTCTCCTCGATGGCCTTGGTGATCCCCATCGCGTTGATGGGATAGGCGGCCTTGTCGGTGGAAAGGCAGATGACGCTCTTCACCCCGGCCTCGATCGCGGCGGTCAGCACATTGTCGGTCCCGATCACATTCGTCCGGACGGCCTCCATCGGGAAGAATTCGCAACTCGGCACCTGCTTCAGCGCAGCTGCATGGAAAATATAATCCACCCCGGTCATCGCGCTCCGGCAACTCTCGAGCGACCGCACGTCCCCGATATAGAATTTGATCTTGTGCGCAACATCCGGATACTTCGCCTGATACTCGTGCCGCATATCATCCTGCTTCTTCTCATCTCGGGAGAATATCCGGATCTCCCCGATATCCGTGCGCAAAAAGCGCTTCAGGACGGCATTCCCGAAGGATCCGGTCCCGCCGGTAATCATCAGTGTCTTGTCTTGGAAAATGGACATAGCGTTATCGTTTTTATCTCTTATCAGAATGGTATTAATTTCTCATCAGACTGGTATTTCTCATCAGACTGGTATTTCTCATTAAACTGGTTTTCTCATCAAACCGGGGAAGGTGTGTTCAATTCGTGGGTATCTTCCCCGGGAATTGGCCTCTGAGATACATCTAATGGGGAAGGTCCTGGGCATTTCGTCACACCTTCCCCGCTTCCATCTAATCTCGTCCGAAAATATCCCGCGTGTATACCTTCGCGGCGACGTCGTCGAGGGCGGGCTCGTAGCGGTTGGCGATGATGGCGTCGGCCTGGGCCTTGAAGGCCGCGAGGTCGTTGACGACCTTCGAGCCGAAGAAGGTCGTGCCATCCTCCAGCGAGGGCTCGTACACGATCACCCGGGCGCCCTTGGCCTTGATGCGTTTCATAATGCCCTGGATGGCACTCTGGCGGAAGTTGTCGGAGCCGGTCTTCATCGTGAGGCGGAATACGCCGATCGTAACCTCGCGCTCCCGGGCCGCATCGTAGGTAGTCTGACTGCCGGTGTAGCTGTAGTATCCGGCCTTCTCCAGCACCCGGTCGGCGATGTAATCCTTGCGGGTCCGGTTGGATTCGACGATGGCCTTGATAAGATTCTCCGGCACATCGTTGAAATTAGCGAGGAGCTGCTTGGTATCCTTGGGAAGGCAATATCCCCCGTATCCAAAGGACGGATTGTTGTAATGGTTGCCAATCCGCGGATCGAGGCACACGCCCTGAATAATCGCCCCCGTGTCCAGCCCCTTCATCTCGGCATACGTATCGAGCTCATTGAAATAGCTCACCCGCAGCGCCAGATAGGTATTGGCGAACAACTTCACCGCCTCCGCCTCCGTCGTCCCCATCAGCAGCACCGGCACATCCTCCTTCAGAGCCGCCTCCTTGATGAGCGCGGCAAAAGAGCGTGCGGCATCTGCCAGCGTCAGCATTGTGGAGGCTGTGGGAAATTGGTTTTTCGAGCAACTGCACGAAAAATAATTTTCCACAGCCGCGGGGGACGCAGATGCCGCTTCATCCACCCCGACGATGATCCGGCTCGGATAGAGGTTGTCGTACAGCGCCTTGCTCTCCCGGAGGAACTCCGGCGCGAAAAGGATCTTCGGCGTGACGACTTTCATCGTGCCGTCCGCGAGTCGTTCCCGATAGGAGAATTTCTCCCGTGCCGCCTTGGTATACCCTACGGGAATGGTCGACTTGATGACCATCACGGCATCCGGATTGACCTCCAGCACCAGGGCAATCACCTCCTCGACGTGCGAAGTGTCGAAGAAATTCTTCTTGGGATCATAGTTGGTCGGCGTCGCGATCACCACGAAATCGGCATCCCTGTAGGCCGCCCTCCCGTCGAGGGTCGCCGTCAGATCCAATTCCTTCTCGGCAAAATACTTCTCGATGTATTCGTCGCAGATCGGCGATTCCCGCCGGTTAATCTTTTCCACCTTCTCCGGAATCACGTCCACGGCCACCACCCGGTGCCGCTGCGAAAGCAGCGTCGCCAGGCTCAGCCCCACGTACCCTGTACCAGCAATAGCGATTTTCATTGTTCTAATTTTGCAAGTCTCAGCTTGCTGTTTTTCAATTGAATGTTATCAAGTCGCCGCTTAAAGGCAAAACCTACATTCCCCCTTAGCAGGAAGTAGCTATGGGGAAACGCCGAACCGGAGGGTCTTTCCTATCCAGGAAAGAAAAATCTCCGACTCGCTTTTTCGATAATCATACAAATATAGCATTATTTGTGATATTATGCAAAATATGCGCGCGTATTCGTGTGCATATACGTGCGCGGCGTGGTGTTTGGATGCGCGGTCTACGTGCGCGAAGAGATGTTTCGGTGCGCGGTTTCGGTGCGCGGTTTCGATGCGCGAGGGCATGAAAAACCATCCCCGAAAGGGCAATCGGGGATGACGCGGGAATGATTTTTGAGTTAGATTGTGGTGCAGAGAATCATTCCCCCGTAAAGAGCTTGACCCTCAGGAGGACCAGCCGCGAGACAATGGCCCGCTGGGACCGCCCAAACCGCTCCGCCAGCTCCTCGAAGGAGGTGCCGGCCTCATAGGCCTCCACCAGGGCGGCATCATCCTCCCCGGTCCACTGCCTCGGTGCTGGCGGCGACTCCCAGAGCCCCAGCGCCTTGAGCCGCAGCCGGAGCGAATTCGGCGTCCGCCCGAGCTGCTCGGCCATCTCCTGCAGCGGCTGGCCGTCCGCATACATCTTCTTGAGTTCGTCCACATCATTGTCGTCCCAGGGTTCGTTGAACTTAGGATACTTGGCCCGCAGTTTTTCATAATCTTCCGGCGGGAGGAAGCGTGTAAATCCATTGACACTCATTTTTCTACAATATTTTATTTAAACAAACGTTTCATCGTCCGACATCTCGCAGTTTCCAACGCTCATATGTCCCAACATTTCGCTGTTCCTGACATCTCGAAGGGGCCGACATTTCCGGGTCTCATTTCCCTTCCCGGACCTCGTTTCTGTCGTTTCCGGGTGCAAGATCGGGGGAATTATCCGTTAGTCAAAATCACTGACGTTTAAGTGCATTTTTCGCCCTCTCAGGGCACTGAGAGGCATCCAGGCAACAAAAAATCGCCTGCAACTTGCAAGGCGATTTTCCCCATATCCCACTGACTCTCAATTCTTTCGATCAATTATCCGAAAGTCCGTCCTTCCCGAAAAAAAATTCAAATTTTCTCCAAAAATTCAACTTTTCTCCCCCCAAAAACAACCATAACCGTCATCATCGTCCCCCAAAATGGCAGGTTGGTAACAAAAAAGGGGCATTTCCGTCACCAACGTCCCATTCTTTGGACCGTTGGTAACACCCACCTCTCACCCCTACCCTCCTCCCCACACCACACCTTTACCTCAGACACTGTCAAACAGTTTCGCAGCCTCCGCATACGTAAGCCCGCAGACACGCGCTATCTGGTGCACATTGGCCGCAAAGCGAAAACGGATCTGGCGGGCCATTTCCACCTGCTCCGGGGCGGACAAATCCCTGAAAGATTCCTTCTGAAACATACTGCGACAAAGTTCTGATATATTTAGCAGGAGGATCTGATCCCGGAAGGCGGGAAGATTCTCCTCTCCCGTTTCCAGGCGCCGTCTGGCCTTCGACGAGGAATGCAGAAAGTATTGCATTCGATGGGGTGTGCGAAAGATTGCTTCGACGGCTTTCACATCCACATACGACTCTGGGAGGATATAGCCCTCCTCTCCGATCAGCCAGTCTTTTGGTATGGCATCGGAATGACTATTCAGCAACCGCCAGCGGGCGCGGCCCGACAGGTCACCGATCCGCGTGCCCCTGCGAACAGAGGGATTGAAAAAAATGTTCCCGGTTCCCCAGGGATACTGGACGCAGTGCAGGCAGATATTGGCGGCCACACAATTCACCTGGACATAAGCGAGGGTTTTTTCCGGGGCCTCGTTGTCAAACGGAATCAGCTTTATATCCACCGCATTTCGCCTGAGCAGTTCCCTGACTCCGTACTTCCTCTGCATATACTTGGAGTAACGTTGCTTGAAGCCATGCGCATATTCCTGCACATCGCCCCGTTCCCCCTTCAGGACGAAATGGACGTGATTGGACATCAGGATAAA
>JAFZAI010000088.1 GCA_017557325.1 Bacteroidales bacterium
GCCGAGAAGTATCACGGCCCGTCGCTGATCATCGCCTATGCTCCCTGCATCAACCACGGCATCAAGAAGGGCATGGGCAAGTCCATCGAGGAAGAAGCTCTGGCAGTCAAAGCCGGCTACTGGCATCTGTTCCGCTACAATCCGGCCCTCGAAGGCACCGACAAGAATCCGTTCTCGCTCGACAGCAAGGAACTTGACTGGACCCAGTTCCAGAACTTCCTCAAGGGCGAGGTACGCTTCTCCTCGCTGCTGAAACTCTATCCGGACCGTGCGCAGGAACTCCTCGACAAGACCGAGGAATATGCCAAGATCCGGCTGGAGACCTATAAGAGACTCGCAGGCAAATAATGACTAAATTCTTCTTCACAGCGGCGGCGGCCCTGGTTGCCACCGCCGCTTTGGCCCAACCGAAGACGGATCTGAGACCCGACGTGACCGTTTTGCTCTACGCAGAATCGGCCGACTCGCTCTCGGATCCCGTCGTCGGAAGGGAAATCGCATACGCCGGCTACACCATCGCCGAGGACAACGGCCTCCGCGGACCCGAAGCGATCAAGCCCAACGGCAATCTCAGCAACATTTCCTCCCTCGCGCGGATGGACCTGTATTTCCCCGCCCATCCCAGCGGGCAGATGATCATCGTCTGTCCCGGCGGCGGCAATTCCATCGTCTCCTCCTATAACGAAGGCGTCTACGTGGCAGACTGGATGCTGAAGCACGATATTACCGTCTGCGTGGTGAAATACCGCCTTCCTAACGGTCACTGGACCGTCCCGCTTGAGGACGTGCAGAATGCCTTCCGCTATTGCCGGGAGCACGCCGAGGGGTGGGGTGTCGGCAAAATCGGCGTCATCGGATTCTCCGCCGGAGGGCATCTCGCCGCCTGCGTGGAGACGATGTATGTGGATGAGATGACGCGCCCGGACTGGGCCGTCCTGATCTATCCCGTCATCACTTTTGACAAGGTCAACACACACTCCGGCACGCGCAAAAATATGATTGGCCATATCGAGGAGTCCGACCCGGCGGTGTACGAGGCCCTCGTGGAACGCTACAGCACGGAGAAACGTGTCACCCCGGCTACGCCGCCGACCTTCATCGCACTATGCACCGACGACAAGAGTGTCAAGCCGGTCAACAGCCTCCGCTTCTATGAGGCTCTTGAGGCATGCAAAGTCCCGTGCGAAATGTACATCTACCCCACCGGCGGACACGGATGGGGCTTTACCACACCTCAGTTCGGGAAAGACCGGCTCGGAGGATGCCGCGAAGAATTCTTCACCGCCCTTTCCCGATTCATAGACGCACAGAAGTAATGCTCGACGACAACAGGCTGCGCATCTTCTCCACCCTCGCGGAAGAAGGCAATTTCACCCGGGCCGCCCGACGGCTCCGGATCAGCCAGCCTGCCGTCAGCCAGAGCATTCTTGAACTGGAGAAGCAACTGGGCGTCAAGCTCTTCGAGCGGACCCGCTCTGCAGCGACGCTCACCCCAGAGGGTGAAACCTTCCGGAGCTACGCTTCCGAAATCCTCAAATGGTACGACGCCGCCGGGGCGATGTTCGCCCTCGACGGGAAGGCAACGATGCATCGGCCCATCTCGGTCCGCTGCCCCGCCTTTGTCGCCGAGACGATTCTGCCGGAACTGCTCTCGGACAGCCTCGCCATCACGGCGGATACCTTCACGGTGCGGACGGTGCCCGACGAGTCGGCTGCCTCGGCCGAAGGGGATATTGTCCTCTACGCTTCGGCCCGGAAGGATACCCTGGACATCGACGAAGCCGCCACGCTCTGCGGCACGTTCAGCGCCGCCGCGGGCAGCCGGGACGAGGGCGTCGACCCGTCCTTCGCCCCCCTTGCCATTTGGCGGCCCTACGAGAAACTTCTCGGGGCCGACTATCTGGCCCGGGTTACCCTCTCGAGCGACTCCCCCGCCACTGCCGTGCGGGCCGCAGCGAAAGTGCCGGGGCTGGTCTGTCTGGTTCCCCATTTCTGCCTCCGGGGAAGCGGTCTCCAGCCGATCCCCCATCCGCTGCCCCGCCTCCAGCAGGACCTGCACATTCGTTTCGGCGAAAGAATGGAGCCGGGAGGCCTCGCCGCCGTACTCAAACGCAAATTGCTATCAATAATTACATAAAACGATAAATTATTTTTGTTTTTCAATAATTATTTACATCTTTGCAACAATAAAACCTTTTTATAATATGAAACGAATCTTTCTTGTTCTGTTTGCCGCCCTGCTCTTTGCGGGCAGCGCGGCCGCGCAGGATCCCAGCCAGATCCCTGCTGTCCCCAACGATCCCGCCGTCAAGGTGGGCAAGCTCGACAACGGGCTCACCTATTACATTCGCAAGAATGACAAACCCGCCCAGCGGGCCGAATTCTACCTCGCCACCAACGTCGGCGCCATCCAGGAGGAGCAGCCCGCCCAGGACGGTCTCGCCCACTTCCTCGAGCACATGTGCTTCAACGGCACCGCCAATTTCCCCGACAAGGGCATCCTCGACTATCTGCGGAGCATCGGCGCGGAATTCGGCCGCAACATCAACGCCTCCACCGGCGTTGAAGAGACGCAGTATATGCTCAACAACATCCCCGTCGCCCGCGAGAGCGTCGTCGACAGCTGCCTGATGATCCTGCGTGACTACGCCCACTTCGTCACCAACGCCGACGAAGAGATCGACAAGGAGCGCGGCGTCATCATCGAAGAGCGCCGTACGCGCCGCACCGCCGACTGGCGGATGCACGAGCAGAGCCTTCCTTATTATTATGCAGGCACCAAGTATGCCGAGTGCACGCTGATCGGCCTGCAGGAGCACCTGGAGACCTTCAAGCCCGAGAGCCTCCGCAGCTTCTACGAGACCTGGTACCACCCGGGCAACCAGGCGGTCGTAGTGGTTGGCGACATTGATGTCGACCGCACCGAGGCCAAGATCAAAGAGCTGTTCGGCATCATCCCCAAGAAGGAGAATCCCAAGGCCAAGGAGGTCATTATGATCCCCGGCAACAAGGAGCCCGTTGCCGGCATCATCACCGACAAGGAGGCGACGGCCCCCAGCATCGAGATGCTGTGGAAGAAAGACGCGATGCCCGAGGCTTACAACAGCACCATCGTCGGCAAAGCGCAGGAACTCCTCAAGAACCTCATCCAGAGCATTATGTACGAGCGGTTCACCGACCTCACGGCCAAGCCCGACTGCCCGTACCTGAGCGGCTTCTTCGGAATCTTCAACTTCACCGAGACCTGCGAGCCTGCCCTAGCGGAAGTGACGCTCAAGGAGGGTGACCTTCTCGGCGGATTCAAGGCCTTCTACACCGAGATCGAGAAGATGAAACGCTACGGCTTCTCCGACGACGAGATCGAGCGCGCCAAGACCAATCTCCTGAACCGCTATGACGACCGCCGCAAGAAAGCCGAGACCCGGAAGAACCCGGAATTCATCCGCCCGATCCTCCAGAACTTCTTCGACAACTATTCCTATCCCGATCCCGAGACGGATTACGCGATTGTCGACCAGCTCCTGAAGCAGATCCCCGGCGCCGCCCTGAACCAGGTAGCCGGCACCCTCATCACCGATGAGAATCTGGTGGTCCTCTACAAAGGCCCCGAGAAAGACGGTCTCGCCACCCCGACGGCAGACGACCTGCTGAAGGTCATCGCCGAGGTGAAGGCATCCGACATCAAGGCCAATGCCGCGACCGAGGTCGCCAAGGACTTCCTCGACGCTTCCAAACTGAAGGGCGCCAAGGTCAAGAAGACCGCCCTGACCGCCTACAAGGCCACCGAGTGGACCCTTGCCAACGGCGTCAAGGTCGTCGTCTATCCGACCGACTACACCAAGGACCAGATCCTCATCAACATCTACGAACAGGGTGGAAAGAGCCTCATCGAAACGGCCGACCTGCCGTCCTTCGACGAGAATGTCTTTATGCTGTATCTCCGGAATACCGGTATCGCCGACTTCCCGGGCACACAGGTTTCCAAGATGCTCACGGGCAAGACCCTCCACATCGATCCGTACATTGACGATCTCAAGCACGGTGTCTCCGGCTCGACCAGCGTGAAGGATCTCGAGACTGCCCTGCAGCTCGCCTACCTGTACTATACCGCTCCGCGCTTCGACGCAGAGGAATTCCAGAACGGTATCGAGCAGATCAAGGCCGTCCTCCCCAACCTGATGGAGCAGCCGAACTTCAAGTTTGGCCAGATCCTCTACGACACGATGTATGGCGGCAACCCTCGCAAGGCCCAGATTACGCCTGAGATTCTCGCCAAGGCCGATGTCAAGACCCTCGAGCGCGTCTACAAGAGCCTCTTCAATGACGCGGCCGGCGTCACCGCCGTCTTCGTCGGCGACATCAATCCCGAGACCCTCAAACCGCTCGTGGAGAAGTATCTCGGCTCGCTGAAGAAGGGCAAGAAGGCTTCCGCCTGGACCGACCGCCACGAAGACATCGTGAAGGGTGCCGTCGAGAAGGTCGCCCCGCTCAAGATGCAGACCCCGAAGAGCACGGTGTGCAACATCTACTCCACCGGTCTAAAGTATTCCGCTGCAAATGAGGTTGCCCTCGACGCTGCCAAGTACATCCTGGATATCCGCTATGTAAATTCGCTCCGCGAGGATGAAGGCGGCACCTACGGCGCCGGCGTCGGAACCGACCTCCGCAAGGATCCGACCGACCGTGCCCTCATCCAGGTCTACTTCGACTGCAAGCCGGCACTCACGGAGAAACTCCGTGCCCTCGCCAAGCAGGGCATCGAGGATCTCGCCGCGAACGGCCCGACCGAAGAGGAAATCTCCGCCGCCAAGCTCAACCTGGAGAAGAAGGTCCCTGAGAGCCGCATCCGCAACAACTACTGGGAAGACTGCCTCATCGAGTATCTCGATCATGGCACGCTCTATGACAGCGAGTATGAAGCCGCGGTGAAAGCCCTCGACGCCGCCCAGGTGAAAGCCGCCCTCAAGGCCATCCTGGATTCCGGCAACCTCGTCGAGGTGGTGATCACGCCTGACGGCGCCGCCGAAAAAGAATAATTTAAATATTCCGTATTATGAAAATCCTTCATCACATCCTCCGCGGATCGACCCTTGCCACCGCACTGTTTATCTTCCAGGCGTGCTACGGGATGCCGCCGTCCTACGAAAGAGGCGGGCTTTACGAAGCCACCATCAAGGTAACGGACAGCAAAGGAGCTCCGCTTCAGGGCGTCAAACTCTACGCCCGGAACTCTGATATGTCCGATTTCATCGCAGACCCGGTGATCAGCGACGAAGAGGGCGTGCTGCATTTCGAGATGACCTTCCCGATGGAAAATCCCGAGATTGCGATGCGCTTCGAGGCGGAAGGCTATGTCGCCAAAGACACGACCATCAAGGATGTCCTCAATCCGGAGCCGGACTTCACGGTCAAACTCAAGCCGCAGAAGTAATGGGGAAACTGCTGTTCAGGCTGTTCCGGGACAATGAGACCCGGATTCACGAACTGAACTACCTTTTCTGGGAATGCACGACACGGTGCAACCTGCACTGCCGCCACTGCGGAAGCGATTGCACCGTGAATTCCCGGGAGCAGGATATGCCGCTGAAGGATTTTCTCGCGGCGATTGACACCATACCTGTCCATCACAGACCCAAGGGGTTCTCCATCGTCCTTACGGGCGGAGAACCCCTTTTGCGGCCTGATATCGACAAGGTCGGACGGGAACTGATCCGGCGCGGGATGGGCTGGGGAATGGTGTCGAACGGCTGGTTCTATGACCAGCCGATGCAGGACCGGCTCCTTGCCGCCGGAATGGGGGCCCTCACGATCAGCCTCGACGGCATCGGGGAGAGCCACGACTGGATGCGGGGTCATCCCGGCAGCTACGAGCGCTCGCTCCGCGCCATCCGCCTCGCCGCCGCCTGTCCGCGGCTGAATTTTGACGTCGTGACCTGCGTCAACAAACGCACCTGCAAGGAACTGGAACAAATCCACGATATACTGGAGGAAGCCGGAGTCAAACAGTGGCGCCTGTTTACCATCATCCCCATCGGCCGGGCAGCGGCTGATCCGGAAATGCATCTGTCCGATGCTGAGACCAAGGGACTGATGGAATTCATCGAGGCAAAGCGCCGCGCCGGCGGCCCGATGACCGTCACCTTCAGCTGCGAAGGCTATCTGGGCCGGTACGACAATACCGTCCGGGACACCCGTTTCTTCTGCCGCGCCGGCATCAACATCGCCTCCGTCCTCATCGACGGCCGCATCTGCGCCTGCCCCAACATCGACCGCGACGTCTTCTCCGAGGGCAGCATCTACAAAGACAATTTCTACGAGGTCTGGGAAAAGGGCTTCCGCGATTACCGCGACCGCTCCTGGGCCAAGGTCGGCCCCTGCGCCGACTGCCCCGCCTGGCGTGACTGCCTCGGCAACGGCATGCACAACCACCACGGCCCCGCCCGCACCCTCCTCACCTGCCATTACAAGCGAACGTTATAGACCGGCTGCCGCAGGGAGTAGGGTTTGAAAACCGTGGCCGCCCGTGGCCTCGTGAACGGGAGGGGCCCGCAAGTCGCAGACTTGTGGGAGGGATGGAGGATCGAAGATCCGGAAGTTTCTCAAACCCTACTCTCGGAGACAGCCGGTCGGACATATTAAAGAGTTCTTAAAAAAAATTGGATATTATAGTAAAAATTACTACCTTTGCGCTCGTGAAGTTTAGATAGAGGACGCCGGTCCCCTATTTTTTGTATATGGATATGAATAAAAACGCGATTATAGAGGCCCTGGAGCCTGTTTTGGAGGAGATGGGATGTTTCCTTGTCGAGGTGACGGTCACTTCCGGCAACGAGATTGAAATCGCCATTGAGAAGACCGAAGGCGTCGTCGAGATGGAGGATTGCGTCCGCATCGACCACTTTATTCACGAGACCTTCAACCAGGACGAAGAGGACTACGCCCTGACGGTCACCTCCGCCGGCCTCGACCGTCCCTTCAAGGTATTCGGCCAGTACCGCAAGGCCATCGGCAGCAAGGTTACCCTTAGCCTGAAGGGCGGGAAGCGCCTTGTCGCCACGCTGGAAGCCGCGACCGAGGAGGCTCTGACGGTTACCTACACGGCCCGCGAAGCCGTGGAGGGCAAGAAGAAGAAAGAAATGGTCGCCCACGAGGAAACCATTCCGATGACGGAGATCAACTCGGTCATTCCTTATATTGAATTTAAATAACAATAACCATAAAATGAAAAACAAAGAAAACGTTATCACGCTTATCGATGCTTTCAAGGACTTCAAGGAAGAGAAGAACATCGACAGACCGGTTATGATGGGTGTCCTCAAGGACGTGTTCCTGACCCAGATCGCCAAAACCTTCGGCAGCTCCGACAATTTCGACGTCATCATCAACGTCGACAAGGGAGACTGCGAGATCTACCAGAATTTCGAGGTCGTCGAGACCGTCGAGAATCCCGTCACGGAAATCACCGTGGAGCAGATCAAGGAAGAGACCGGCGACGACGACTATGAGATCGGCGACACCTACACCCGGAAGCTCGAACTCTCCTCATTCGGCCGCAGGGGCATCCTCAACCTCCGTCAGAACCTCCAGGGCCGTATCCTCGACATCGAGAAGGCCAATGTCTTCAAGAAATACACCGAGCGGGTGGGCGACATCTTCACCGGTGAAGTGTACCAGACCTGGAAGAACGAAGTGCTCATCCTCGACGAGGACGGCAACGAGCTCCGTCTCCCCAAGAGCGAGCAGATTCCCGGCGAGCATTTCAAGAAGGCCGAGACGGTCCGCGCCATCATCAAGAGCGTGGAGATGAAGAACAACACGACTCCGTACATCGTGCTGTCCCGTACGTCGGATGAATTCCTCGAGAAACTCTTCGAGATGGAAGTGCCCGAGATTTACGACGGCCTCATCACCATCAAGAAGGTCGCCCGGATCCCCGGCGAGCGCGCCAAGGTCGCCGTCGAGTCCTACGACGAGCGCATCGACCCGATCGGTGCCTGCATCGGCGTCAAAGGTTCCCGCATTATGGGCATCGTCCGTGAGCTCCGCAACGAGAACATCGACGTGATCCAGTGGACCTCCAATACGCAGCTGATGATCCAGCGCGCCCTCAATCCGGCCCACATCACCTCCTTCGACCTGGGCGAGACCCCCGAGGACAAGATCAAGGTCTTTATGCCGCCGGAGGAAGTCAAGAAGGGTATCGGCAAGGGCGGCTGCAACATCAAGTTGGCGGGCCTGCTGGTCGGCCGCGAGATCGAGGTGTGGCGCAACCTGCCGAAGGACGAGGCCGAGGAAGAGGACGTCCTCCTGGACGAATTCTCCGACGAGATCGACGAGTGGATCATCGAGCGCCTCAAGGCGATCGGTTGCGATACCGCCAAGAGCGTGCTGGCGCTGACCGCCGACGACATCGCCAAACGGGCCGATCTCGAAGACGAGACCGTGGAGGATGTACTCGAAATCCTCCGGAAAGAGTTTGAAGACTAATTTATTTGCAAAAAGGGGTTAATATATGGCAGAAATCAGACTGAACAAACTGATCAAACAATTCAACATCGGCCTGGGGAACCTGGTGGAATTCTTGCAAAGCCTCGGCGCCGAGGTGGAGGAGAATCCCAACGCCAAGGTCTCCGACCAGTACCTTCCCGAGCTCCAGAAGAAATTCGGAAAGGATCTTGAGCTGAAGGAACAGGCGGAGAAGGTGGACGTGAAGCTCACGGAGATCCTCGAGAAGTCCTCCCGCAAGAAGAACGAGGAGGAGGAAGATGACGACTACGAGCCCGTGCGCGAGACCATCATCAAGAGCAACAGCATCTCGGGCCGCAAGGCGAAGAAAGAGATTCCCGATCAGGTCGGGAATGACGGGAAGGATGAAAAGCCCGCCGAGCCCGAGAAGCCGGCCGAGCCGGAGAAAACGGCCGAGCCGGAGAAAACGGTGGAGCCGGAGAAGCCGGCAGAACCGGAAAAACCGGTCGAGCCCGCAGAGCCCGAGAAACCGGCAGAACCGGAGCAGCCCGTAGAGACGGAAAAACCTGCGGAGCCGGAGAAGCCTGCCGAGCCCGAGGAGGCCGAGCAGCCCGAGACACCCGCCGAGCCGGCGACAGAGCCCGAATCCCCCGCTACAACCCCGGCGGAGAGCGGACTCAAGATTGTCGGCAAGGTTGATCTCTCCCAGTTCGACAAGAAGCCCAAGAAACGCGAGCGCATCAAGGGTTCCCAGAAGGTGGACGTCAACAAGGTCAGCACCGAGGACCCGAAGGCCAAGAAGGGCGGCAAGGCCGACAAGAAGGCCAAGGAACAGGCCGCTTCCGGCAAGGGCCGCAAACGCGGCGAGCGCTTCAAGCCCGCCATGACCGCGGAGGAAGAGGAAGAGATGCAGAAGGAGATCCAGAAGCAGGTCAAGGAGACATACGCCAAGATGAACGAGTCGAAGAACAACTTCGGCGCCAAATACCGCAAGGAGAAACGCGAGCAGGCCGCCCTCCGTACCCAGGAGGAAATGGAGCAGGCCCGCGAGGAGAACAAGGTCCTCAAGGTCACCGAATTCGTTACGGTCAACGACCTTGCGACCCTGATGAACAACACCCCTGTGGTCAAGGTCATCGGAGCCTGTATGAGCCTCGGCCTGATGGTATCCATCAACCAGCGTCTCGACGCTGAGACCCTCGTGCTGGTGGCCGAAGAATTCGGCTACAAGGTCGAATTCGTCGGTGCGGAACTCACCCAGGAGGTCGAAGCGGAGGTCGAAGCCGACCGTCCGGAAGACCTCGTGGAGCGTCCGCCGATCATTACGGTGATGGGTCACGTTGACCACGGCAAGACTTCCCTGCTGGACAACATCCGCAACACCAACGTGATTGCGGGTGAGGCCGGCGGCATCACGCAGCACATCGGTGCGTACAACGTGACGCTCAAGAGCGGAAGGCACATCACCTTCCTCGACACCCCGGGTCACGAGGCCTTTACGGCCATGCGTGCCCGCGGTGCTCAGATGACCGACCTTGCGATCATCATCGTCGCGGCCGACGACGCGGTGATGCCCCAGACCGTGGAGGCCATCAACCACGCCCAGGCGGCCGGTGTCCCGATGGTATTCGCCATCAACAAGATTGACAAGCCGGGTGCCAATCCCGACACGATCCGCCGGCAACTGAGCGAGATGAACATTCTCGTCGAAGACTGGGGCGGCAAGTACCAGTGCCAGGAAATCTCCGCCAAGAAGGGCCTCAACGTCGACAAACTCCTCGACAAGGTGCTCTTCGAGACCGACCTTCTGGAACTCAAGGCCAATCCGAATAAGCCGGGCAACGGTGCCGTCATCGAGTCCGCCCGCGCCAAGGGCCGCGGCTATATCGCCACGATCCTTGTGCAGAACGGCACGGTACGGGTCGGTGACGTCATCCTCTGCGGCAGCTATTACGGCCGCGTGAAGGCGATGTACAATGAGCGCGGACAGAAGGTCGATGTGGCCGGTCCGTCCACGCCGGTCACCCTCCTCGGCCTGAACGGCGCCCCTGCCGCCGGTGAAAAATTCAACGTGATGGCCGACGAGCGCGAGGCCAAGAGCATCGCCAACAAGCGCGAGCAGCTTATCCGCATCCAGGGCATCAAGACCCAGAAGCACCTCACCCTCGAGGAGATCGGGCGGCGTATCGCCATCGGCAACTTCAAGGAGCTCAACATCATCGTCAAGGGCGATGTGGACGGTTCGGTGGAGGCCCTCTCCGACAGCCTCATCAAGCTCTCCACGGAGCAGGTTCGCGTCAACGTGATCCACAAGGCGGTCGGTGCCATCTCCGAGTCCGACGTCCTGCTGGCCGAAGCCTCCGACGCCGTTATCATCGGCTTCCAGGTCCGTCCTTCCACCGAGGCGCGCAAGAGCGCCGAGAAGGA
>JAFZAI010000089.1 GCA_017557325.1 Bacteroidales bacterium
ACATCGAGAAGATCGTCCGTCCCGACAGCCACGGACCCGCCGCCAAGCAGGTGATCTTCCTGAGCGCGGACGCCTTCGGCGTACTGCCTCCGGTCAGCATCCTCACCCCGGAGCAGACCAAGTATTACTTCCTCTCCGGCTTCACGGCCAAGCTCGCCGGTACCGAGCGCGGTATCACCGAGCCGACGCCCACCTTCTCCGCCTGCTTCGGCCAGGCTTTCCTCGAGCTGCATCCCACCAAGTACGCCGAGGAGCTGGTCCGCAAGATGGAAAAGAGCGGGGCGAAGGCCTACCTTGTCAACACCGGCTGGAACGGCACCGGCAAGCGGATCTCCATCAAGGATACCCGCGGCATCATCGACGCCATCCTCAACGGCTCCATCGACAAGGCCCCGACCAAGAAGATTCCGTTCTTCGACTTCGAGGTTCCTACCAAGCTGGAAGGAGTTGATACCGGTATCCTCGATCCGCGCGACACGTATGCCGATCCGAAGATCTGGGAGGAGAAGGCCCGCGACCTCGCCGGCCGCTTCATCAAGAACTTCGTCAAGTACGAGTCCAACCGCGCCGGCAAGGCCCTCGTCAAGGCCGGTCCGAAGCTGTAAGCGGCAAGACGACCACAATGCAAAGCGCCGGGTCCCTGACGGGCCCGGCGTTTTTAGTTTATGGAGGCCGCAGGCTGACGGGCCCCCGGCGAAGGGGCAAGTCACATTTTTGGCCGTTTTTGTGACTTGCCCGGCTTTGGCCGAAGGGGATAGTCACGTTTTGGGCCCTTTTTGTGACTTGCCTGATGGGGAGCATTGCAGAGGACGGCTTTTTTGGTTATATTTGTCGTATGACACCGGAGCAGGTATTGAAGAAATATTGGGGGTATGAAAGCTTCCGCCCGATGCAGCGCGAAATCGTGGATTCCGCGCTCGCGGGGAAGGATACCCTTGCGCTGCTGCCGACGGGAGGAGGCAAGAGCGTCTGCTTCCAGGTGCCCGCCCTGATGACGACCGGTACGGCACTGGTGGTAACGCCGCTGATCGCCCTGATGAAAGACCAGGTGCAGAATCTCCGCGACCGGGGCATCCGCGCTATCGCCATCCACGCCGGGATGACCCGACGGGAAGTCGACACCGCCCTCAACAATGCGGCCTATGGGGATTTCAAGTTCCTGTACCTGTCTCCGGAGCGGCTTGGTACGCAGTTGTTTCAATCCTATTTGCCGATTCTCAGGATCTCCTATATCGTCGTCGACGAGGCACACTGTATCTCGCAGTGGGGATACGATTTCCGGCCCGATTATCTCGCCATCGGCGAACTCCGCACGCTCGTGAATGCACCGGTCCTCGCCCTCACGGCCACGGCGACGCCGCAGGTCGCGGACGACATCATGGAGAAACTGTGCTTCAAGGAGAAAAACCTCCTGAAAGGGAGTTTCAAGCGGGAGAATCTGTCGTATATCGTCCGCCGCTGCGAAGACAAGGCCGGTCAGCTTGCCGGCATCTGCAAAGGCGTAGACGGCTCCGGTATCGTGTATGTCCGCTCACGGAAAGGATGTGAAGAGACGGCCGCATTTCTCCGGAGCGAGGGCATCAGCGCCTCCTTCTATCACGCCGGACTCGGCACTCCGACCCGCAGCGAAAGGCAAGAGAAATGGAAGAAGGGCGATATCCGCGTGATGGTGTCGACCAACGCCTTCGGAATGGGCATCGACAAGAGCGACGTGCGCTTTGTCGTCCACAACGATCTGCCCGACAGCCCGGAAGCCTATTTCCAGGAGGCGGGCCGTGCAGGCCGGGACGGCAAACCCTCCTACGCCGTGCTGCTTTGGAATACGTCGGATCTCCGACGCCTCAAGCAGATTGCTACAGCCACATTCCCCTCGCTGGAGTATATCGCCGACATTTACCAGAAAGTTCACATCTTCTATCAAGTCCCCTACGAGACCGGGGAGGGGCGGCAACTCAAATTCGACCTGACGGCATTCACCGCTCAGTTCAACCTTTCCCGCAGCAGTGCCTGGTATGCCATCCGCTATCTCGAGCGGGCCGGTCACTGGACCGTTACGGAAGATCTCGACATCCGGACCCGCGTACAGATTGTCGCAGAGCGGAAGGTCCTGAACGACATCGAGTTGCCGGATTTCAAGATGGGCATCATCCTCGAAACGCTGATGCGCTCCTACGACGGTATCTTCTCCTGGCCGCACACCGTCGATGAGGAATTCCTCGCCGGCAAGGCCGACTGCTCGGTATCCCAGCTCCGACAACTGCTCTACGGCCTCGCACTGGAGCACATCATCAAATACATTCCCTCCGATCACGCGGACGTCATTACCCTTCACCACGACCGCATCCGCCCCGGCAACCTGGATGTGCAGCCAGCGCGTTACAAGATGCTCAAGGATATGTTTGAAGAGCGGATTGCGGCGATGAAGGCCTACGTGGAGGATGAAACAGCCTGCCGGCAATCCTTCCTGCTGGATTATTTCGGCGAAAAGGATGCCGCCCCCTGCGGCCACTGCGACGTGTGTCGTGCCCGCAAGTCAGTTCCGGCCGATACGGCCTCTGCGCTTCGTGGCTGGATTGCCGCCCGACACGGCAAGTATTCCCTGAAAGAACTTCGGGACGCCTTCGAGCATCCCGCTACCTTGTCCGGCGACTATCTTTCCATACTCCGAGAATTGATCGATGGCGGAGAGGTCCCGCCACCCGGCACGTTTACCCCCGCGTAAGCCGGAGGGAATTGGTCACAACGCAGATGCTGGATAGCGCCATACAGGCCGCGGCGATCATCGGGCTGAGCAGAAAGCCGGTCAGCGGATAGAGTGCGCCGGCCGCAATCGGGACAGCCAACAGGTTGTAGAAGAACGCCCAGAAAAGATTCTGCCGGATAATCCGGACGGTGCGCCTGGAAAGGCCGATGAGCGCGGGAATTTTGCCGAGATCGGAAGAGACGATGGTCACCATCGAAGCGTCAATGGCAATGTCGCTTCCCTTCCCCATCGCTATCCCAAGATCCGCAGCGGCCAGGGCGGCCGAATCGTTGATGCCGTCCCCCACCATCGCGACCACCTCACCCTTCTCCTGGAGGGATTTCACAAACAACGCCTTCTCCCCCGGCAGAACGCCGGACCGATAATCCCGAATCCCGGCCTCCTCCGCCACGGCTGCGGCCGAAACGGCATTGTCCCCGGTCAGCATCACGACACGGATTCCCTGATCCGTCAACGCCCGGACCGCCCCCGTGGAAGAAGGCTTCACCGTATCGGCCACGACGAAATTTGCAAGGATCCCGGCCTCGGAGAACAAAAATATGGAAGCCCGTTCATCCGGGATGGCTTCGCCGGGAAGCACCTCCGCGAGAAGCGTCCGGCCGCCCGCATAGTATGCAATCCCCTCGACTGTGCCTTTTACACCTTTTCCGGGCAGATTTTCGAATCCGCGAACGGTCAACTGGCGTGCCTGATCCCGGAGTTCGGCCACAATAGCCTCCGCCAGAGGATGCCCGGAGCGGAGCTCCAGAGAATAAAGAATGCTCGGCGCATCGTCGATACCGGGCGCCGGATGCCACCAGGAGGATACCACCCGGGGCGTACCGGTCGTCACGGTGCCGGTCTTGTCGAGGATGACAGTCGTGACCTTGGAAGCGACTTGAAGCGAGGCGGCATCTTTGATGAGAATCCCCTTCGCCGCACCGTTGCCGATGCCGGCAATGATGGCGGTCGGCGTGGCGAGGCCGAGAGAACACGGGCAGGCAATCACCAGCACGGAAACCATCGCCGTCAACGCAAGGGCGACCGGGCCTCCGCAGAGGAGCCAGACGGCGAGCGTCAACAACGACAGCCCCAGAATGACCGGAACGAATACGGCCGCCACCTTATCGACCAGCTGCTGCACCGGCGCTTTGGACCCCTGCGCATCGCGGACCATCCGAATAATCGAGGCAAGGACTGTATCGCCACCGGCACCGGTCGTCTTCACGAAGAACGATCCATCCTGATTAACTGTGCCGGCATAAACCTTCGAGCCCCGCTTTTTCCAGACAGGGACGCTCTCGCCCGTCAGCATACTCTCGTTCAGATAGGATTCGCCGTCGGTCACTACGCCGTCGACACTCACCCGCTCGCCGGGCTTCACGATGACGATATCGCCCGGGACCACCTGTTCCACAGGAACTTTGTATTCTTTGTAAAGCGGCATTCCGCCTTCCACTTCCACCTTCTGAACTGTCACCGTGCGGGGCTGGAGATCCATCAGGCCCCGGATAGAGGCCGTTGTCCCCTGCTTTGCCCGCTCCTCCAGGAGACGTCCCAGGAGAATGAAGGCGATAATCATCGCCGAGGATTCGAAGTAGAGATGTCCCTGCTCCGCAAGCACCTGCGGCAACAACAGGTTGAAAACGCTGAAGCCGTAGGAAATCGACACCGAAAGGGCTACCAGGGTATCCATATTGGCACTTCCGTGCAGAAGCTGCTTCCAGGCCGCCACGAAGAAACGGCGGCCGCAGTAGACCAGAACAAGGGTCGCGAGCGCCCAAAGGATGTATCCCTTCCCGGGGAACGGCCGGAAAGCCATTCCAAGAATCATCATCACTGCGGCTGTAATAACGGCGACAAGGGTCTGGCGCCAAAGAAGAACGGTATCGTTATGCCGTCTCCGGTCGGCTTCGTCGTCGGCCTGGTCCTCCGTCCCTTCGACGATCAGATCATAACCGGCGTCCTGCACGGCCTTCTTGAGCCCTTCCGGTGTGCAGACGGCGGCGTCATACTCGACTTGTGCCGAGTGAGACGCCAAGCTTACGCTGACAGAATGCACACCCTTCTGCTCCTGCAGACGGCTCTGCACCCGTGCCACGCACGCCGCACACCCCAGGCCCGTTACGGGGAAATTCCGTTTAACGACTGCCATATTTCTCCGCCTGCTCGGCGATGAGTGCAGCATCGTCGAAATAATTGATTTTCATCGCGTCCCGCATCTCGTGAAGGGTCTGGGCGGCCACAGCGGCGGCAGCCTCGCTTCCCTTCCGGAGAATCTCGTAGACGCCGGGGATATCCTGCTCCCACTGATGACGACGCGCACGGATAGGCTCCAAGCGGTCGTTCAGCACGGCGAGGAGGAATTTCTTGCACTTCACATCCCCGAGACCGCCCCGACGGTAATGGTCCTTGAGCTCGTCAAGATTCCTATACTCAGGCCAGAAGCGTTCGAAATCGCCCTCTTCGATGAAGGCGTCGAGATAGGTAAATACTGTATTGCCCTCCACCTTGCCAGGGTCCTCAATCCTGAGATGGCCCGGATCGGTGAACATACTCATCACTTTCTTCTTGACCTCGGCGGGATCGTCGCTCAGATAAATGCAGTTGCCGAGGGATTTACTCATCTTGGCCTTACCGTCTGTACCGGGCAGGCGTCGGCAGCAAAGGTTCGACGGCAGGAGAATCTCCGGCTCCACCAGCACTTCGCCATAGGTGGAATTGAAACTCCGGACGATCTCCCGGCACTGCTCCAGCATGGGCTCCTGATCCTCCCCTACGGGCACGGTCGTCGCCTTGCAGAAGCAAATATCAGCCGCCTGGCTGATGGGATAGGTGAAGAATCCGACCGGAACGCCGCTGCCAAAGGCCTGCTCCTGGCCCTCCTCGCCGAATCCCCGCATCTTGATCTCGGTCTTGACGGTGGGATTGCGCTGGAGACGCGCCACCGTCACCAGGTTGGAGAAATACTGCGTCATCTCGTGCAACTGTGGCACCATCGACTGAATGAATATCGTGACCTTCGACGGGTCTAGCCCCACTGAAAGATAGTCCAGTGCCACTTCCAGCACATTCTGCCGCACCTTCTCCGGGTTGTCGGCATTGTCCGTCAGCGCCTGCACATCGGCGATAAACACGAACATCCGATCAAAATCCCCGGCATCCTGCAGCAGCACCCGGTTGCGCAGCGATCCCACATAATGCCCCAGATGGAGCCTTCCCGTCGGGCGGTCGCCCGTCAATATGATTTTTCCCATAATAAATCGGGTTCAAATGTTGTGTGTCAACAGCACATTGCTGATACTGCAAAGATAGCAAAAGTCTGCAAGAATCCAATGCAATGAAAGAAACCGCGAATTCATTCAAAAAACATATAAATATTTCTTTCAATCAGAAGATTTATATGTTTCGTGAATTCGGTCTCGGATATTTTTCCAATATTTGCAGCGGACCAAGTAGAATCAAAAGACTGGTTTAAGAATTATGGAAAAAGGAGAAATTGTAATCTATTAATAATTGTAATTTAATATTATTATGCTATCTTTGCGATGTAAAAATAATATACATTATGTCAACAACTGCCATTTCCATCCGCCTTGATTCGGATATAAAGAAACAATTCGACGACCTCTGCAAAGAGTTCGGCATCAGCACCAGTGCCGCCTTCAACCTGTTCGCGAGGGCCGTTGTCCGGGAGAAGGCCATCCCCTTCCCCATCACCACAAACAAAAACGAATCAGAGAAACGCTCCATCGCCGCTCAAGACGCCCTCACGCGCAGTCAAAGCTGGTCATCAAAGGAAGAGCACGAGTGGACCGAAGAGGAAATTGACGAACTAATCGCCTCTTACAGGCGCCAGAAACGAAACAAGTAGAATGATATACGCAGTTATTGACACCAATGTATTAGTCGCCGCCGCAAAATCACACAAACCCGACTCATCCGCATCCCGAGTCTTATCACTTGTTTTTTCGGGAATCATCCAGCCGCTCGTTTGCGATGAAATCCTGGAAGAATATGAAGGGATTCTGTGTCTTCCAGTTCTTGCCATTCCGGAAGATGTCTCCGCGGCAATTCTATCAAAATTCAGAAATGACGGCCGAAACCCGGGAAGAACACCCTCTTTCGAAGAGCATCCCGACCCTACAGACCAGATCTTTTACGAGATTTCCCTTTCCGTCGAAGATGCATATATGGTAACCAACAACAAAAAGCACTTCCCGCAAAAGCCCAAAGTGGTCACTCCATCGGAGATTTTACTTATTCTGACAGCTAAAGGGATTATCTGATTCTCCGGATTGGCCAGGATTTAGGCTTCTTTCTTCTTGTCCTTCAGCTCCTGGACCTTGGCTTTGGCGGCATCAACCGTCTCCTTGGTCTTGACGGAAGCTTTTGCGTAGAGGTCCTTGCCTTTCTCCTTCGCTTCGCCCATGATCTTCTCGGCCTTTTCGCCGGCCTGCTTCAGGCCATACTGGATTTTTTCGCTGAGGGTGACTTTGCCG
>JAFZAI010000090.1 GCA_017557325.1 Bacteroidales bacterium
CCGGTCGCTACACTCGCCGCTGCCCCCGCCGCTGCCGCTTCCGCTGCCAAGCCGGTTGGTGAGCCAGTCGAACCAGCACCGGCTCCTTCTCCGACTCCCGCTACGGTCCCTGCGCCTGATTCGGCTCCCGCTGCCGCTCCCTCTGTCATCCCGACCGAGGCACAGCGTGCCGAGGGAGAGGATCCCCTCCCTGCCGCCCCCCGTCGCCGGCGCGCTGCCAAGACCGGCGCTTCGCTGTCCCTCGGCGCCATCCTGGACGAAAAAGAAGAAAGCACCGACGCGGTCGAAATCGATACGGCCGGCCAGGTCATTCCCTCCGACGAATCCGTCGCGGCGGCCTTCGGGACCCTGGCGGAGCAGTATTCCGGCCAGACTCGGCTCTACAATATGCTCAAGGCTCCCGTCCTTCGCTTCGCGGAGGAGGGCGGCCTCAAAGTCGTGACGCTCGTCGTGATCAATGACGCCCAGCGGAAGTGGATCGAGGAGCGGTTGCTCCGGGAGATGGAGCACAATCTCCGCCGCATCCTGTCCACCGCCCTCGTCAAGGTCCTGGTCGACGTTACGCCCGACAGCGAGATTGAGAAGAAGCCCTATATGCCCGGCGAGCAGGCCCTCGACCTGATTTCCAAGAACGAAGAGGTCCGCAAACTCGTTGAACTGATGAAACTGGATACGAAATAGGTATGAAACTCCACTGCAAAAATCTGGTCAAGAAATACGGCATCCGGACGGTCGTCAAGGGTGTTTCGATGGAAGTTACCCAGGGTGAGATCGTCGGATTCCTCGGCCCGAACGGTGCCGGCAAGACAACCAGTTTCTATATGATCACCGGCCAGATTGTTCCCAATGACGGCCGGATCTACCTGGATGACGAAGATATCACCGACCTCCCGATGTACAAGCGTTCGCAGAAGGGGATCGGATACCTCCCGCAGGAAGCTTCCGTCTTCCGCAAGATGTCCGTCGAAGACAATCTGATGTCCGTGATGGAAATGACGAAGATGACCAAACAGGAGCGCAACGACCGCCTGGAGCAGCTCATCGACGAGTTCAACCTCAGCAAGGTACGCAAAAGCCTCGGCATCCAGCTCTCCGGAGGTGAGCGGCGCCGGTGCGAGATCGCCCGCGCCCTGGCCGTCGACCCGAAGTTCATCCTGCTGGACGAGCCCTTTGCCGGCGTTGACCCGATTGCCGTCGAGGATATTCAGTACATCATCGCCAAACTCAAATACCGCAACATCGGCGTCATCATCACCGACCACAATGTCGGCGAGACCCTCGCCATCACCGACCGCGCCTATCTGCTTTATGAAGGAACGATCCTGCAGGAGGGGACGCCGGAGCAACTCGCCTCCGACGAGGATGTCCGTACGAAATATCTGGGTTCGGGCTTTGTCCTCAAGCGCTCCAAGAGTGTCGAGCGGGCCCGGCAGGAGGCAATGGCCGCTGCGGCAGCATCTGTGTGAGTTTGCGCACGTTATTCTATAGGTTGCGCACGTTTTGCCGGGTTTTTGCCCGGAACCTCAAGTTTATTCTATAGGATTCGCACGTTTTGCCGGGTTTTTGCCCGGAACCTCTGACAGTAGCCGGTTGCCAACTTCCTCCAGCAGCCATTTGGGCGTGGACGTTGCGCCGCAGACTCCGACGGAGTCTCCTTCCGAGAACCATTCCGGCTTCAATTCCCCGGGGCCGCCGATGAGGTGGGTCCGGGGATTCACTTTCCGGCACAGGTCCGAGAGCACCTGGCCATTGGAACTGGCCCTGCCGGAGACGAAGATGATGACGTCGTGCGCAGCAGCGAATTCCTGCATCCGCGCGTGCCTCATCGCGACCTGCGAGCAGATGGTCTCGTGGACCGTCAGCAGGGAAGGGTCCGGCATTCTCTCCCGGAGGAGCGTACAGATGGCGGCATATTCAGCGGGGCTTTTGGTGGTCTGAGAGAAGATTTCCACGGCTGCGTCCGTGCGAATCTGCCCCGATTCAAGCGCGGCTTCCAGCATCAGGACATCTTCCACCACAATGGCCTGTCCCTCCACCTGCCCCTGCAGGCCGAGCACTTCCGCGTGACCGATCTTGCCGAAAATGATCAGGGTGCCTCCGTCTGCCGTCCCGGCGTGAAGGCGTCCCCAGGCCTCCCGGATGCTTTTCTGGAGCTGGAGCACCACCGGACAGGTGCAGTCGATGACGTCAAAGCCCCGGGCGGCCGCGCGCGTGTATGTCTCCGGGGGCTCGCCGTGGGCACGGATCAGGAGTGCCTTGCCGGTGCCGTCTTCATCCAGGAAGGAGGGACCGACCGTGACGAGTCCTTTGGCCGCCAGACGGTCGAGTTCGCTGTCGTTGTGGACGATGGCGCCGAGGGAATAGAGGGTCTTGCCGCCCTCCAGGAAATCCTCCGCTTTCCCGATGGCGCGGATGACGCCGCCGCAGAAGCCGGAATGAGGGTCTATTTCGACGCTTCGGGGCATTATTCGAGGATTCCGAACTTGCCCTGGACCAGGCCGCGGAGCCAGACTGTCTCCTCGTGGAGGGACATGTCGGAATTATCCATCACGTAGGCATCCTCGGCCCGCCGGAGCGGGGAAGTCTCGCGGTGCGAATCGATGTAGTCGCGCTCCTGGATATTCTTCAGGACATCCTCGAAGACGGGCGTCTCGCCCTTGGCCACCATCTCGTCGAACCGCCGCTGCGCCCGGATTCGTGCCTCAGCGGTCATAAAAATCTTGAGTTCGGCATTGGGAAACACCGTCGTTCCGATATCCCGGCCGTCCATAATGACCCTTCCACCGCTGCTCATCGCGCGCAACCGCTCATCCACCCAGGCCCTGACGAAGGCGATGGCTGAAATGGGACTGACCCGATTGGACACCTCCAGCGTCCGAATCTCGCCTTCCACGCACCGCTCCCCAATAAAGGTCTTGCTGCCCTCCGGCGTCGAAACGAATTTCAGATCGAGCCCGGAAAGCGCCTCCCGAAGCCCCTCCTCGTCAATCGTGCCGTCGGGAGCAATCAGCCCCTTCTCCATCGCATAAAGCGTCACGCCGCGATACATCGCGCCGGAATCCAGATACAGCAAATTAAACTCCTTGGCCGCCAGCTTGGCGAACGTGCTTTTCCCGGTGGACGAATGCCCGTCCACGGCGATGATGATGTCAGGAACTGTCATAATGCAACGGATTTTCTACAAATATAGCAAGAAAAAGATTCCGGGTCAATAGTTCACCGGCACCACCCCGATACCGGGGCGGTCGGGGAGGGTGAGGCGGCCGGCGAGGACACGGACGCCGTCGAAGCGGTCGTTGGCGATCAGCAGGTTGCCGTCCAGGTCGGCGAAGTCGACGGCGGGGGAGAGCTGGGCCGCGGCGGAGATGCCGCAGGAGGTTTCGGTCATACAGCCGAGCATTACTTTCATTCCGAGGGCGCGGCCGAGGGTCATCATTTTGTGAGCCTCCCGGAGCCCGGTGCATTTCATCAACTTGATGTTGATGCCGGAGAAGGCGCCCTTGAGGGCGGGAATGTCGCGAAGGCGCTGGATGGATTCGTCGGCGAAGATGGGGATGGGACTGCGCTCGGTGATCCAGGCGATATCGTCAAGGCGGTCCACCGGCATTGGCTGCTCGGCCATTACGACGCCCTGCTCGTGCAGCCAGCAGATCATGTCGAGCGCTTGCTGCCGGTCTTTCCAGCCCTGGTTGGCATCCACTGCGATGGGTAGGTCGGTGATCTCCCGGATGGTCTGGATCATTTCCTTATCGTTATCCAGGCCTACTTTGACTTTAAGAATGTTGAATTTGTCGGCGCATTCCCGCGTCTTCTCCCGGACCACTTCCGGCGTGTCGATGCCGATGGTGAAGGTGGTGTCCGGCGCCTTGGCGGGATCGAATCCCCAGATCCGGTACCACGGAAGTCCCCATAGCTTACCCACGAGGTCGTGCAGGGCGATGTCCACGGCGGCCTTTGCGGCCGAATCCCCCTCGCTCAGGCTGTCGACGTAGGTGAGGATTTCCTCCATCTGCGTGGGATCGTTGAATCCGCTCAGATCGACTTTCTGCAGGAATGCCGTGACGCTCTCGACGCTCTGCCCGAGATAGGGAGGCATCGACGCTTCACCGTACCCGGTGAATCCTTCAAAATCGATGCGGACCTGCACGTCGGGCGTCGTCTTACGGCTATAAGAGGCGACTGTGAAGGTATGGCGGAGCTGCAACTCGTAGGGCTCGAAACTGAGGCGCATCTTGCCGGTGAGGCGGTTGATGTTCGGGGCCTTCGGGGTGCATCCGGGAAGGGAGCTGGCGACAGCCGCTCCGGCCGCGAGCAGGCCGGCCGTCTTGAGGAAGTCGCGCCTATTTTGCATAATACGGATTGCTCAGCGTGGTGTTGAGGCCTTCTTCCTTGTCAATGAAGGGGAGGATGCGGGAGGCGTAAAGCATCCGTCCTGTGTTGAATTCGTCGTAGAGGGGGTTTTCCGGGTCGAAACTACCCACCTTGACGATGCCAGCGCAGTGGATGAATTGTTTACCGCCCAGGTAGAAGCCGACGTGCGAGATGCGGTCTTTGGCTCCGAGCGGGTCGCGTTTTCCGAAGAAGATCAGATCGCCGGGGAGGAAGTCGTCAGGATGCTCAATTCGTTTGCCGACCCGCGACTGCGGACCCGCGTCCCGCGGAATGATGATGTCGTGCAGAAACAGCACGGCGCGGACATAGCCGCTGCAGTCCATTCCCTTCGGAGACATTCCCGCCCAGATGTACGGGAATCCGGTCATCGACCGGGCTGTGGCGAGGATGGCTTCCGTGTCCGTGCGGAGATTTTCCCGCCAGACGCTCTCCTTGGAGGCGATGTTGCGGGGAATGTAGCCAATCCGCCCGTCGGGGAATTCTACCTCGTAGAACCAGTTGACGAGGCCCTTGAGCTTGACCCTGTCGCCGCCCGTGAGGTCGCTCACCGGGTCGGCCGAGGTGGAGGGCTTGCTGTAGGCGATGCCGAAGAGGGCGGTTACGACGACCTTCTCGGCGGCATTCCATGCGTGGTATTCCTCCTCGGTCATCAGGTGCACCCCTTCCGGATGTACCCAGCCCGTGTATGTGTCGGGCGACTGAATCTGGTACCATTTATTGAAAGCGAGCACGTGGACCGGTGTTCCCAGCAAGGCCTGGGAAATCATCTCCGCATCAAAATCCGGCGTCCGGCGCATATTGCAGACGCTCAGGTTGACGACGCCATACGGCTGCTCGGGCGCATCGGACGCCTGGGCAGGCTCTCCTGTCTGGGCGAAGGCGCCTGTTCCGGCTGCCAGCAGAAGGCAGAATGCCAGTATGGTTGTATTCAGGAGGGAAATGGATTTTCTCATAGCCGCAGTGTTTTAGAAAAACGTTGCAAGATAAGGAATTGTAGGGAAATTCCCAATAATATTTCTTCCGGAGTCCTGGCGGACCCGGCCTTGCAGATGTCTGCGCGTTTGATAAGTGTTTGATTGGTAGGTGATTATAAAATTTCTCCTACCCGTTTTGGGGTAGGAGAAATTGTGCAAACCGCTGTGTGTCAGTCGTTTACTGAACGCGATTTTAGAAGATGTCCGACTCCTTCTCTTCGTGAGCGGGCTCTTCGGCCGGGCGGGCGGGGCGCTCCGGGCGCTCACCGCGCTCGGGCTTCG
>JAFZAI010000091.1 GCA_017557325.1 Bacteroidales bacterium
CCTATGCGGTAATCATTGCGCATTACCTGCTGCAATTGTTTGTTTCGCTTGATAATACCGACATAGTTCCTTACAAAATTCTCAATTTACCATACAGGTCAACTCAAATCCTGTTGCGGAATTACTCAATTCTTTTGATGCTGGCAAATTATATACTCTTTAATCGTTGAAATGAGAACCTGCGTCTCTTCTAGCAGGGGTTGCATTTCATCCTTAGTCGACACATAAACCAAATTATAGTCACTCTTTTCACGGAGATCTTGCAATTTGGCATACAATCTCCCCCAACGGGCATCAAAGAATCCCGTCTGAACATATTTCTGGCCGAACATCAATACGCTTCCTTTGTGGCTTTTCACCTCAAGGCCATCCTTGATAAACAAACCTGCGACAGCGTGAAAAACAGAATAATAGAGCCGATTCGCCACTAAGTCCCACATACCCAAACCAGACACGGCCAATGCTTCTGACATAAAACGGTCAGATTTCTCAAGCTGCATTTTAATGATTATCTCGCGTTCTTCACTGCTCAGTTTCATACCAATAAGATAGCATCCTGTTCAACATTATGTCGGAAAAGAAGAGAGGCCGGATGGTCCCATTCCTTCTTGGTGTAAAGAATGGGGATGATCATCGCTCCGTGCTCCCAGCCCAGCGAAGTAAGAGGATAGGAGAGTTCATCATAATCGGATAGCTCAACACGTGGCTTATCGACTAGAATAAGGATATCCCAATCAGAGTCTTCCCGCGCCTCTCCGCGGGCCCTGGAGCCGTATAGATACACCTTAGCGCCGGAAGGCACTACCTCACGAGCACGGCCCTTAATGAGTCCTAACAATATCCTCTCCTTACGCGTCATATCGCAAATATAATTCTAATACTTGTAATTACAAAATTTGATAGTCACAAAAAAGGCGTCCCTACCAGGACGCCCGATTCAGCTCGAGAGCAAGAATTCCTTGAAGGAAGGGAATGCCCGGGGTAACGGGACGGACTGCTTTTTCCCCTTCATAAATGCTGCGAGAGCCGGGGGAATCGCCACCGGAGCGCCGATGATGCGTTCGACTGTATCCTTGAATTTGGCCGGGTGGGCCGTCTCGCAGAAGAAGCCTGTCTCGCCGGGGCGCAGACCTTCTTTCAGCGCCCGGTAGCCGCAGGCGCCGTGCGGATCCAGCAGATAGCCCGTCCGGGCGTAGCATTCGCGGACCGTCTCCGCAATCTCGGCGTCGCTGTACGTCGCGCCGGATATATCCGCCCGAATGGCGTCGACATCCTTCCCGTACAAGTCCCAGATGCGTGCAAAGTTGCTCGGATCCCCGACGTCCATCGCATTCGCAATGGTCTGGACGGAGGGACGCGGCCGGTAGGAGCCCGTCTGCAGGAATTCGTAGAATACGCTGTTCGCGTTGTTCGCCGCGATGAACCGGCGTATGGGCAGTCCCATCCGCTTCCCGAACAACGCCGAGCAGATGTTGCCGAAATTGCCGCTGGGCACGCTGCAGACCACATTCTCCGCCTTATCGAGCCGCTGCAACCGGGCATACGCCCAGAAATAATAGAACGACTGCGGCAGGAAGCGCGCCACGTTGATGCTGTTGGCGGACGTCAGTTTCATCCGCCGGTTCAATTCCTCGTCCATGAATGCCGCCTTCACCAGCGCCTGGCAGTCGTCGAACACGCCGTCGATCTCCAGGGCGGTGATGTTCCGGCCCAGCGTCGTGAACTGGCATTCCTGGATGGGGCTGACCTTCCCTTTGGGATATAGTACGAATACCCGGATTCCGTCGATGCCGAGGAATCCGTTCGCGACGGCGCTGCCGGTATCGCCGGAGGTGGCGACCAGCACGTTGATCTCCCCTTCCCCGGCCGTGAAATGCCGGAGCAGCCGGGCCATAAAACGCGCTCCGACATCCTTGAAAGCCAACGTAGGGCCGTGAAACAGTTCCAGCGAATAGATGCCCGGCTCGACCTCCCGCAGCGGGCAGTCGAACGACAGGGTTTCCTCGACGATCCGCCGCAGGACCGGCGCCGGCACGTCTTCGCCGAAATAAGCATCCGCGACGGCGAAAGCGTTATCCACAAACGACCTCTCCCCCATCCCGCGGAAGAATTCCCCGGGGAGCCGGCCGATTTTCTCTGGCATATAAAGTCCCCGGTCTTCCGCCAGTCCTTTGATGACGGCCTTGCGCAAATCGGCCTTCGGGGCCTTTCCATTCGTGCTGTAGTACATCATTCCGCCAAAAGTCTCGCGCCCCGGGAGGCAACCTTCGTCACATATAGATTGCTGCCGATGCCCCGATCCGCGAAATGCGCCTTCATCATCGCACCGGCCTTCATCGCCGTTTCCCGGCTGTCGGAAAGCGCAAACACCGACGGTCCCGATCCGGAAATGTTCATTGCCAACGCGCCGGCGGCGAGCAGCTTCTCCCGGAGATTGTCGAATCCGGGAATGAAACGCTTGCGGAAAGGTTCCGCGACGACGTCCTGCATCGCGCGGCCGACCAGTCCGACATCGCCGGCATAGAGCCCCGCGACCAATCCCCCGACATTCCCCCATTGGCAGACGGCATCGTGCAGGGGAACCGCGTTAGGGAGAACGCCTCGCGCCTCCTTCGTCGACACCACGATCTCCGGATGGATGACGGTGCAATAGAAATTCTCGGGAACAGGCAGCGAAATGAGGTCCAGAGGCTCGTAGCCTCGGATCAGGACGATGCCTCCCATCAGCGACGGCGCCGCGTTGTCGGCGTGATAGCCACCGCTGGCGAGGTTCTCCCCCTCCATCGCACAGACGACCAGATCCAGCGTAGACAGGGGCCGGCCGAACAGTTCATTCATACCGAACGCCGCCGCAACACTCGACGCCGCGCTGGAGCCGATGCCGGAGCCCGGATAAATCTTCTGAAGAACCGTCACTTCCACGCGGCTGGAGAGACCGGTCATCGCAAAGAATTTCCGGATCACCGGGGTAATAACATTCTTCTCGATATCCTCCGGCAGCGGAACCGACGTCTGGTGCAGAATGGAAATCCCAGACCCCTCCGAGGCCGTCATCTCGAGGATATCCCCCACCTCATCCAGGGCCAGG
>JAFZAI010000092.1 GCA_017557325.1 Bacteroidales bacterium
ACGGTAGGAAAATAATGCAACCTGACTCTCAGGGGAGCCGGTGTCCTTATTGGACTTCCCGTACTTCGCGAAAATCTCTTGCTTTCTTTCAGGCATCAGGTATTCAGCCATCTTGCAAAAAATTTTAGGTTAATAAAACAACTAATATCAATCACTTCGCCTTTAAGGGCAAAAGTGGGGCAAAGGTAGTCATTTTTTCGGACTTTACAACACCTTTTCGACCTATTTAAAACCTTATGCAGTATTTTCCGATTCCATCCGTTAGTTATTTGTAGGATTTGTGCTATTTTTGTTTCTTGTATGAAACGGACTCTTTTTGTTTTTCTATTCATTTCATCTGCCATCCTATCCGTGTCCCCCGCCAAGGGGCAGGAGTACGTGGAGCGCAGCGATTTCATCTACAACTCTTCCGGCAGGTCGGTTCTGTACCGGGGCAGGCAGGCGATGAGGTACAACATCCTCTTCGACGGGACTTATTTCTGGGAGTCTCCGGTGTTTGTCGAGGGCAGCATAACGCTTGACGGGAAGCTCTATGAGGGCGTAATGGTCAACGTCGACGCCTTCGGGGGGGAGGTCCAGCTGATGCCTCCGGGCTCCCAGACCGCCATCGTTCCCGCCAGGGAGCACGTCGACCAGGCCACTATGGGTGACGTCAGGTTCGTCAATCTCCTGAAGAAAGGATATCCGGTATCTCCGGGCTTCTATGAAGTGGTTCACGAGGGCGGAGGATTCGCAGTCTACAGACTGGTGAAAAAGGCTCTCATCACCAACCTTTCCTCTTCTTCCTCCAGCGGCTACGCCATCGAGTCTTTCGAAGACAAGGTGTTGTACTTCTTCGAGAAGGACGGCCTCCTTATGCCGATAGGAAAGAAGAAGGCTCTCCGCCTGGCGGCCAGCCCTTCCGAAGCGGGCATCGCCTCGGCGATGCGTGCGCGGCGCAAGGCCGTCAGCCTTTCGGAGCCGGAAACCGAAGATCTTGCCCCTCTCGCGGAATATGGGCCGCAGGCCCCTGCAGAGCTGCCCGAGGGCGATTTCAAAGTGGGTGACAAGACGATATATACGTCTCTTCCCCTCGGGTTCTTCAGCTCCGGGAGGAAGGGCGAGGCCGACGACGAACTCCTTCGCCTCATCAATGCCGGCAATGAAATGGTGACCTTCGCCAACAAGGTGTACGAGGTCGGCCGGCCTGAGGATGCGCGGGGCGACCGCGCCGTAGTCCGCGGCACGGTCCGCGACGTCCTCTCCGGCGAGCCCCTTGCGGGCGTCGTAGTGGTCGACGGGCGTACCGGCATCTATGGCACCACCGACAATGACGGCGGGTTCCGCATCAGCCTTCCGCTGGGCGAGAATGTCCTGAGTTTCAGCGGGTATTCCCTTGAGGACCTGAAGCTGAATGTAGTCGTAAACAGCGACGGTGGCCTCGACGTCGTAATGAAGGAGCGCATCACCTCCCTGAAGGAAGCGGTCGTGTCGGCTGAGAGCATGGTCAACCACCGCGACGCCCGCATGGGCATCGAGAAGGTCCGCATCAATACCATATCGAAGATCCCTTCCGCTTTCGGCGAGGCCGACGTTTTGAAGGCCGTGCTCACCCTGCCCGGCGTCAAGAGCGTGGGCGAGGCTTCGAGCGGCTTCAACGTCCGCGGCGGATCGGCCGACCAGAACCTCGTCCTGTTCAACGACGGTACCATCTACAACCCCAGCCATTTCTTCGGCATCTTCTCGGCATTCAATACCGATGTCATCAACGACATCGAGCTGTACAAGAGTTCCATTCCCGCCGAGTTCGGCGGACGCATATCCTCCGTACTCGACGTCCGCGGCCGCGAAGGCAACGCCAAGAAGGTCCAGGGGTCGCTCGGACTCGGCCTGCTGACCAGCCGTTTCCATATCGAGGGCCCCATCAAGGAAGACCGAACCACATTCATAGTAGGAGGTCGCACGACATATTCCAACTGGCTCTTCAACCTCCTTCCGGAAAACAGCGCCTATTCCGGCGGAAGGGCTTCTTTCAGCGACCTTAACGCTTCCGTGACCCATCGCGTGAACGACCGCAACACCATCCAGGCCTACGGCTACTGGTCCCGCGACAGCTTCTCCTTCGATGGGGATACCACCTTCCGCTATTCCAACCTCAATGCTTCCGTCAAATGGCGCCATACCGTTTCGGGACGCACGGGGCTCACCATGGTGACGGGCTACGACCGCTACTCAAACGTCGTGGACGACAATTTCAATACCGTTTCGGCCTACAGCCTCGCCACGGGAGTGAACCAGGTGTTCGCCAAGGCCGGGTTCAAGAGCGTTTTGAACGACAGGCACACGCTCGCCTATGGCGCCTCGGCGGTGCTGTACGACCTCAACCCCGGCGTCCTGGGCCCCTTGACGGACTCCTCCCTGGTAGCTTACAAGGCCTTGGCACGCCAAAGGGCGATCGAGCCCGCCGTCTATGCCGGCGATACGTGGAAGCCAGGCGAGAAGCTTTCCGTGGATATGGGCGTACGTTTCTCGGGCTTCGAGGCTTTCTCACCGTCCAAGTTCTACTGGTCTCCGGAG
>JAFZAI010000093.1 GCA_017557325.1 Bacteroidales bacterium
GAAGCGGACTTCTCCCGCCTGTTCGAGGCTGGATATAAGTTCCCGGAGCGCTTCAAGGTCAAGGCGGCGGACGGCGTGACGGACCTCTACGGCGCCATCTACAAGCCCTTTGACTTCGACTCCACAAAGGTCTATCCCGTCTGCGACTATGTCTATCCCGGTCCGCAGGTGGAGGCCGTCAACATCTCCTGGAGCCAGGGCATGACCCGCACCGACCGCCTGGCGCAGCTCGGCTTCATCGTCGTCACCGTCGGCAACCGCGGCGGCCACCCGATGCGCTCGAAATGGTACCACAACTACGGCTACGGCAACCTCCGTGACTATGGCCTGGAGGACCAGAAATACGCCATCCAGCAGCTCGGCGAGCGCTACAGCTGGATGGATATGGACCGCGTCGGCATCCATGGCCACAGCGGCGGCGGATTCATGTCGACGGCGGCCATTCTGACCTATCCCGATTTCTTCAAGGCGGCGGTCTCCTGCGCCGGCAACCACGACAACAACATCTATAACCGCTGGTGGAGCGAGCAGCACCACGGCGTCCGCGAGAAGATCACCGAGACCGACACGACCTACACCATCCATGTCGCGACGAATCCCGAGCTGGCCCGGAACCTCAAGGGACACCTGCTCCTTGTCACCGGCGACATCGACGACAACGTCCACCCGTCGAATACCTATCGCGTCGTGAATGCCCTCATCCGCGCCAACAAGCGCTTCGACATGCTCGTCCTGCCCGGCCAGCGCCACGGCTTCGGCGACATGAACGAGTTCTTCTTCTGGAAGATGGCCGACTACTATTCCCGCTACCTGATGGGCGACAAGACCCCCCGTCCGGTGGACATCGCCGAAATGAATAACGACTAACCATGAAATGGATCGTCACTGAAATCGACGGCAAGGTCGCGTCCATCGCGGCCGATTACCGCCACTTCGCGGACATCGCCGCCCGCATCGCCGCGCATTCCCCCGACGCGGTGGAGCGGATCGAGACCCGCAAGATCACGACCGACGAGCTCGTGGAGCTCGGGAAGACCCTCCGCTGGGAGGACCTCTGCCTCTATGGCTCCAAGTTCCAGAAATCCGTCTGGAAGGCCCTCTTTGACCTTGCCCCCGGCCTGTACAGCTACAGCGACCTGGCCGCCCTTGTCGAAAACCCCCAGGGCGTGCGGGCCGTGGCCCATGCCGTAGCGCTCAATCCGGTCGCCTATGTCATTCCCTGCCATCTGATCGTGCCGAAGGAGTCCGTGGACAAGATCCATGAAATCCGCCGCAGCGCCGAGGCGACCCTCTTCCGGGGCAGCGACCTCTACCTGCTCGACTCCATCAGCGTGGGCGAGTATGCCTACGGCCCCGCCGCGAAACTCGAACTGATCAAAAAACAACTGGCGAAATAATGAAAAAGGCAATTATCCTGACCGGCCTGGCGGCCTTTGTGCTGCTTGCCGGCGTTTCCTGCAAGCAGGACAAGAAGAACGCTCCGGCGGCTCCCGGAATTGACACGTTAAAGACGGAGGCCTTCGTCGAGGCCAAGACCATCCAATTGAAGAAGGACTATCGCGTCGAGTATAGCCTTTCGGTGGAATATGTCGAAGACGAACGCCTCGATCCCGTCGTGGCCGACAGCATCAACTGCGCCATCGCCCAGGCGATGTTCGGCAAAAGGGATCCGCAGGTCAAGGCCCTGGCCATCGCCGAGGAGTCGAAGGTGAGAGAATGGTTCGAGGAAGGTATCTGGGAAGGCGACGACGAAGATGAAGAAGAGGAAGCGTTTATGAAGGAGGGCGAATGGCAGGTGTCGGGTGAATTCTCCCATACGGCGCCCGAAGGCTATACCAATTATAATATAGCGGGCTACCAGTATTTCTTCGGCGCGGCCCATGGCTATTACTATTTCCTTCCCATAGTCCTTGACCTCGGCACCGGCTGCCGCGTCCACGATACGCAGCTCTTCCGCGAGGACTACGAGGATGAACTCTCTGCCTTGCTGCTGAAGTACCTCGAAGAGCAAGAGGACTACGAGGAAGGTATGCTTTGGGAGGAGGGTATTCACCCCAACGACAACTTCACCCTCAGCAAGGAAGGCATCACCTATTACTATAATCCCTACGAGATCGCGGCCTACGTCTTTGGCCTCATCGCGGTTGACGTCCCCGCCGCCGACCTCAAGCCTCTCCTCGCCGAGGAGTACGCCCACATCTGGGAATAATCGTGTTTCAGGCACTTGTGCCCGGCCGGTTTCGGCCGGGCTTTTTTGTTGTTGAAAAACTTGTTGAAAAGTTGCAAAACAGTTTGGAAATCAGAGATAAAAGTCGTACCTTTGCGGTCCGCAAAAGTATGCGGAAATACTTAAAGCATTAATAAACAATTAATTAACAAACCAATGCCTGGATTAATTGGAAAGAAAGTCGGAATGATGTCCGTCTTTGGTGCTGATGGAAAAAATATTCCATGCACCGTTGTTGAGGCTGGTCCATGTGTTGTCACGCAAATCCGCACAGTCGAGAAAGATGGTTATGCCGCTGTGCAGCTTGCCTATGACGAAAAGAAAGAGAAACACACCAGCGAGGCCCTGAAGGGTCACTTCGAAAAGGCAGGAACCACCCCGAAGCGCAAATTGGTCGAATTCGAGGCCGATTTCGCAGAGGATCTCAAACTCGGCGACACGCTGACGCTCACTGATGTCATCAAGGAAGACACCAAGTTCGTCGACGTCGTCGGTACTTCCAAAGGTAAAGGTTTTCAGGGCGTCGTGCACCGCTATCATTTCGCAGGTGTCGGCGGTCAGACCCACGGCCAGCACAACCGGCTCCGTCACCCTGGTTCCATGGGTGCGTCCTCTTGGCCGTCCCGCGTTTTCCCCGGCATGCGCATGGCAGGCCACATGGGCAATGAGCGCGTCAAGGTCTTCAACCTCGAGGTTGTCAAGGTCATCCCTGAGCAAAACCTTCTCGTCATCAAGGGCTCTGTTCCCGGAGCTAAAGGTTCTTATTTAATTTTGGAGGCTTAAGCTATGGAATTGTCAGTTTACAAAATTGACGGATCTGAGTCCGGAAAGAAAGTCACTCTCGATGAGAAAGTCTTCGGTGTAGAGCCGAACGACCACGCTATTTATCTCGACGTCCTCCAGTACCTCGCCAACCAGCGCCAGGGTACGTCCAAGACGAAGGATCGCAGCGAGGTTGCCTATTCCACCAAGAAGCTCGGTCGCCAGAAGGGCGGCGGTGGCGCACGCCACGGTTCCCTCAAGGCCGGTATCTTCGTCGGTGGTGGTAACATCCACGGCCCGAAGCCGCGCTGCTATCGCAACAAGCTCAACAAGAAGGTCAAGCAGCTCGCCCGCTTCAGCGCCCTTACTTACAAGGTCCAGGCGAACGCCCTCACCCTCGTCGAGCCGTTCATGATGGAAGCTCCCAAGACGAAGGAACTCCTCGGTATCCTCTCCGCCCTCAAGGCCGGTGACCGCAAGGTTCTCGTCGTGCTCCCTCGCAACGTCAATAACATTTATCTCTCCGCCCGCAATCTGCAGCAGGTTGATGTCATCTCCGTCGACGAGATCAACACCTACGCTATCATGAATGCCAACCACATCGTGATGGTCGACGGTGTCCAGGACATCCTCGCTTCCCGGGCTTAATTCAGGAGGACTAAGAAATGGGAATTTTAATTAAGCCTATCGTAACCGAGAAGATGACGGCTCAGGGCGAAAAACTGAACCGTTACGGTTTCATCGTTGACCGCAAGGCCAACAAGCTTCAGATCAAGAACGCTGTCGAGCAGATGTACGGCGTGACCGTCGAGAGTGTCAACACCCTCAACTATCACGGCAAACGCAAACAGCGCTATACCAAGGCCGGTCTGCTTCGCGGCCGCATGAATCACTTCAAGAAGGCGTACGTCTCCCTCGCCGGCGACGACAAGATCGACTTCTATGTTAATATCTAAGGAGGACCGATTATATGGCTATCAAGAAATACAAACCGGTAACTCCCGGACAGCGCAATAAAGCGATCAGCTCTTTTGATGAGATCACCGCGAAGAAGCCCTACAAGAAGCTTCTCGAACCCCTCAAGTCGACCGGTGGCCGCAACAATACCGGCCAGATGACCGTCCGCTATCGCGGCGGCGGCCACAAGAAGATGTACCGTATCATCGACTTCCTCCGCAACAAGGATGGTGTCGCTGCTACCGTGCTCACGATCGAATACGATCCGAACCGCAGCGCCCGTATCGCCCTCGTCGAATATGCAGACGGCGAGAAGCGTTACATCATCGCTCCGAACGAACTC
>JAFZAI010000094.1 GCA_017557325.1 Bacteroidales bacterium
GATCAACGCCTTCTCCGGCCTTACCGTCTACCTCCCCGCCTACGGGACCGACTTCCTCAACAATTATTACAAAGAGAACGTCTCCTGGAATGACGCCACTACCCTCGTTGAATAGAATTTAACCTATAAATACTTTAGAATTATGCGTAAGAAAATCGTAGCCGGCAACTGGAAGATGAATACCACCGTTGCCGAAGGTGTAGCCCTTGCCCAGGCCGTAGCCGCCAAAGCGGCGGAAGTTCCCGCAAATGTCGGTCTCATCGTCGCTCCCCCGTTCACCCACCTCGTGAGCGTTGCCGAAGCCCTGAAGGGATCGAAAGTCGAACTCTCCGCCCAGAACTGCGCCGACAAGGCCAAAGGTGCTTTCACCGGTGAAGTCGCGGCCAATATGCTCGTCAGCGCGGGCTGCCAGTGGACCATCCTGGGCCACTCCGAGCGCCGCCAGTATTACGGCGAGACCGACGCCAAGCTCGTCGACAAAGTCCGCCTGGCCCTGGATAACGGCCTCGGCGTCATCCTCTGCGTCGGCGAAATGCTCGAAGAGCGCAAGGCCGGCCGTCATTTCGCGGTCGTGACCGAGCAGACCGAGAACGTCCTCTTCCATTTCTCCGCCGAGGATATGGCGAAGATCGGCATCGCCTACGAGCCCGTCTGGGCCATCGGTACGGGCGAGACCGCAACCGCCGACCAGGCCGAGGAAATCCACGCCTGCATCCGCAAGGTGCTGGAAGGCAAATTCGGAAAAGAAGTCGCCGAGAATACGACCATCCTCTACGGTGGCAGCTGCAAGCCGTCCAACGCAAAGGAACTCTTCGCACAGCCCGACATCGACGGCGGCCTCATCGGCGGCGCCGCCCTCAAGGCTGACGATTTCATCGAGATCGGAAAGAGCTTCTAGTAGATTGATTTGTAGATGATGGCGGCAATTGCGTCTTTCTCATCCCAGAGCCAGACGCGGCCGTCATCCCCGATCTTCTCCACCACGAAGCGAAGTCCGCTGCGGCTCTGAAGGGAACCGCTCTGCGTCCACGAAAGATCGACATTCAGGGTCTCCCCTTTTGCGGTGGGGACCTTGTTGCATTTCAGGATATAGTATTCCGTCATCTTGTCGTCGCCCACGCGGAATTCATTCCGACTGGCATTGAACGTCATCTGACACTGGCTTTCGGCAAAATCCTGCACGATCCGGCCGTTCACTTCCAGCGACAGGCCTTCCGCATTGAGCATCTCCGGATCCATCCCGCGATTCTCCTCACAGGCGGCAAGGGCGGCCAGCGACAGGCACACGGCCAGGGAATATAGTATCTTTTTCATCATTTCACGACAATTTTCTTGTAGACAACATCCTTGGTGCCATCCTCCCAGACCACCTCGGCCGAGAGTTCACCGCTGCGCTTCAGTTCATACCATCCGTCCTTGCCCCGTGGAATGGAGGAGCCGTTGAAGAACCATTTCACCTCGGTGGCCTCCGTCGCATTCCAAACCCGGAGCGGAATCTTGGAGCCGGAGACAAACTGGCCGTCGGCCGTCCGGGCGGCGCTGTCGAGCCAGATGTAAGGATAGACGTGCTTCTTGACGGAAGCGGTGGTGAACTTGGTGGTCTCGTCCACCTTGCCGTCAATCCCGTCCATCTTGAACCAGAGGCGTACGGTATAAGCCGTGGAAGGGGTAAGCCCTTCTATCCAGAAGGCATATTTCCCGGGCTCATAGGGCTCGACCAATACCTCCTTCGTCCCGTAGCGGAGATAGCCTTTCCCTTCAAACTCGGCGTCGGAAGCCTCCCAGGTAATGAGGGCGGCATCCTGGAATACCGTCTTGGTGATGTTTGCAGGAGTCGGAAGAGCGCTCACATCGGCGGATCCGACGACCGTGAACGTGATGTTCTCCCCGGAACGGGTGATATTGGAAATCGCCAGATGTGACTGGGCACCGCTCCAGAAGGTCAAGGCCGGCGAGGTATAAGCCGAGAAGGCCTTTACATCATTGTAGGGCCAAACCGCTCTCTTCTCCGTCTGGAGAAGCACATCGTAGTATTGGATGTTCTTGTAAGTATTGGTAATGGAGATGTCCGCCTCCACCAGGTCCGCGCATTGATGCGCAGGCCAGGCATTGACGAGGTTGAGCCCTTCCCAGCGCTCCAGGGCCGTACAACTCTTGCCATAGTTATCTACACCGGTCTTACGGGTCGATTTGTCAATATGATAAATCAGCAGGCCGGCATTGGGAAGATATTGATCCCAACCTTTTTGATTGCGGCATTCAAGGAGATAATACTCTCCGGGATCGTCGCTGTCGATCCGGTAGAAGACGCCGCTGTTCTGGATGGGCTCCAACGTATAATTACCAGCCTCGAGGGTCAGGGGTTCTCCGAGCCCAGCTCCATCCGCTCCACGGAATTGTAGTTGGGCGGGGTATGGCCGTCATTGTTGCTGTTGGCCGCACACATCAGGCCGAAACTCTGCCACCAGGCATCGGCGATCCCGCCGGTCCCTTTGTAATTGGTATCGTAGAAATCGGGAACGCCGAAGGTATGGGTATACTCGTGGCAGAATGTCCCGATAGAGGCCATCCTGTAGGTATTCGTCGTCATCGAGCGCATCAGCTCGGAAGTACAGGCGTAATTGTTCAGAATTTTTCCGTCGTAGGTCTTGACCACCCCGGCGCCGTCCTTCACGTACCACTGATGCGACCAAATGCAGTCGGCATTGTTCTCCTCGTCATCCGCCGCGTCCTTACCGGAAAAGAAGACGAATACATTGTCGATCTCACCGTCGCCGTCATCATCATACTTGGAGAAATCGACGCTCAAATCCAGCGCATCGCAGGCGTCGATGATCATCTCATGTGGACGCATGTCTTCTCCGTCGGAGTCGTTCTCGCCATAATACTTGCAATCGTGGGGAAGCGTGACCGGCCCGTAGATATCAAAATGGAATTCGTATTTGCCGCCGAACTGGTCGTTGAAATAAGCCATCGCGGTGGAATTGCCGCTGCCGTTGATGATCGCGTCGAAATCGCTCTTGGTGTAGTGGAATTCCTCGCCCTCGCCATTGAACTGGGCCAGGATGATGATTCCGTGTTTCTGAATGGGGTTACCGGCCTTGGTCATCGGATGCATCGCACTGAGGCGGCGAATGATGTTGGGACGCCCGGTCTGTGCCCAGGGCTGCAGGGCTCGGCGCGTGGCCGCACGGTAGTAGAGCATCCTCCAGGGAACATTGCGCGCCTCGGAAACGGCAGCGGGATCCGCGTCCGGCCCGACGTGTACGCCCGTAGAGTAGCGGTGACCGTCCGCATCAAAGCGGGCATAACAGAACCAACCGTCCTCGCCCTTGATGACAGCGGCGCCGTCAAGCGTCATCGAAACGTGCAACCACTCATCACCGATGTTCTGCACAACGAATGTATATCCGTCCGGCTGGGTAAGGGTCGTCTGACGGTGACGGACCGGAATGGCCCAAGTATCAGCGCAATACAGCACTGCCAAAAGAATCAGAAAGTATTTTTTCAGCCTCATTTTGAATAATCCGTAATCCAACTTTCAGAAATGTCCTGCAATTTCGTCATTTTTTAGCAGAAATGCAAAAAAACAGGGGGCCCGGTACAAGAACTGTATCCCGGCCCCCTGGCGTGTACTAAAACCTAAACCTTGCTCTATAGATGCAAATCGTGTGCGAAACGTTGCAAAAAATTGTAAAAAAAATGAAATAATTACTCTTTTTCTTCTTTTTCGACCGGTTTGCGCCGGTTCAGGTCGTTCATCGCGTAGGACGGTCCGGCCGTGACGAAGGTCTTGACGCCAGCGATGATTTTCTCGCAAATCCCGGGAACCTGCTCCTTTTCTTCCTCCGAGAGGTCGCCCAGCACGAAGTCGATCTGCCCGCCCTGCGGGAAGCCGTTTCCGATACCGATCCGAATCCGGGCGTACCGGTCCGTCTCCAGGCATTCCTCGATGCTCTTGAGGCCGTTATGCCCCCCGGCGCTGCCGCCCATCCGCATCCGGATGGTACCGAAAGGCAGGTTGAGGTCGTCAGAGATCACGAGCAGATTCTCCAGCGGGAAGCTGTATTTGTTCATCCAGAACCGGACGGCGCTGCCGCTCAGGTTCATATAAGTGGACGGCTTCAGCAGCGTTATGTGCCTCCCTTTGAACGATACCTCAGTAATGTCGCCGTAACGTTTGGTCTCAAAAACGGCATTGGATGCCTTTGCAAAGGCATCCAACACCATAAAGCCCAGGTTGTGGCGGGTGAAGGCGTATTCAGCGCCTATATTCCCCAGGCCGACAACGAGGTAGTCCATACGCCGGGATTACTCAGTCGCCTCAGCGGCAGCCTGCTGCATTCCGCGGGTAGCCTTGACGCGGCAGATAATGGTCGTCTTCGGAGAGATGATCTTGATACC
>JAFZAI010000095.1 GCA_017557325.1 Bacteroidales bacterium
AATGGATGCAGTGGCATCGATGAAGGACGGAATCTGCCGGGTCAGGTTCACGACCGGGCGCTGAATCTGCCCGACAATCTGCAGGAAGGCAGTCATCGTACCGAAGGTAGACATCTTCCGGTAGATGCCGTAGACGCCCCAGAGGAAGGCGGCGATGTAGCCATAAGCAAAGGCGGCGCCCACGGTGGTGCGGGCGAAAATATTGAAGCGCGTCCGGGCGACGACCTGGCCGTATTCCGTATTCTGGAGGTCGTCCAAACGGCCTTCCATCATTTCTCCGGCCTCCATCGAGCGGACGACGACCGTATGCTGAAGGCTCTCCTGCAGGTGGCTCTGGACCTTGCTCTCGGTCTCACGGATGTTGCGCGTAAGGGTGCGCATCTTGCGGAAGAACACCTTGCTGAAGGCGAGGAAGAACGGCGTGATCAGCAGGAGAATCACCGTCAGCCGCCAATCCAGTGTGCAGAGGAAGGTGACTGCCGCGACCAGTTGGACCACGGTTGTGACAATCTGCGGAAAGTCGGTGCAAATGACGCTGGTGACGGTATTGACGTCGGTCTCGAGGCGATTGAGGGTATCCCCGGAATGGCGACTGTCCTTGCCGTTCCACCGGGCGAGAAGGAGCTCGGAGTAAAGCCTCCGGCGAATGATAAAATTCATCCGGGAGGAGGCCAGGTTCTCGATCCGAACATTGATAGCCGAAATGGCCAGACGGACCGCAATCAGCACCAGAACGGCCGCCGTATACCATATAATATTCCCGTAAGCATCCCCTGTCGCAATATCGACAAGGCGCTTGCAGAGATAAATATAAGTGAGGCTGACGGCGACGTTGAAGATGCCGAGGAAAACATTCCAGAAGAGCGACCACCGGACCCCCTCGGAATGGCGGTAAAGCCAGCGGAAGTATTTCAGCAGTGTCCTCATACGCCCTCCGAAAGTCTGATAAGCCCATAGTGGAACGCGCCGGAGAAATACCGGAGCGATTCAGCCGGGAATTCAGGGAAATGACGGAGCCTGTCACAGACAACCAACTGCCAGAAAGAATGAAGTTTCCGGCCAAAATAAGAACGCTCCCGGCTCTCCCGAGGCTGGTTCTTGCCGAAATTGCCGCTCTTGATAAGATAGCGGAGAATGCCTTCGTACTTGCGGGAATAGCGGTCCGTGCAGAAAGGAATCCTCGAGCCATCCATTCCCAGATGGGCGACGGAGAGTCCCGCGAAAGTCTGCCATAGGCGGAAGATACCGAGATCCTTCAGAACGGCCTCCAGGGAGGCTTTGTCAAGGTCTTCGAAGTGGCGCGTGACAAAAAGTCCCCAGTCGATGAGTTGGCGCACTCCAACGCCCCCGCTCCAGTAATGGTGCAGGAAATGGACAAGAATATAGACAGCGTCGAACAAAACAGAAGGAGTCTTGACGGACTCTCCGCCGAAATCCTCCACGGTAAAATCCTTCCCGCGGAACATCTGTTCCATCAGGAGACCCAGCTTCCGGTCGAGGCGGACCGACATCAGCGTCGAAACCGTGCCGTGGAGTTCCACTTCGACGGAGCCGAAACTCATTCCCTGATGCAGAATCTCGGGGTGCTCCTCATCGATAGCCGTTGCCTTGGAGGTAATCAGCGACTTGAGGGTAGCGTAATCTTCCGGAAGAACGAGGATGTCGATGTCGCCGGGCTGGCGGTGACGAGAGTCGGGATAGAGCCGCGCCACGGCCTGTCCCTTGACCATCAGAGCATCAATACCGCCCTGGTTGATCCGCCGGAAAAGTCCGCGGGCAAAGCGGTTGATGGTCTCGTTCCGCATCTCGGTCGCCAGGGTGTCGGCAAGGAAGGGTTCGAGGACCTCGATGGAAGGTTTTTCTTCGGCGGGCAGATGGTCGATCCCATCCGTCACGAGCGGGACAACCGCCTGCGCATCGGCAAGGGCGTAGAGTGCATTCCAGTCCACCGGCCCCCGGAAGAGGCCGGCCTCCGGCGCCGATCCGTGGATACCGGACCGCACCAGGGACAGGAATTGCCGCTCGGTGAGGGTCATCGCTATTCTACGATCCCAATCTCAAGCCACTGGTCGCACAGCTTGCGGCTGTCGGCAAGGGCAACCTCCCGGTCGACCTCATATTCCCGGATCAGGGCGTCGGCCATATCCTCCGGGGTGAAATCCTTTCCTTCCACCTCCCGGAAGAGGAAGGTAGCCGTCTCGTTGAGGCTCACGAGTTTGGAGAAATTCACGTTCGCGCTCCCCTCTCCGGAGATGACGTTCTGTCCGCAAATCGTGCGGAGCACGAATCCTTCTTTAATTTTCATTGCTATCTGTTTGTTTTACTTTTATTTCCTGTTGTATCTGGCGGTACTGGCGGCGAAGCCAGAACCAGTTCCAGGGAAGGCGGCGGTAAATGGCCAGGAGGTATCCCCTGACCGGGAGAAGCCTGCGCCAAAGGCGGGCCTTGCGGACCTGACAGCGGGACTGCGGATCAACCGCCCGCTTCCCGTCCCGGAGAATCTTGACCACCCGGCCGAAAATGTCCTGCGGGGTGACTTTTTCCGTATTCTGCGGAACGCCATCCCCCATAATCGTCACCTTCTCCCCTTTAATGGAGATAATCCTGTGCATCACATAGCGGCCACAATAGCGGAAAAGGACGATATCGTCCACTGCGTAGTCCCTGTCGGGCTTAACCAACTCCACGAGATCGCGCTCACCCCGGATAAAAGGCAGCATACTGAACCCCTTTACCGGGATGGTCACGCTCTTCCCTTCTTCCAGCAACGCAACCACCTTCCCGAAAAATTCGTCGTTATTGATGACTAACTTCTCCATCACAAGGCGCAAAGATAAGAAAATTTACGAAATTTTCGAGTAATCGCGGATGTTGTAGCGGGATTTGCGGAGCTCGGCCACGAGGGGGGCGTTCACGGGAGCCTCAAGAAGCGGATCCGCCTCGAGGATATGCAGGGCATAATTCCGGGCGTCGGTCAGGATGAGGCCGTCGTGGGAAAGCGAGGCGATGTTGAGCTTGAGCGGAAGGCCGCTCTGGGCCGTTCCTTCCAGGTCGCCCGGGCCGCGCATCTTCATATCCTCTTCGGCGAGGATGAAACCGTCCTCGGTGCGGCACATCAGGTCGAGACGCTTCTGCGATTCACGGGAGACCTTGTCGCCGCGCATCAGGATGCAGAAGGATTCGGCGGCACCGCGCCCGACCCTTCCGCGAAGCTGGTGGAGCTGGCTGAGGCCGAACCGCTCAGCACTCTCAATAACCATCACGGAGGCGTTGGGAACGTCCACACCCACTTCGATGACGGTGGTGGAGACGAGGATATTCGCCCGGCCGGCGGCGAAGGCCGACATATTGAACTGCTTTTCCTCGGCCGTCTGCTTACCGTGGACCATCGCGACCTTGTACTCCGGCAGCGGGAACTGCTTCATAATCTCCTCGTAGCCAAGCTCGAGGTTGTGGTAATCCATCTTCTCGCTCTCGAAGATGAGCGGATAGACAACAAAGACCTGACGCCCCTTGGCAATCTGCTCGCGCATGAAGTTGTACATCGCGATGCGCTTGCGTTCCCCGATTTGAAGGGTCTGGATCTTCTTTCTCCCCGGGGGCATCTCATCGATGATGGAGATGTCGAGATCGCCGTACAGGGTCATCGCGAGGGTGCGCGGGATCGGGGTGGCGGTCATCACGAGGATGTGCGGCGGCATTCCGCCGGGATTTTTGGACCAGAGGCGGGAGCGCTGGTCGACGCCGAATCGGTGCTGCTCGTCGATGACGGCGAGGCCGAGGGCTTTGAACTGCACGGTCTCTTCGATAAGGGCGTGAGTGCCGATGATGATACCGATGGAGCCGTCTTCGAGGCCGGCGTGGATCTCGCGGCGGGCTTTGGCGGGGGTCGATCCGGTCAGAAGGACAACTTTGACGCCGGTGGGCTTCAGGTAGCGGGAGATATTGGCAAAATGCTGCTGGGCAAGTACTTCCGTCGGCGCCATCACGCACGCCTGATAGCCGTTGCCGATGGCGATGAGGCAGGTAAGGACGGCGACCATCGTCTTGCCGGAGCCGACGTCTCCCTGGAGGAGGCGGTTCATCTGCCGGCCGCTCCGCATGTCGTCGCGGATCTCGCGGATGACACGTTTCTGCGCGCCGGTCAACTCGTACGGAAGGGCATTAAAGCAGTCGTTGAAAGGTTGGCCGATGCGGGGCATCGGGATGCCGTTCTCGGCGTGGCTGCGGACGAATTTCTGCTTCACCAGCGAGAGTTCAAGGAAGAAGAGTTCCTCGTATTTCAGGCGGAATGTCGCCTTGGACAGGGCGGTCTGGTCCTGCGGGAAGTGGATTTGCCGGAGGGCGTATTGGATGGGAACGAGGCCTTTTTCCTTGAGAATGTATTCGGGGAGGGTCTCCTGAACGGCAGGAAGCGCCTCATCCAGGGCCTCCGCCATCAGTTTCTGCATCACTTTGCCCGTGATGCCGCCGTTTTTGAGCTTTTCGGTGGACGGATAAACCCCGGAGAGGATACCGGTGTTGACGCTGCCGGTCGGCGGATCGACCTCGGGGTGGACGAGGTTGATGCGGTCGCCGAAAACGGAGGGCTTGCCGAAAAAGATCCAGACCGTGCCGGGCGTGAGTTTGGCGTGCATCCATTTGATGCCCTTGAAGAAGACGAGCTCCATCTCGCCGCTGTCGTCGGCCACTTTGGCGACAAGGCGCGTAACGGCGCCCCAGCGGTTGCCGGGATCGTCGATGGCCTTGCCGTCCTTGCCCAGGAGCCGCACGGAGACCACCCGGGCATAAATCTGCACGGAGGCCATCGTGGGGGTGATTTCGGCGATATGGTTGAGCTGGCTGCGGTCGATATACCGGAACGGATAGCACCGGATGAGGTCGCCGACGGTGCGGACCTCGAGTTCCGAGGCAAGCAGCGCCGCCCGCCGCGGTCCCACCCCCGGCAGGTACTTCACTTCCTTATCCAGTACCATTATATCCATTTTTTAAATAAGCTTTCTTTCCAGAAAAATCAGATATTCCGTTTCTCCATCCTCGGCCTACGGCCTCGTCCCTCCCATAAATGGGCCCCTCCCGCTACTTGCGCGGGTGCAAATGATTCCGAAACGGAACATCTGCTTTTTCCCAATGCTTTTATTTACACCAGCGGTCCAGCCAGCCAAAATAGCTCCGATGCCAGTAGAGGGCGTTCTGGGGCTGGAGGATCCAGTGATTCTCTTCCGGGAAGACGATGAGCTTCGAGGGGACGCCCATCAGCTGGGCGGCGTTGAAGGCCGCCATGCCCTCGTCGTAAGGAACGCGGAAGTCGATACCGCCGTGGATGCAGAGGATCGGGGTGTGCCAGTTCTTTACAAGTTTGTGCGGGGAATTGGCGTAGTGACGGACCGCCTCGGGCTTGGAGCTCCACGGCGACCCA
>JAFZAI010000096.1 GCA_017557325.1 Bacteroidales bacterium
AGGTGTTGCCGGAGCAGATTACCATCGGCAGCGGCAAGGACCAGTTCACCATTCGCGTCGTTAAGGCATCCGGTACCTGGACTTCCAGGGTGGAGTATCTGTCCGGGGAGGAAGGCTGGATCTCGCTGGTCAGCGGGTCATCCGAGACGGGCTCTGTGACCGGAATCGTGTTTTACGAGGCAAAGGCGAATTCTGCCGAGGAGCCACGTACCGCCCGCGTCGTAGTATCTAATTCGGCCGGGAGCGTTTCGGTAATGGTTACCCAGCTCCCCGTTGGAAGCGAATCGCTTTCCGGCGAGCCCGGCAAGTGGCTGGAGCTGCCCGAGACGCCCTCCGGCCAGGGTTGCCTCTTTGGCGCCCACGATATGAATGGCGATCCGTATGTATCCCATTCCGTGAGCGGTATCCGAAACTGGTCGTGCTGGTGGTGTCCTTCCAAGCATATTTCCCGCTGGGTGGCTTATCCTTTGAACAACGGTCTCAAGGGCAGCGGCAGCCGCACGGAAGCCTGGGGCGTTTACGATCCTTGCTTCCCGGAGGAGGATCAGCCCAACCTCTGGTATACCTACGGCGGTTATGACCGCGGCCATCAGATTCCCTCGGCGGACCGGCTCAAGTACGGCAACTCCACCAATTGCAACAAATCGACGTTTTATCCGACCAATATGACGCCTCAGATCGGCTCGTTCAACCAGAATAGGTGGGCGGAACTTGAAGGCGACATCCGGACTTACGCAGGCCGTTGCGATACCCTTTATGTCGTCACGGGCTGTGAGTTTGAGCCTTCGCTCGGCAATTCTTCCAATACGGCTACCGGTTTCCGGGTTATGGTACCGGGGTATTACTGGAAGGCGGTCGTCGCGTACAAGAAGCAAAAGCCCACGACCGTGGGATTCTTCGGGTCGGATGCGAATGGATACTATTCAGGTTGCGCTTTTTATCTGGATCACAACAATGCCGATACCGGAAAGCACAAATATCACATCTCCATCGACGACCTGGAGCAACTGATCGGGATTGACCTTTTCGTCAACCTGCCCGACAAGATCGGGGCTGCCTATGCCGCCTCTGTGGAGTCGACAACTCCTGCAACTTTCTGGAAATAAAAACAAGGTAAAATGAAAAAATACTTTTTCACACTGCTTCTTCTTCTCGCCGTCGTTCCTGCGGCACGGGCCCAGGCCCAGAAGGGCTCGTCGTACGTGATCGGGTTCTATAACCTCGAGAACCTCTTCGACACCTATCACGATGAGGGGAAGAATGACTACCAGTACCTCCCTGACGGTGACAATGCCTGGACGGAGGTCAAATACGCCAAAAAGCTTCACAATATGGCGCACGTCATTGCGGAGATGGCAAAGGAGAACGGCCGCTATCATACTGTCCTCGGCGTGAGTGAGGTCGAGAACCGCCACGCTCTGGAAGATCTGGTGGCTGAGCCGGAAATCGCCGACGCCAACTTCCAGATCATCCACTACGACGGCCCTGACCGCCGTGGTGTCGACTGCGCCCTTCTGTATCGCCCCGAATTGATGCAGGTGGTCTCCAGCGAATCCATTCCTTTCGATTTCAACAGCGAAAAGATCAAGTTCGAAATGGACAAGGAGGCCCAGGACAACTTCCGCACCCGCGACATTCTGATGGTGCACGGCATCATCGATGGGGAACATTTTGCCTTCTACGTCTGCCACCTTCCTTCGCGAATCGGCGGCAAGGGGCAGGACCTCCGCGCCCGCGGCGGCGAGATCGCCTACGAGCACGCCCGGAAGATGGAGGCGGAGTTCCCGGGCATCAAGATCGTCGTGATGGGGGATATGAACGACAACCCGACCGATGAATCGATGGCCGTTTATCTCCGTGGTAAGGAGGACATCAAGGAAGTAGGGGAGGAAGATTTCTTCTCGCCTTTCCTCTCGATGTTCAAGGCCGGATACGGCACCCTCGCTTACCGGGGAGAATGGAACATCTACGACTGCATCCTCGTGAATTACAACCTGGCGCACGCGCAAAAGGGAACTCTCCGGATCCAGCCGCTCATCAAGAAGAAAAAGGCCCAGTACTACGGCCGTGTCTTCCAGAAGCCGTTTATGACCAACCAGACCGGCCAGTATGCCGGTACGCCATTCCGTACATTCTCGGGCGGCCAATTCATCGGCGGCTATTCCGACCACTATCCCACCTACATCGTTGTCAGCAAGAAATAATACTCTATCAATATGTCTAAAAAAATCTCTCTCCTCCTCCTCGCACTCCTCACCGGGACGCTGCTCTTCGCGCAGGCCCCGACGGGCGGTGTGAAAGGAACGATCGTAAGCCGTACCGACCGGCAGCCGATCGAGAAGGCCAAACTCGTCCTCTACCAGGGGGCGACCGAGGTTGCGACCGTTATGTCCGGGGAAGACGGAACCTTCCTTATCCCCGAGCTCCAGAACGGAATGTATTCCCTGGTCGTCCAGGCCCCCGATTACCTGGAGACGCGGGTGGAAGTGACCGTCAATGACGGTTACGTCAAGAATATGTTCAACATTTCCGTCACCGGCGTACAGAAGGTGGCTGAACTGGAGGATGCCGCCACAGACGAGCAGGATATGGACGACAGCGGTTACAACGACAACCCGACCGTCCTATTCAACGCCAACGACGTCTTCACGAACATCGCGGGCTACGGCTTTTCCAGTGTTCGCTTCAAACAGAGAGGCTACAACAGCGAGACGCAGGAAGTCTATCTGGCGGGTGTCAAACTCAATGACGCCCTCACTGGATACGGCCCGTTCTCCCTGTGGAGCGGCCTCAACGAGGCGATGCGTACCAAGGACAGTACCGTGGGTCTGGAAGCGGCCGATTATGCCGCCGGCGGGTTCAACGGCACCACCAACATCAACGGTACCGCCTCTTCCGTTCGCAAGGGCCTTCGCGGAAGCGTGATGACCAATTCGGCCCTCTATCGCCTCCGTCTGATGGCCTCCTACGCCACGGGAATGATGGATAACGGCTGGGCCGTCGCCCTCAACGTGAGCGCCCGTCTCGGCGGCAACGACTGGGTGGACGGCGTCTACTACCGCAATTTCGCCTACTACCTGGGTGTTGACAAGAAGTTCAACGACGCCCACAAACTGAGTTTCGTCTTCTTTGCGACGCCCGGCCAGCGGGGTGCCCAGAACGCCTCGACGCAGGAAGTCTACGACCTGGTGGGAAGCAATATGTACAACTCCAACTGGGGCTACCAGAACGGCAAGGTCCGCAACGCCCGTGTCCGCAAGACGCACGAGCCCGTGACCTTCCTCAAGTACGACTTTACCCCGTCGGACAAGTTCAATCTCTCCGCGACCTTCCTGTATCGCTTCGGCAAGAACGGCTACACCGCCCTTGACTGGTACGACGCGCAGGATCCGCGCCCGGATTACTACCGCAATCTCCCGAGCTACTATTTCGACCCCAACGACGACCTCAAGCGCGACAATATCACCAAGTACGCCTGGGCTAATGAGGTCTGGAGCTATCCGGGAGCCTATCCGGAGTACACGCAGATCAACTGGGATCGTCTCTATAACGCCAACTACAGCCAGGCGGACGGCCGGTCCAAGTACGTTCAGGAAGAGCGTCACATCGACCAGCACGATGTCAATTTCGCGATGAGCGGCAAGTGGCGGGTCAAGGACTTCCTGACACTCACCGGCGGCGGCCAGGTCAAGATGAACCGGACCGAGTATTACAAGAAGATCGCTGACCTGCTGGGTGGAGAGTATTTCCTCAATATTGATAACTTCGCCGAGCGCGACTTCGCCTCTACGCCCTATATGGTGCAGAACGATCTCGACTACTGGCTCAAGAATGGCCAGGCCGAGGTTATCGGAAAGAGTGACAAATACGGCTACGATTACTACGCCCACGTCCGCAGCCTCAGCATCTGGGGCAATATGAACTTCCACTGGGGCAATCTGAGCGCCAACCTCAGCGGCCGGATCGGCTACACCCGCTTCTGGCGGGAAGGTCTGATGCGGAAGGGCCTCTTCCCGGGAACGGCGCAGGAAGTCTGGGCCATCAATGCGAAGTATGGCACCAACATCCAGCCGGTTGTCGACAGTTTCGGCAACGTGGTCACATCCTACGGTAAGTCCGATGTGGTCATCAAGCCGACCGGCGCCATCAAGGCCAATGTCAACTACGTGATCGGCAGCAAGATGCGGGTATACGGAAATGTCGGTTACTTCCGTGATGCCCCGTCCTTCCAGACCGCCTTCGTCTCCCCGAGGACCCGTAACACCGTCACCCCGAACCTTCGAAGCGTAAAGACGTTCGCGGCTGACGTCAACTGGCAGTTCTCCTCCGGTGGCTACAACGTCCGTCTCACGGCTTACTACGCCAAGATCAAGGACCAGAGCAAGGTGATGAGCGCCTATGACGACATCCAGAACGCCTTCTCCAACTTCGTCCTCACGGGCATCGACGAGCGCCACTACGGCCTCGAGCTCGGCTTCCGGATCCCGCTGGTGGTGGATGGGCTTGCCCTTCGCGGCGCCCTCGCCCTTGGCCGGGCCGAATACACTTCCATCCCGAAGATGATGCAGACCATCGACAACAGCGCAGAGCTCATTTCCTACAATGGCAAGACGCTCGTGGACGTGCCGTACTGGGCGATGAGCCCCGTCTTCAAGAAGGATGCGGACGGC
>JAFZAI010000097.1 GCA_017557325.1 Bacteroidales bacterium
ACCAGCACAACAAAGAAAGGGATCTTGTCATACTTCTGTAACGCAGATAGTGACAATACGGTGTTACTGAATGAGCCGCTCTGAGAATAGCTAAAACGAACAGCAAAATATCGACAGTAATACACTTTCCTATCACGTGTAAAATGATACTTGTCACAGACGTATTTAATAACGGAATCTTTGTCTCCAGTCGGCGCATTTGAAATAATATCGTCGACAAACTGATGGACTATCTTATTCATAATTAACCAAATAGCGTTTGATTGTATTCCTAAGAATGAGGGCGTCTAACACTTGATGCTTTCTTTTGAAGATTAAGAGTGTTTCGCTCCCAGAAAAATCCCCCGTTGTATCCCTGGATTTCCATATCCTTTTCTGCTTGAGCCAATCGCTTTGCGGCCCAGAGACAATACTCTTCATCTATTTCAATCCCCAGATAATGCCTATTAAGTTTTTTTGCTACAACGCACGTAGTGCCGCTCCCGACAAATGGATCAAAAACCAAGTCCCCGGGACGGGAAGAAGCAAGAATGAGCTTGGCTATCAGCTTCTCTGGTTTTTGTGTCGGGTGATCTGTATTTTCCGGCATTGACCAAAAGGGAATGCTGATATCGTCCCAAAAATTTGAGGGGAAAGTGATTCTGAAATTACCATCTTCTGTTTCTTCCCAGTCTTTGGGTTTACCATTTTCCTTATAGGGAGCAATAACCTGGCGTTTCATCTTTACCGAATCGACGTCGAAGTAATAATCATCCTTGTCTTTTACGGCAAACCATATATCTTCCATGGCATTCTTCCAGTTTGTCTTTGCGCCACGTCCTTTCTCGCGCTGCCACGTTATTCGATTAATTATGGTTAATTCTTCACTGATGACTTTCTGTTGGGACGAAGAGCACTTCCAGTCTCCGCACATATATAATGAACCATTGGGTTTCAGCTTAGCACAGACTTTTTTGAACCATGTCCGTAAGTACTCTTCATACATATTATCGGACATAGCATTAAACTTGGAGGAGTTGAAAGTTTTACTTAGGTTGTAGGGAGGATCTATGATTATCAGATTGGCGCATTCATCCGGAATTCTATCCAATACGGTTAATGCGTCGGCATTGATAAGCATGTCAACAAAAGAGGTTTTATCAGACAGTTCGCTTGATAATGTGATTCCTTTCTTCAAAACAGGAATCTCTTCTTCTGAAACAGTCAAGGTTCGATTTCTACCAGCTCTTATTTTATCATTGTTCACCATATCAATCAACATTAACATACAAAGATAACTTTTTTAGGTAAAAATCCAGTATCGAGATCCCTGTCAATGAAAAAAAAGGATTCGAAGAACACTAAGGTATTGAAGACAGTGGAGCCTTCCGCCTAACATCCCGCCCCTCCGATACACGATTTCCTCCGGCTTCATCAACTCTCGGAGTTTCTCAGGATGGTTGACAAGATCCTGAATCTCGCTGATCGGTGATCTCACCAAAAAATCGAACGGCTATTTCAGCACCGCCTTGTACTTGTCCACGCCGATGGCGGCGAGGTCCCGGATCAGGGACTGCGAGACGGAGACCTGGAATTTCTTGGAATAGAACTGGATCCGGTAACGGGTGACGGGATCGAACAGGAAAATCGTCAGCGGAGTAGACCCGCTGTGCGCTTTCACGACCTTAATCAGCTTCTCGTTGAAACCTTTGCCAAGCATCGGGGTCGTGAGGTCGATCTGGAAACTATCCACGCGCTCCGCGGCGACATTCCCCAGCAGGGACATTTTCCGGATATAGATGTCGTACTTCACCTTCTCCGGCTGGTTATTCTCGTCCTTCTTGCCATAATACCGGCCCTTGATCTCACATTCGAGAAGCACCTTTTCCAGGTCCTTGCAATACGGCAGGAAATTCTCGTAATCCTTCCCGAAAAGGGAGAATTCGTATTTGCCGCTGACATCCTCCACCGTCACCCGTGCGTAGGGCTTCCCGTTTTTGGATGTCTGGGCGACGACGCTTGTCACAATCCCCGCCACAGTGAGTTTCAGCGGCTTGTCCTGCTTGTCTTCCCGGGCCGCGATGAGCGACTGGATCTCCGCCATTTTTGTATCCGTGAAGGTATTGATTTCGAAGGCGTAGGGGTCGAGCGGATGGGAAGAGAGGTAAATTCCCACGAGTTCTTTCTCGTCTTGGAGGATCTTCATCTGGTCCTCATCCCCGGCGAAGAACGGAACTTCCGGCCGGTCGGGGGTCATCTCCTCCATATCCCCGAACAGGGAAGTGGCGGCATCCAGGGTATCCTTACGGAAATTGTCCCCGTAGGAATACAGCTCGTCGATGAAGGGCTTCCCGGCCTTGGTGTTGAGGAAGAACTGCGAGCGTTTGAGCTTGAAACTGTCGAAGGCCCCGGCCTTGACCAGCGTCTCGAGACTCTTGCGGTTCACCACGTCGCCCGTCCGCTCCACAAAATCCCATACATCCTTGAAAGGCCCATTCTCCTCGCGGTTGGCAATGATCGCGTCAACGATGTTGTTGCCGAGGCTCTTGATGCGGCCGAGGCCGAAACGGACGTTGCCGTCCGGATTGACCGTGAACTGGGCCGAACTCTCGTTGATATCCGGGCTCAGCACCTCGATCGAATGCGCCCGGCAGTCGTCCATCATCACCTTGATCTCGTCCATATCCTTGGCGGCATTCAGGCTGGAGGCGAAGAATTCCGAAGGATAGTGGCACTTGAGCCAGCCCGTCTGGTAACTGATCCAGGCGTAGCAGGTCGCGTGGGACTTGTTGAAGGCATACTGGGCGAACTTGACCCAGTCTTTCCAGATCTTGTCGAGCACCTTCTCGGGATGGCCGTTCTTAGCGCCACCCTCCATAAACTCGCCCTGCAACTTCATCAGGGTATCAAGCTGCTTCTTGCCCATTGCCTTTCGCAGGGTATCCGCCTGGCCCTTGGTAAATCCGGCCAGCGCCTGGGAAAGCTGCATCACCTGCTCCTGGTACACGGTAATGCCGTACGTATCCTTCAGATAGGGCTCCATCTCCGGGAGATCGTATTCGATGGCCTTCACCCCCATCTTGCGGTCGATGAAATCGGGAATGTAATCCATCGGGCCCGGGCGGTAGAGGGCGTTCATAGCGATGAGGTCCTCGAAGCGCTCCGGGTGGAGCTGCTGGAGGTATTTGCGCATACCCGGGGATTCGAACTGGAACAGGCCCGTCGTGTCACCGTGGCCGTAGACCTCGTAGGTAGGCTTGTCGTCAATCGGGATAGCCTCGATATCGATGTCCTTCCCGTAGCGTGCCTTTATCAACTTTAGGCAGTTGTGGATGATGTTGAGGTTGATCAGCCCGAGGAAGTCCATCTTGAGCATACCCGCGGACTCGATGAAATGCCCGTCGAACTGGGAAGTAGGGACATTCTCCTCCCCGGTTTCCTTATCCTTGCTGAGGCAGATCGGCAGATAATCCGTCAGGTCGCCCCGGCCGATGATGGTGGCGCAGGCGTGCATTCCCACCTGCCGGACGCATCCTTCCAGAGCCTTGGCGTAGAGAAGGACCTCCTTGTTCAGATCTGAGCCGTTCTCAAGCTCATTCACGAATTCCGGCACCAGCCGGTAGCAATTGGCCAGCGTCACCTTGACGTCCGTATCCTCCAATCCCGTCTGAAAGGTCTTCTTCTCCCCGTCCACCTCCTTCTCGATGACCTTGAAACCGGGCTTCTTTTCGTCGAGCTTGGGATTGAAAGGGTATTCCTTCATCTTCTTCTCGCTGAGACGGTCGGGGACCATCTTCGTGAGACGGTTGGACTCCTCGATGGAGACGTGGCTGATGCGGGCGACATCCTTGATGGCACTCTTGGCGGCCATCGTGCCGAAGGTAATGACCCGGGAGACGTGGCTCGCACCATATTTATTCTCCACGTATGCGTGCGCGCCCGGGAGATCCTCGAAGTCGACGTCGATATCAGGCATCGAGACGCGGTCCGGGTTGAGGAACCGCTCGAACAGGAGATTGTACTTGATCGGGTCGAGATTGGTGATCTTGAGGCAGTAGGCGACCACGGATCCGGCGGCGGAGCCACGGCCCGGCCCCACCATCGAGCCCATCTTCCGGCAGGCCGCGATGTAATCCTGCACGATGAGGAAGTAATCCGGGAAGCCCATCCGGCTGATGGTCTTGAGCTCGAAGTCGATGCGTTCCTCCTGCTCGGGCGTCAGCGTCTCCCCATAACGGGCGTGGGCGCCTTGATAAGTCAGGTGGCACAGGTAAGCCACGGAATGGCAGAAGCCGTCGCCACGGGAAACGCCATTTTTGTCGCAGCGGCCGGCGTCAATGACGGCCTTATACTGCTCCTGATACCGGTCGATCTCCTTCATAAAGGCGGGATCGATCTCGTAAACCGGGAGAATCGGATCCTTCTTGAGGTTGTATACCTCCACCTTGTCGCAGATCTCGAGCGTATTCTCCAACACCTCGGGATGGTCCGGGAACAGGGCGGCCATTTCCTCTTCGCTCTTGAGGTACTCCTGCTGCGTATAGCGGAGACGGTTTTCGTCGTCGACGAATTCGTTGGTGGTGAGGCAGATCAGCCGGTCGTGCACCGGGCCGTCCTCCTTGTTCACGAAATGGACGTCGTTGGTCGCAACGACCTTGACCCCGTATTTCTCCGCCAGTTCAAAGATGCCTTTATTGACAACAAGCTGGGTATGATAGACACTGATGACCTTATTGTAGGCGATCGACGACAGGCCCGTTACCTCCGTCTTGTGGAGCATCACCTCCAAATAATAGTCATCCCCGAACACCCGCTTGTGCCACTCGATGACTTCGCCGGCCTTCGCCATATCCCCAGCCGCAATGGCGCGGGGAAGTTCGCCGGCGATGCACGCTGACGTGCAGATCAGTCCTTCGTGATATTTCTCGATGACCTCGTGGCTTACCCTCGGGCGGTAATACATTCCCTCCAGATGCGCCGTGGAGACGATCTTTACGAGATTCTTGTAGCCCTGGTAATTCTTGGCAAGCAGGATGAGGTGATAGTATCCCTTCTCCCGGATGCGATGATCGCCTTTGGAGACATAAATCTCACAGCCGATGATCGGCTTGACGGTCGGATGGTTTTTCTGCGCAAAGAAAAAATCCATCGCCCCGTACATATTGCCGTGGTCGGTGATGGCAAGGCCGGGCATCCCCAGCTTCTCGGCACGGGAGAAAAGATTCTCGATGGAGGAAAGTCCATCGAGAATGGAATACTGTGTATGTACGTGGAGATGTACGAAGGACATACGGAAAGGCTATTGTTTGGCGAGTTTGAAGCCGATTTTCATATTGTCATAGCCTTCGCCGAGGCTGGTGATACTGCCAAGCGTCGAGGAGGATTTGCCCAGGACCGAGACGACTTTCTTGAAGAAGGTCAGGAGTTTGTTGGCGGGGAACACCATATTGGCGCCGGTCAGCGTGGAGTCGAGGTTGCCGGTCATCGAGAGGAACTGCATCACCTTGCCGAACTGGAGGGTGATGGTCTTCTCGCCTTCGCCGACGATGTAGGTGCCGTTAAGCGGGAAGCTCTTGATGTAGCAGACAAAGGTGCCCTGGGTGTTGTTCTCGCCCGGGGTGAATACGAAGGTGAATGCCCCCGGAGTGAGGCCGAACTGTTTCAGGCGCTCGTCGATCTTGGCCTCGATGCCGGAGGTGACGGCCGTGCCCGCAAGGTTCTGGAGAGTACCGCCCTCCGAGCTGGATACGCTGATGGCAACACCATTGTATACATACGTGCCGCTCAGGCTGATCGGGGCGGAATAGACTGTCCCGGCCAAAGAGTTGATCAGGTTGCCGAGGGTAGCACCGGTGGTGGAAGAATCCCCGGAGCCGCCGAGGAGGCTCTGAAGGAGCTGTGCGTTGGCATTCGTGCCGGCCAGAAGCAGCGCGGCGGATGCAAGGAGAATGGTAAGTTTTTTCATTGTTTTGTGCCTTTAAGATTTTCTGTTCCGTCATTCCGGGCGGTTGGTGAGCCTGTCGAACCACGACCCGGAATCTTTTGTAAAATTACAAAAAAAACACCAATTCCAAAATTATTCTTCATCTTTCCATCCCTGCGCGCGGATGGGCAGCTCGACGCCCTCCGGGGTAACGCACACGGCGCCAACCTCTTCCTGCGCGAGATGGCCGATGATGTCGAAGGTCTGGAATTCCCGGCGGAATTTTTCGGCCTGAAGAATCGGGATGGTAAAGAGCAGGCGGCAGTCGTCCCCTCCGCCGAAGGCCGCCGAGACCGGATCGATGTCGAGCCGTTTGCCGAGTTCGAAAGAATTCCCTTCGAAAGGAATCTTGTCCGCATAGATCTTGACCCCGAGGCCGGTATCGCGGGCAAGCCGCTTTGCCGTGTCCGCGAGCCCCTTCCCCACGAAGTACCCCGCGGATGGATAAATCTCCTCTTTCTCCATCTGGAAAATCAATTCCGGGGAAAGATCGGGCTTGAGATAGTCTCCGATGATCATCCGGTACTTCTCCAGATCCGGAATTCGGCGCTCGAGGGCCTGCATCCCGAGATAGGCGGCGCCGAGGCTGCCCGAGACGCAGACGAGGTCTTTAGACTTCGGCCGGGGGCGGCGGACTACCGTCAGCTTGGGGGTCTCTCCTGTGGCGGAGAGACTGACGGCAAGGCCGTTGAGGGACGGAGCCAGGTCAAGGGCGACATCGGCATAGCCGTGCTCCGCAGCCGCCGTGACGATACCAGTCCAAAGGTCTTTGATCTGTGTAAAGTCCAATTTGGAGGATACGCCGAGGCGGACCGACAGGATCCGGGGCCGCGCCAGGGCGGCATAGAGCTGCCCCGTCACGACGGTCGCGCACTTATACCCCAGATGCTTCAGGGGGAAATACTCCAGGTTGAAATCCATCCCCTCCAAGAACATCGCGGAAGCATTATACACGCTTCCGCCACCGCCTTCGAACCGAAGATCCTCCATCGGGTGATACTTCGAGACCGCATACAGCGCCTCGATCGCCTCAATCCTCCCCAGGTCTGCAAATCTTTTTTCTTCCATTACTGTTTTTTTAGTTTTCCTACAAATTTACTAAATTTGTCCCTTGTAATCATTGCCGTTATGAAAAAAATTATGATTTCCCTCCTGGCGGTTCTCGCAGCCGCCCCCGCCTTCACCCTGACCGCCAAAAAGCAGGAAGGGCCCGCCTCCGTCACCGTCATTTCCTATAATATCCGGTTCGGGAAAGCCAAGGACGGCACCAACTCCTGGCAGTTCCGCGCCCCCACTTCCCCGATGATGATCGAAGACCAGAAACCCGACGTCCTCGGCTTCCAGGAGGCACTGGAGGAGCAGATCAAATACGTCAAGGAATACACGAAGGGCTATGCCTACATCGGCGTCGGCCGCGAAGACGGCAAGAGCAAAGGCGAGCAGATGGGCATCCTCTACAACAAAAAGACCACCGCCCTCGTCAAATGGGGAACCTACTGGCTGTCCGAAACACCCGACAAGCCGTCCATCGGCTGGGACGCCAAGCACCGCCGCACGGCTACCTGGGCCCTGTTCAAGGACAAACGGAGCGGCAAGAAATTCTTCTACGTCAACACCCACCTCGACCACGTCGGCATCGAGGCCCGCTCAAAAGGGCTTAAGCTCGTACAGGACAAGATCGCGGCGATGAACCCGAAAGGCTGGCCGCTCATCCTCACCGGCGACTTCAACATCGAACCCGACAATCCGGCCATCGCCGAGTTAGAAAAGACCATGAAGAGCGCCCGCGACGTCGCCGCCAAGACCGACCGCCACGGCTCCTTCAACGGCTGGGGCAAGTGCAACCCCGAGAAGATCATCGACTACATCTACTTCTCCGGCTTCAACCGCTGCGCCTCCTTCGAGACCATCACCAAGGAGTACGGCGAGCGCAAATTCATCTCCGACCACTATCCCATCAAAGCCACACTGGAGTTCTAGTAAGAGGTTCCGCACGTTTTGTGGGTCTTCTGCCCGGAACCTATCGCTCCGAAGTGAGGTTGCGGTCATTTTGCCCGGTTTTCGCCCGGAACCTAGAACAGCGTCGGCTCGAGCTGCTTGACGTGGAAGGAGCGGCGGTGCCAAGGGGTGAGGCCGTATTGACGGACGGCCTCGATATGCTCCGGAGTAGGATAGCCCATATTGCGATCCCAGCCGTACTGCGGGTATTCCAGCGCCAGCTGCCGCATCTTCTCGTCGCGCCAGGTCTTGGCAAGGACGGAGGCCGCGGCGATGGAGGCGTAGGTCGCGTCGCCGTGCACCACGGTGCGGAAATCCTTGAATCCATAGCCCTCGAAAGGGTAGAATTTATTACCGTCCACCAGGAGGAATTCCGGCCGGGGATCGAGGCGGAGGACGGCGCGCTGCATCCCGGTAATGGATGCCTTAAGAATGTTGAGCCGATCGATCTCTTCGGCGGAAACAGCCTCGACCGCCCAGGCGACAGCCTCTTTCTCGATGACTTCCCGGAGGATGTCGCGGTGCTTTTCGGTCATCTGCTTCGAGTCGTTCAGGAGCGGATGGTGAAAGTCCTTCGGCAGAATGACGGCCGCGGCATACACGGGCCCGGCCAGCGGTCCGCGGCCGGCTTCATCCAGCCCGGCTTCGATGAGGTCGGCCTGATAATAGGGTGCAAGATGGATTTCCTTCGCCATTGTATTTGCGAAGGTACGAAGATTTTTTAGTTTTCGGAGATGGTTTCCTCTGAAATCCGCCGCTTGAGCATCGCGATGATCTCGTCCTGCATCCGGATCGTCGCCTTCTGGGTCTCGACCAAATCCTGCAGCGTGGCCAGTTCGGACGAACGTTCTTCGAGTTTGCCGGTGAATTCTTCCTGCATCCGCCGGTATTGGGCATCATACTCCGCCACGGCTTCATTCAGGCGGAGGGAAGCATCGCGGTCCGGTTCATAACCGAGCAGCAGTTCCTCCAGGGAAACGCCGAGTAGAGGAGCCAATTCACACACTTTGGCGTGAATGATCCGGACTGGGCCGGACTCTATATTGCTATAGGATGCCCGCGCAATCTGAAGTGACTCGGCCAGGAAGTCCTGGGTGAGTCCCTTCCGCCGCCGAATCATCCGGATGTTTTCCTTGATCGATTTTTCGTCCATAAAAAGCCGTTTATGATGGACAAAAGTAAGGTGTTTTGGCCGGGAGTCGTGTAAATTCTTATTTTACAGCGTAATGTTCAGCGTTACATTTATTAAAAAAACAGCGAATTTATTCAAAAAACATAAAAATCTGCATCGTACCTATCGGAATTGTGGTTTTTGATATGCATCTTTGCCGGAGAAAAACAACGACGAAAATGACAAAGACAAGAAAAGATTACGACCGCTTCATTGCGCTGATGACCGACGGGATGCTCTATATTAATCCCGCCGTTTCCTTCCACGTCGCCTGCCTCCTCCTCGGGGCGGACGAAGCCGCTCTCGGTACACTCGTCGAAGAGGAAACCGGTTTTTCCGGTGACGAATTGATCGACAGCTACCGCAACAGCTACAAAGCCTTCCTTTGGGATAATTTTGGGGTCAAAATGTAATTTGGGTTGCAAATTATCGCTTTTTTGGTTAATTTTGTAGGCTGTTGAAATTAAAATTAACACGATAGAAACAATGAAGAATTACCAAACCCAAAACATCCGCAACGTGGTCCTTCTCGGAAGCTCCCATTCCGGCAAGACTACGCTCAGCGAAGCGATGCTCTTCGAAGGAAAGGTCATTGACCGCAGGGGCTCGGTTGAAGACAAGAACACCGTCTCCGACAACACCGAGTTCGAGCAGACGAACCAGAAGTCCATCAACGCGACGCCCCTTTATGCCGAATTCGGCGACACCAAGATCAACTTCATCGACGCGCCGGGTTCCGACGATTTCTCCGGCGGCGCCCTGTCCGCCTTCAAGGTCGTTGATGCGGCCGTGATGGTGATGAACGGCTCGGCCGGTGTCGAGGTCGGTACGACCCTCTTCGCCCGCTACGCCGATCAGTACGGCGTTCCGATGATCATCGCTGTCAACCAGCTCGACCACGACAAATCCAACTGGGATGCCGTCCGCGCCGCCATCGGCGAGGAGTTCGGCAAGAAGGCCGTCATCTGCCAGTTCCCGGTCAATCCCGGCCTCAACCTCGAAGGCTTCGTGGATGTCATCACGATGAAATTCTACAACAGCAAGAACGAAGCCCTCGACATCCCCGCCGCATACGCCGACGAGGCCGAGGAGCTCCGCGCCGAGCTGATGGAGAAGGCTGCCGAAGGTTCTGACGAGCTGATGGAGAAATTCTTCGACACGATGGAACTCACCACCGACGAGATCCGTGAGGGTCTCCGCGCCGGCCTCGTAAGCGGGGAAGCAATCCCCGTCTTCTGCGTCGCCGCCAAGGAGAACATCGGTGTCCGCCGCCTGATGGAATTCATCGTCAACGTCGTCCCGTCTCCGCTGGGCACCAAGCAGGAGACCATCGAGGGCGGAGAGATCGTCTGCAACCCGGGCGCTCCCACTTCGCTCTTCATCTTCAAGACGGCCGTCGAGCAGCATCTCGGCGAGGTTTCTTACTTCAAGGTGATGTCCGGTACCCTC
>JAFZAI010000098.1 GCA_017557325.1 Bacteroidales bacterium
CCACAAAAACACCCCATTCTTGTGGATGACCCGGCCAAAAACTCCCCCTCATCCACAAAAACACCCCATTTTTGTGGACAGAATGGTCACATTGTGGGCAAAAACCATAGCTGAGATGGCCGAAAATTGCGTATCTTTGCAGGGTTTAATTTGTAACCTGATGAAACGGATCCTGTTTGTATGCCACGGCAATATTTGCCGGAGTCCGATGGCGGAGTTTATCCTCACGGCGCTGGTGAGGGCCAGGGGGATGGAAGCGGAGTATCGGATCGAATCGGCGGCCGTGTCGGCGGAGGAGATTGGGAATCCCATCTATCCGCCTGCGAAGCGGTGCCTGCGGCAGCACGGGGTTCCTTTTGACGAGGGGAAGCGAGCCCGGCAGGTCGTCCGGGAGGATTACGACCGCTTTGACCGGATCATTTGTATGGATGCCTCGAATCTGCGGTGGCTGCGGCGGATCATTCCTGCGGATCCGGAGGGGAAGATTCATCTGCTGATGGCTTACACGGGGTTCGGCCGGGACGTGGCGGATCCGTGGTATACGGGAGATTTTGAGACGACCTTTCAGGATTTGCTGGAAGGATGTACAGCTTTAATTTGATATGCAACAGGGAATTTGGACGATCTTGATGCTGGTGGCATCGAACGTGTTTATGACGTTTGCCTGGTACGGGCACTTCAAACTGCAGGAGATGAAGATTTCGACGGGATGGCCGCTGATTCTCATCATCCTGCTGTCCTGGGGAATCGCTTTCTTCGAATATTGCCTCTCGATTCCCGCCAACCGCATCGGTTCCAGGCTGAACGGCGGGCCTTTTACCCTCGTTCAGCTCAAAGTCATTCAGGAAGTGATTTCTCTGGCGGTCTTCACCGTCATCATCACCTTCCTGTTCAAAGGGGAATCCTTCCACTGGAATCATTTCGCGGCCTTCGCCTGCCTGATTTTGGCGGTGTTTTTCGTGTTTGTACACGATTAGGCCTTGGCGGGCAAAACCACCCGCCGGAGGTTGCAGCCGGCCCAGTTGCCGAGGACGATGACGGGATAATACCACAGGATGGCCGGATCCCACTGCCAGGCCGCGACGAGGTAGACCACGTCGGCGATGGAATGGTAGAAGCCGCACACGATGAAGAGCGGCACACCGAACAGCACCGGGACGATTGACTTGGTGCTCTTGTAAAGCCAAACAGAGATATCAATGATGACACCGCAGCCCACGGCACGGAGGAAACTGCGCCACGGGCCCTGGGCCAGCCGCCCTGCCACCATCGTCTGCGCCCGCTCCATCGGCTCGCCGCCAAGCGACATCATCAGGAGCCCCAGCAGGATGCATCCCAGCACATTGAAGAGCCATATAAGCAGCAGCTTATGCGTCTGGCGAAGCGGCATCACCCCGGCGCGGCCAGTATACAGCGGCACGCCGCTCAGCACGACGCCAACCAGTCCGAACGCAAAGATAACCGCTCCCGGAATGCCCCCGAGCGCCAGATAACCGCAGGCTCCAAGCCCGATCAGAATGCCTGCAAAGAGTGATTCACGATTCATATCAGATCTGTCAACAGTGGTAGAGCAAAGTTAGCGAACAATTTTGAAAGAACAATTTTTCCCTTTAATTTTGTAAAAATAAAAACGTAGACCTATGCGAAAAGGGCCAACCGGACAGACAGCCGGACAAGCGCATCAGCATCCTCGCCAATCCCCTCCCGACCCTATGACGGAGCCCAGGAAGCAGATTGAGGTGGTTGCGGCCATCATCCGTCGCGAAGATCAGATTTTCGCGACCCAGCGCGGGTACGGCCCCTGGAAGGACTGGTGGGAATTCCCGGGCGGGAAGATTGAGCCGGGAGAATCCGCCGAGGCCGCCCTCCAGCGGGAAATCCGAGAAGAATTGGGGGTGGAAATCGCCCTGGGGGAAAAGCTGGCCACGGTGGAATGGGATTATCCCGAATTCCACCTCCGGATGCAATGCTTTATGGCAACCCTTCGGAAAGGGGAACCGCATCTGATGGAGCACGAATCCGCCCGGTGGCTCGGCTACAAGGATCTGCACGACGTAGGCTGGCTCCCGGCCGACAGGGGGCTGCTCCCCCTCCTCGCCTCTCGTCTGCTCGGCATTCCCGAGAGCCTTGCCCGATATATGGAAGAGCAGGTCATCCCGCAATATGCGTCCTTTGACAAAGCCCATCAGGAGAATCACGCCCGGGAGGTCATCTCCCGCGCGATGGAAATGGCCGCCCATTATCCCGTTGACCGGAATGTCATCTACGCGGCAGCCGCCTGCCACGACCTCGGCCTTGTCGCCGGAAGGGAGATTCACCATCTCGAATCCGGCCGGATCATCCGCGCCGACACCTGCCTTCGGGAATGGTTTAACCCCTCGCAAATCGAATGCATCGCCCAGGCCGCGGAAGACCACCGGGCCTCCTCCAAACAGGCTCCACACACGGTAGAAGGCCGGATTATCGCCGAAGCCGACCGTCTCATCGTGCCCGAACAGATCATCCGCCGGACCATCCAGTACGGACTCGCCCATTACCCCTCCCTCCCGAAAGAGGGCCACTGGGAGCGTACGCTGGAGCATCTGCACGAAAAATATGCGGAGGGCGGCTACCTCCGCCTCTGGATTCCAGAGTCGCCGAATGCCGCGCAGCTGGACCGTCTCCGCGCCATCATCCGCGACGAATCCCGCCTCCGGGAGATCTTCGAAAAAATGTATGCAGAGGAAGTGGCCTGATTTTTGACAAGATTCCCCGGAATCTTAAACAAAGAACAATGAAAAGGTTATTAATCAGTCTGCTTCTGCTCTTCGGCCTCACAGCCGGAGGATTCGCCCAGAGCTTCACGCTCACGAGGCTCTCCGAGATGCCTTCCTTTGAGGGAGGCGGCGTGGCTGCATTCACGCTCCGCGTGCAGGAAGCGATCACCTACCCTTCGGGGAATATCGGCGGGACGGAAGGCGACGTCACTGTCGGATTCTTCATTTCAAAAGACGGCAAACTCCTGATGAGCAAGGTTCTAAAGGGCCTCGGGGACGATTTCGACGCGGAAGCCCTTCGCGCAGTCCGGGAGACGGCCGGCACCTGGGCCCCCGCCCGGGATGACGCCGGCAATCCGCTTGACTGGTATGTCACCATCCGGGTCGCTTTCAAGGCACCGGACAATCAATCAAATGTATGAGAAAAATCGGTATCATCGGTCTCGGCCTCATCGGAGGTTCGATGGCCATCGACCTCAAACGCCGGGGCTTCGCGGACGAAGTACTCGGCGTTGAATGTGACCAGGTAAACGCAGAAGGCGCCCTCCGGCTCGGTCTCGCCGACCGGATCGTCTCCCCACGGGAATGTTTTAACTCCGCCGACATCCTCGTCCTGGCCGTTCCCGTTGGAACAGCCTCGGAAATGCTGCCCGAGATCCTCGACCTCTTTGCGGCCGAAGGCGACCGGGGGCGCATCGTCATCGACGTCTGCTCCACCAAAAGGGCCCTCGCCGAGAAGGTCGCAGCGCACCCGATGCGCCGCCGCTACGTCGCCACCCATCCGATGGCGGGCACCGAGTATTCCGGCCCCTGGGCCGCGATGCCGAATCTCTTCGACGGCAAGGCCTGCATCATCGCCGATCCGGACCGCTCCGACCCGGAGGCCGTCGCCACAGTGGAGGCGCTTTATGACGCCCTCCATATGCGGGTCACGATGATGGATTCGGCCAGCCACGATATCCACACCGCCTATGTGTCGCATATCTCCCACATTACCTCCTTCGCCCTGGCGCTCACCGTCCTCGACAAAGAGCGGGATGAAAAGCACATCTTCGACCTCGCCTCCGGCGGCTTCTCCTCCACGGTGCGTCTAGCGAAGAGTTCCCCGGATATGTGGGTCCCGATCCTCGCGCAGAACCGCGACAACATCCTCCAGGTAATGGACACCTACATCGGCAAGATGCAGGCCTTCCGCGACGCCATCGCCTCCGGGGACGAGCCCCGCATCCGCGCTATGATCGAGGAAGCGAACCATATCCGGAAGATACTCGGGTGATGTTATTCCGCCATTGTCATTCCGGGCACCCATATCGTCATTCCGGG
>JAFZAI010000099.1 GCA_017557325.1 Bacteroidales bacterium
CCGGTCCGCTCCTGCGCGAACTCGGCATCTCGACCGTCTGGTTCGGCGGGCAGATCGCCAAGTCCTTCGACCTGATGCGCCCCGCCGCCGAGCCGCTTCTCGAAGGCATCTCGCTCCGGGTCGCCGAAGACTTCGAGCAGGCCGCCCTCCAGGGCGCCGCGTTCTGACATAGGTTCCGCACCTTTCGCCGGCTTTTCGCCCGGATCCTATGCTCGCAAACAGAGGATCCGCACGTTTTGGCGGCTTTTCGCCCGGATCCTAGGCCGCAGAGCCGAGGATCCGCAGGAATCTGTGTGAAGTGGAGAAATCTTATTATATTTGCAGTATGAAAAAGATTCTCATCCTCTGCGTCGCGGTCCTGGCGGGACTCCTCGCATTCTCTGCTTGTAAAAAGGTTGATACCGGGGGCGATTTTGTCGCCGTGACCGGTGTTACCCTCGATCAGGAGAGCATTTCCCTCGTCAAGGGCGACAGTTATACCCTCCACGCTACTGTGTCGCCTTCCAACGCGACAAAAAAAGGCGTTGAGTGGAGTAGCAGCAATAGCTCCATCGCATCAGTCGATGCCAACGGCACTGTGACAGCCAGCAGCTCCAAGACCGGTACGGCCACCATTACCGTCAAGACCAAAAGCGGCGGAAAGACGGCGCAGTGCGAGGTTGGGGTCGTCAATGAGAAGGTTGCCGTGACGGGCGTATCCCTTTCGCCGGATGATGCCGTCGTCAAGGTGGGCGGTACGGTGCAGCTATCGTATCAGTTGCAGCCCTCCAATGCAACCAATCACAAGGTGACCTGGCGCTCCGACAATGAGGAGATTGCTACGGTTAAGGACGGTCTGGTGACGGCGACTGGCCGGGGAACAGCCCACATTACCGTGAAGACAGAGGACGGCGGCCATGAGGCGACCGTTCCGGTCAAGGTGGTTCAACCTATCACCAAGATTACCATTACCGCTCCGAACACGTCCGACAGCCATTATGATGCCTCCACGCAGAAATGGGTTTACCTTACCGGCGAGAGTTTCCAGCTCACGGCGACAAAGGAACCCGCAGACGCCGATGACGAGATTGAGTTCGCCGTCTATGGATGGAGTTCCGATGGCTACCTGGAATATTATAACATTGACGCGACCGGCAAGGTGACGGCCATCAAGAGTTATACGGATTGCAGGGTCCAGGCACGCTCGAAGGCCGATCCGTATGGCGTTTACGCCAAATTTGAATTTAACATAAAGCCCAAGCCGACCTCTGTCAGTTTGTCTCTGGACGCGGCTTGCTCCGCGGTAAGTGTCCCGAGTAATCTTGCCCGGAATACGTCTTGCATCGGCGTCGGGGCGACCCAGGTCTTTAATGTAAAGGTCGAGCCCTCAAATGCCCCGCAGGCGGTCAGTATCACGTCAAAGAGCGGTCCGTTCACATATACGCTGGATGGTAACAAATTGACCGTCAAGGCATCTTCATCGGCTCAAGCCTCTGTAGACGGGGGCGTGCCAAACAGCGGAAGCGTTACCCTTAAGGCGGCCGGCGGGATTACCGGAAGTTTCTCCTTCAAGGTTACGCTATATGACCCTTATCAGGCCAAAGTCGGGGACTTTATTACGAAGGACGGAACCATCGGGGATGGCGGCAACCGGGGCTATGGCATCTTGGAGGACCCTGTTTACGGTGTCGAGAAAGTCAATTGTATGATCGCCCATCTGGGAGATGAGCATACAACGGAGGATCCGCTATGGTCCCAGTACAAACCGTCCAAAAGCCTGACAGCCGGCGGTACGGCCATTCACGGCATCGCCATTCCGGTCAATATCACCAAATTGTACCGCACTTCCCAGACGGGGGGAGAGTACTATTATACGGATAGCGGCAATGACAATTATATCGAGGATTCCGGCAACCTGCCCAAATGGGTCAAGAATGATGCGTCGAAGAAGGCCCTGCTGAGGAGCAATTCCCTGAAACACAGCGCCTATATGAATACCTGCTGCCACGTCTATACCAATGCCGGCAGGGGAGGAAGCTATGAAATCCTACCGTACTGCTTCTTCGTGGAAGATGCGACCAAGAAGCCCAGTAAGGATGCGGGCGAGTCCAACAGTATGGACTCCGGCTCCTATGTGCAGTTCTATGGCTCGTTCTCCAGCTCCATCAACAGTTTTAATGCAAATACCTCTTCCACAGAGAATAAAGCCCTGTCTCCCTGGCTGCTGCCGACGATTGCGGACTTCTTCTCGGTATTTACAGACATCAACCTTTCCTCGGTTTCGGCCAACTTCAATGATTATTCACTGATCGGTTCAACGCTTGTTTCCTATAAGGTAGATGCTCTCCAGCATTCGTTGTCTCTCCTGGGGAACGCATACTTGAATTATAACGACATCCGCTGGTGGCTGGCCAATGAGACGGGGCAGAACAAATTCGTGCAAGGGGAAATCAGCAACGGGTTCACGATCAGGATTTACAAGAGCGTCCCGCACAAGGATGATTCCAAGAAGGGATTCGTTCTCCCAATCCGGTACTTCTAGGCTCTTGAGCCTTGTCATTCCGGGCGAATGCGAAGGAATCTCCTCATAGCACTCCTGCTCCTTGTCACAGTCCCGCTCTTTGCGCAGCGCCGCGGCGGGGAGCACGTGAGCGTCTATGCGGGCGGGCGGTATAGCCATATTCTGGATGGGCACGGGTTGTATCAGGACCTTGTCAGCAGCTACGATACGGGGGGAGCGGGCGTTCAGGTCGGTTTCCATTCCCATCCTTCCGACAGTTCCTGGTGGGCGAACGCCTTCAATTATCCGACGGTTGCGGTCGGCTTCTCCTGGAATCATACCGGTGGCCTGGCTTTCCGAGACATGTCCCGGCTCGGCGACTTTTACAACCTCTACGGCCGGGCGCAATTCGACATCGTCCGGGCCGGATGGTTTTCCTTCGGTCCGGCGCTGGAAGTTGGCATTGCTTTCACACCCAAGTATTTCCAATACATTTCCAATCCGCTGAACAAGTTTATCGGCAGTCCGGTCGAGGGTTATCTCGGCGGGGGAATGGAATTCAAATTTATGCTCCATCCCCAGTGGCAACTCTCGCTGGACGTGACGCTGATTCACCATTCCGACGGAATGACCCGCGTCCCCAACTGGGGAATCAATGAGGTGACGGCCGGTGCGGGTATCCGCTATTTCCTTTCGCCGGTGCCGGATATGAAGCGGATCAAGCTCGACAAGCCGGATTTCCCGAAGGGCCTTCGGTGGAATGTTTACACTTCGGTGGCTGTTCACGCCTGCGACACGGAGCGGAAGGCGCAGGCCAAGCAGGCGGAAAATGGCGAGATTACCCTTACCGACAAACTCAATGTTCCGCCCCGCATCCGGGCCATTGTCGGTGTGGAAGCCGTATACCGCTATTCGCGGATGTTTTCCACCGGCATTGGCGTTGAGGGAATGTACGCTGCCAACCGCTACCGCGAGACGGATCTCATCCTGGAGGGTCGGGAGGATCCGAAGGGCTACAGCCCGTTTTTCGCCTCGGTCTTCCTGACGCAGGAATTCCATTATGACCGGCTCTCCATCCACGCCCAATTCGGCGTATACGCCTTCAAGCGGACGGGCCTCACGGAAGATATCGGCCGCTGCTTCCAGCGCATCGGCATCCGCTACCACGTCCCCCGCTGCGGCGGCCTTTACCTCGGTTTCGATATGCGCACCCACAAATTCGACCGTTCCTACTGCCTCGAGCCGCACGTCGGCTATACGTTCTGATTTTTTCTTATCTTTGCAGTCTATGGACGAAAAAATGAATATTATTCCTGCGGCCGTACCGATGATGGATGCCGGGCTGGCGCAGTTCGCGGCCGCGTCGGAGGAGGCGGCGATAGAGACCGTCGATAAGCTGATGACCTCCCGCGGCGGCAAGCAGGTCGCCCGGAAAGGGAATTATTTTATCTATAGCTTCTCAAATGCCTTGAAGCAGCGTTTCATCACCGTACAGATAGATTCCGCCGGCCCGATTGATCAGGTTGGCGCAAAGCCCTTTACAGCCGTCTTTCGCGAAGGTAACGCCTCGACGGAATTGATGCACTACGGGCTTCTGCTACTAGCGCTCCTTGTGATGGGCGCCATCTGCTGGGTGATCCGCTCCTGGTGGAGCCTGCTGGCCTGCCCGGTGGTGATTGGGCTGTACCTGTGGCTCCAGTATGCGCCCGAAAGGGCATTCGTCCGGAAGGCTGTCGGAATCCGGGAGGAACTCGGCCGATGAAGATCTGCGTCGGGCTCTCGGGCGGCGTCGATTCGAGCGTCGCAGCGCTCCTGCTCAAGCAGCAGGGGTATGATGTCGTGGCGATGTTTATGCAGAATTGGCACGACGCCGATGCCACGCTCCACGGCGACTGCGAATGGGAAGAGGACCGTTTCGTCGCCGAACTGGTCGCCCGGAAGATCGGCATCCCTTTCTACTTCGTCGACCTGAGCAAAGTCTACCGCCAAAGGGTCGTGGATTATATGTTCGACGAATATGCCCGTGGCCGCACCCCCAATCCGGATGTGCTGTGCAACCGGGAGATCAAATTCGACGCCTTCCTCGAAAAGGCGCGCACCCTCGGCGCGGACTATGTAGCAACCGGGCATTACTGCCGGAAAGAAACGCTGACCGCACAGGATGGCAGCACCATCTACCGCATTCTGGAGGGGGCCGATCCCAACAAAGACCAGAGCTACTTTCTCTCGCAACTCAGCCAGGAGCAGCTCTCCCGCGCCCTTTTCCCCATTGGCGGCCTCACCAAGGCGGAAGTCCGGCGCATCGCGGCGGAGGCGGAGCTCCCCTCGGCCGACAAGAAGGATTCCCAGGGAATCTGCTTCGTCGGCAAGGTCGATCTACCGACTTTTCTCAAACAGAAACTTCAGAGCGTCGAGGGTAAAGTCGTGGAAATTTACGACGCCTATTATGAGGCCGATCCGCTTTATAGGCAGCAACAGACCGTGCTGGAAGGGCTTTGGGCGGCAGAAGGGCCGATGCCCGTGACGGCGCCTTTTGCCCCTGAGGAAAAGGTGCTCACCACGGACGGCGCTCCTCTCGGGCCATCGCCGTGGAAGGGCCTGGAGGCGCTGGACGACGCGACGCTAGAAATGCTCGCCACGCCCATCCGCTACGATATCCAATTCGAGACGGAGACCTACCGGAGCGGCAAGAAGCACATCCGCAAGACCCGCTATAAGGAAAACCCCTTCGGCAAGATCGTCGGCATCCACGAGGGCGCGCAGTTCTATACCATCGGCCAGCGAAAAGGCCTCGGCATCGGCGGACACAAGGATTCGGTCTTCGTCATCGCGACCGACATCCCGGAGAATGTCATTTACATCGGGGAAGGACACGCGCATAAAGGGCTTTCACGACGTTGCCTCCGCATCCGTCCCGACGAAATCCACTGGATCCGCCCCGACCTTGCGATGCAACCCGGCGAAATGCGCCGCTACCGTCTCCGCATCCGCTACCGCCAACCCCTTCAGGGCGCGACGCTCATCCGGCGGGAAACCGGTCTCTATATCCTGTTTGATGCACCGCAAAGAGGTATCACGCCCGGCCAATTCGCCGTCTGGTACGATGGCGACGAGATGCTCGGCAGCGGGGTGATCGATGCTTAAAGGGCCTTCGCGGCGGACTCTCCGGCGAGATAGCCGGTAGAGAAGGCGGTTTGGAGGTTGTAGCCGCCGGTATCACAGTCCATATCCAGCACTTCGCCGGCGAAATAGAGCCCCGGCACCTTCTTCGACTCCAGGGTCTTGGCGACCACCTCGCCGGTCGCGATACCGCCGGCCGTCACGACGCAGCGCTCAAAGCCCACAAAGCCGACAATCTCCATCCGCCAGTCCTTAAGGGCAGCGGCGAGGGTGTTGACGCTGACCTTCGGATTGCAGCGGAGGAATGGCAGCGTGGCGTCCCAGGGCATCAGTTTACCGAGCATAATGCGGAAGAGTTTCTGGAAAGAAGCCCCCTTGCTGCGGGGATCGTGGATCACGTCCTCCCAGCGCCGGTGGACATCCTCATCGAGTTTGGCAAGCTCCACAGTCGGCTTGAGGTCGATGCTGACACTCACCCGGGATCCATTCATCAAGGCCCTGACCACCTTGCGGCTGACCTGGAAGCCCAGTGGGCCCTCGAGCCCCCCGTCGGTGAATTCGATGTCGCCGAAGCCATTCTCCGACTCCGTCCCGTCAAAGTACGTCGTGAGACGGACATTCTCCAGTGTATTGCCGTTGAGGAGCTCCCCGAGGTTATCGAGCGGAACGGCCTTCTCGATATGTCCCTTCAGGACCGGATAGTGCTCCGGAAGCGGATGGGTGGCCTTGGCTGCCGGGATGCCGCCTGAGACCTTGTATCCGGCCGGGACCAGGGCGGTCAGTGCCGGGAAAAGCGGCTCAACGGTATGTCCGAAGCCCTCTGCCCAGCGGTATCCGTCGCCGGTAGAGCCCGTCCAGGGATAGGAGAGACCGCCGGTGGCGAGGATGAGCTTTTTGCCGGTAACGGTGATATCCTCCACCGTCGTTTCGGTATGCCCCTTCCCCTGCGGCCGGCCGTTCTCATCGAGCCGCGGGCGGAATTCCTTGATGGTCGTAAGCGTCCCGTCAAGTTTGAATCCGAGCGGCGTTACCTTCATCTCCTTGATTTCACACCCCCGGACCATCTTGACGCCGAGCATCGTGCAGGTCCGCACCAGCGTATCGACCACGTCGGAGGAAAGGTGCGACTTGGGGAAAGCGCGGTCGCCGCGCTCCACCACGGATGCCATTCCGTTGGCACGGAAGAATTCGATGAGTTTTTCAGGGGTGAGATTGTGCCACGAGGGACTGACAAAGCCGGAATCGGTACGAATGTGGTCGGCGAAATCTTCCCACGGCTTGAGGTTGGTGAAATTACACCGGCCCTTCCCGGTCACCATGATCTTCCGGCCGGGCTTCTGCATCTTCTCCAGCACCGTTACGATGCCGCCGTTTTCGGTTTTCGAGAGCGTCATCGCGGCGCCGATCGCCGCCATCAGCCCGGCGGCTCCTCCGCCCACAACAATAATGTCCGATCGCATAGCTTTCAAAAAGTCAATTACTCTGCAAAGATAACCCAAAATACACTACCTTGCAAACCATTTTTGAGTTGGCTTGCAGAACTGCAGAAAGTTCTGTAATTTTACACCGATGAAACGAAATTTTCTGACGGTCATTGTGATGGTGCTGGGCCTGGCGGCCTGCGCATCCCGTCCCGATGTGCCCGGAAGCCGGGAGGCGGCGTATTTCCGCCTCGCGGAAGACGGGGCTGTCGTGACGGTGTCGCCATACGACGGGTCGGCGGATACGCTGCGCCTGGAAAAGCCCGTCAGCCGGGTTGTCTGTATGTCGACTTCGTATATTGGATTTTTGGAGGAAATCGGTGCGGAGGATGTGGTACAGGGCGTTTCCGGATGCAATTTTGTTACCAATGAGGGCGTACGCGAGAGGGCGGCGGAGGTCGGCTACGAGGCGGCGCCGGACTATGAAAAAATTCTCTCCCTGCGCCCTGATCTCATCATTACCTATACGGTATCCTCCGTTCTCCCGACATACATCGTCAAGCTCCGCTCGCTGGGGCTGCGTGTCCTGATCCTGTATGAGCATCTGGAGCCTGACCCACTCGGCAAGGCCTCTTACGTTCGCCTGTTCGGGGCCCTGACCGGGCGGCAGGAAAAGGCCGACAGTGCCTTCGCGGCCGTAAAAGGCCGCTATGAGGCCCTGGCACTCCCGGCGGACCTTTCAGATAGGAAGAAAGTCCTCCTGAATATTCCCTACGGCGACCAGTGGTACATTCCAGGGGCGGAGAACTACCTCTCGCAGCTCATCCGCGATGCCGGCGGTGAAGTGCTCGGCGCAGCGCCCGGCACGGGGCAGTCGACGACCATCTCGGTCGAGAAGGCCTACGCCCTTTCGCAGGAGGCTGACGCCTGGCTCCATCCGGGCCTCTGTCGTACCAAGGAGGAGTTGGCAAACGTCCACCCGCTCTTCGGCGACTTCCCCGTCCTGCAGAAGCCGGTCTATAACAATATCCTCCGCTACGCCCCCGGCGGCGGCAATGACTTCTGGGAGAGCGGTGCCGCTCACCCGGAGTGGATTCTGGAAGACTTGATTGCCATCCTCCACCCGGAGCGATCCGTAGGGGAGGGGTTCAGGTATTATCTGGAGGTGGAGTAGATTCCGGGTCAAGCCCGGAATGACGGAGAGGCTCAGGCCCGGAATGAGGGTTTTCAGAACAGCCGGCCGGTGAATTTGCCGCGGAGGGCGCGGAGGGCGTCGTCGGAGGCAGGAGAGTTCTGGAGTTCGGCGTCTTTCTGGCGGCGCTCCTCGCGGTACTGCTCCTTGAGGCGGGCGAACTGGCGTTTGGTGTCGAGGGTGAATTCGCCCTTGTCGATCCAGTCGAAATAGGAAGGATCGGTCTCGTACACTTCGCGGGCCGTTTTGCCCTTGTATTTGCCGAAACTGATGGTAGGCTCATCATTGTCGCCCAGATATAACCTGCCGGCGAAATCGATGTTCCGTGCCCGTCCGCCCATATGGGAAAGGGCTTCGACATCGTTCTTGAGCACTTCCTGCTGGAATTCGTCCGGCTCGCTGTAGCGGTCGAGCTGTGCCTTGAGGACCTCGTAGGTGGCGATGGTGTCGGCCTCGGCCGTGTGTGCGTTCTCGAAGTCCTTGCCGCCGCAGTAGAAGCGGTAAGCCGCCCGGAGGTTGCGTGGCTCGAAATGGTGATAGATGCTCTGGACGTCTACCATCCGGCTGGCGTGGAGGTCGATCTTGCCGATGCAGGCAAGCATTTCAGCGGCCTTGTCGTGCGCATTGGGATCGGAAAGGCGGCTCTCGCTGTACGCCCTTGCCCGCTCAATCTCCTCCGCC
>JAFZAI010000100.1 GCA_017557325.1 Bacteroidales bacterium
GAGATTTCGCCTGTGATGGCAGGTCTTGGGATGTTCTGCAAACTCGACAAGGCTTTCATCGGCCGAGATGCCCTCGCCGCCCAGAAGGCGGAAGGGATGCCGCGCAAGCTCGTCGGGCTTGAGGTCCACGATCGTGCCATTCCGCGCGCTGGCTATCCCGTAGAGCTTCCGACAGGTGAGGAAATCGGCGTTGTCACGACAGGCTACCATTCCATCACCCTCGACAAGAGCATCGCTTTCGCGCTGATCGACAGCCGGTATGCGCCGCTCGGAACGGAACTCTGTGTCCGCATCCGCAAAAAAATCTTCCCTGCCACGGTGACAGGGAAGAGATTCTACAAACCGAATTACAAGAAGTAGCTTACTTCGTCTCGGCTTTGTGGACGCTGCGGTAAATGTCAACCAGCGTCTTCAGATAGCTCTCCGACTTTGACTGGGCATACATCGTAATCGAGTAGCGCCCGTCGAAGATCGTGCAGTTGGTTTCAACGTAAAGACTCTCGCCGTTCCAATGGCCTTTGGCGTATGCGTGGGCCTCCAGCTGGCCGGTGGCGGGATTGAGGGAGACGGTGACATCCCCTACGGATTCGGGTTTCTCGTAGAATTGGTAATCTTCATCCTCCAGCGCCATCGAGGAAATTTCGTCAAAGGCTTTCTCGGCAAGATAACCTCCGAGCATCGCCTCGCTCGCGCCCTCCAGCTCCTCGGGATCCTCTTTCCAAATATCGATGGAGATCAGGTCGAGAGAGTTGTCGAGGCCATCCTCCACGAAGAAAAGGTGACGGTCCGGATTACTGTTGATGTCACTTTCCGGGAGCTTGACCTCATAGAGGGCAGGATAGTCAAAGACCAGATCCCAGTGGGTGTACTGCTTGCTTCCGCAGGCGGAAAGCACGACCGCAGCGGCGGCCAGAAGGATAAAACGTTTCATATTCTAATAGGGTTTAGTGATAGTTTCCATTTCTCAATCCATACAAAGTAACGCAAAATCGCCGATTTTTCCAAAATGTTTTGAAGATTGACGGGAATTCGTTAAATTTGGAAATTAAATTTTATGAAACTATGAGCAAAATTTTGGAAGGACTCAAATATTCCGAGTCGCACGAATGGGTGAAGGCAGACGGCAACGTCGCCACGATCGGCGTCTCCGATTTCGCACAGGGCGAAATGGGCGACATTACCTACGTCGATATGCCCGATGTGGATGATGAAGTGGTGGCGGGCGAAGAATTCGGCGCCCTCGAGAGCGTCAAGGCCTCCGGCGACCTCTACAGCCCAGTTTCGGGCACCGTCGTCGCGGTCAACGAGGCGTTGGAAGACAGCCCCGAGGCTGTCAACGAGGATGCCTACGGCGCCTGGATCATCAAGGTCGAGATGAGCGACCCTTCGGAGCTGGACGGCCTGATGGATGCGGCCGCCTACGAGGCCTTTATTGCACAGTAGCTATCCGATTATGCCTGGATTTCCCTATTTCCCCCAGACCGAGGGGGATATTTCCGCGATGCTCTCGCGGATCGGCGTCGCGTCCCTCAAGGACCTCTACGCCGATGTTCCGGAGGAATTCCTCCTGAAAGATGCGCCCGACCTTCCCGACGCCCTGTCGGAGGAAGAAGTGCGCGCCTGGTTCTCCCGGATCGGCGCGAAGAATCTGCCGCTTAAGGTATTCGCCGGAGGCGGCGTGTACGACCACTACACCCCTTCGGTGGTGCCGTATATCCTCTCCAGATCCGAATTCCTGACCGCCTACACGCCCTACCAGTGCGAGATTTCGCAGGGCACCCTCCGCTACATCTTTGAATACCAAAGTATGATCTGTGCCCTCACGGGAATGGATGTCAGCAACGCGTCGATGTACGACGGCCCGACGGCCGCGGCGGAGGCTGTCCGGATGGCGGTGGCTTCGGCCAAGAAACGTAACCGCGTGCTGGTCTCCGAAGGGTTGCTGCCGCAGGTGCTGGAGGTCGTCAAGACCTACGCACACTATGGCGGGATCCAGATTGACACCGTTCCGGTGATGAACGCACAGACCTGCCCGGGCTGCCTTCGCGGTGCCCTCGCCGCGGGTGACGTGGCGGGCGTTCTGGTGCCGCAGATCAACCGTTTCGGCATCATTGAGGACCATTCCGGCTTTGCCGATGCCGTCCACGCGGCGGGCGCGCTGCTGATCGAATACTGCGACCCTTCCGCCCTTGCCGTCATCAAGACTCCGGCGGAGTGGGGCGCGGACATCGCGGTGGGGGACGGGCAGTCCCTCGGGATCCCGATGAGTTTCGGCGGTCCCTACGTCGGCTTTATGGCCGTCCGGAAGGAGCATCTCCGCAAACTCCCCGGCCGTATCGTCGGCGAGACGGTCGACCGCGACGGCAAGCGGGCCTACGTCCTGACCCTGCAGGCCCGCGAGCAGCATATCCGCCGGGCCAAGGCGACGAGCAACATCTGCTCCAACCAGTCTCTGATGGCGCTTTTCGTGACCGTTTACCTCTCTTTGATGGGGCCTGACGGGCTTCGGGAAGTGAATGAACTTTCCGCCGACGGAGCGGCCTATCTGCACGATCAGCTGCTCGCGACCGGTCTCTTCGAGGAGGCTTTCCCCGGGAAACCGTTCCTGAAAGAATTCACCCTCGTCTCGAAAATTCCCGCCGGTGTGCTGCAAAAGGCTCTGGCGACAGGGGGCTTCTTCGGTGCGCTTGATCTAGGTGAAGGCCGCGTGAGTTTCGCCGTCACTGAGCGGCGGACCCGGGAGGAAATCGATGATCTGGTGGCTTGTATAAAGGAGGTGCGGCTATGATTTACTACGACAAACTGATCTTCGAGCTCTCTGCCCCCGGGCGGAAGGGCTATACGCTTCCGGCAAACCGATATCCTCGTCGAAATGCCGTTCCGGCTGCTTTGTGCCGTAGCGAAGCGCCCGCGCTTCCCGAAGTAAGTGAGCCCGATGTGGTGCGGCATTACACCAATCTTTCGCAGATGAATTTCGGCGTGGACACGGGCTTCTACCCGCTCGGAAGCTGTACGATGAAGTATAATCCCAAGGTCAATGAAGAGATTGCCGCTCTCCCGGCTTTCACCGGCCTGCATCCGTTGCAGCCTGCTGAAACTGTCCAGGGAGCCCTGGAGGTGTACTGGGAGACCGAACAGGCGCTTCGTGCGCTTACGGGGCTGGAGGCGTTCACCTTCAATCCCTGCGCGGGTGCTCACGGCGAACTGACGGGCCTGATGATTATGAAGCGCTACCACGAATTGCGTGGTGACACAGCCCGCGTCAAGATTATCGTCCCTGACAGTGCCCACGGGACCAATCCCGCTTCTGCGGCCGTCTGTGGCTTCGAGGTGGTGGAAGTGAAGTCCCTGGAGAACGGCCGGATCGATGTCTCGGCGCTCAAGGAGTTGCTGGGACCCGATGTGGCTGGCATAATGATGACAAATCCCAACACCCTGGGTCTTTTCGAAACCGAGATCAAGACAATCGCTGCCCTGGTGCATGAGGCCGGCGGCTTGCTCTACTATGACGGAGCC
>JAFZAI010000101.1 GCA_017557325.1 Bacteroidales bacterium
GACAGTATTTTCACCGGGGAAAGATGGGCGAGGTCGGCCAACATCGCCGATTACCACATCGATCCCTGGTGTGTCACCGACATTTCCCTCGAGCGCCGCATCCTTCTTCCCCGGCTTGCATCCCGCACGTCGGAGGCCCGGTTGGCACGCCGCACCTCGCAGGCCCGGCTAGCACAGCGCACTTCGCCACCCACCCTTGTGGCCGCCGTCCGCTGCACCAACCTCTTCAACTGCCGCTACGAAATCGTCCAGGGCTATCCGATGCCCGGCACCGGCTTCACGGCGTCCCTTTCGTTCCATTGGTAGCGGGCGGTGCGTCTACCCTCGCATCAATTGGGCAGGGTGTACGCATTTTGGGCCGTTTTTGCGCTTACCCTGCAAAAATATAAGGAGGGTAGGCGCACCCGGAGATAGAAATTTGCGTATTTTTATTAAATTTGCAGAATAAACGGATCAATATGGACAAGACAAGTTACGCAGTTGGCATGAGCATAGCCCAGAATATGCTCCAGTCGGGCGTCCGGGACCTGACCATCGACGATTTCGTCGCCGGCGTGAAAGACACGATCGAGGGCCGCGAGCCGCAGATCTCCTTCAAGGAGGCCGACAAACTCCTCCAGGCGTATTTCCGCCGCATCGACGAAGAGCGCAAGGACGAGCAGGCCGCCATCGGCGACGTCTTCAAGAAGGAAGGCGAGGAATTCCTCGAGGCCAACGCCCATAAAGAGGGTGTGATCTGCCTGGGCAGCGGGCTCCAGTACAAGGTGCTCGTCGAAGGCAAGGGCCGCAAGCCCGAAGCCATCTCCCAGGTGCGCTGCCACTACGAGGGCCGCTTCATCGACGGGACGGTCTTCGACAGTTCCTTCAAGCGGGGCGAGCCGGCCGTTTTCGGCCTCAATCAGGTCATCCGCGGCTGGACCGAGGGCCTGCAGCTGATGTCGGAAGGCTCCAAGTACGAATTCTACATCCCGTACGACCTCGCTTACGGTGAGGAGGGCGCCCACGGCGCGATTCCGCCCTGCGCCACCCTGATCTTTACCGTCGAGCTCCTGGAGGTGCTCTAGGTGGACTGGAAGCCGGCGTTTGAGATCTTCTGCCTGGTGACAGGCGTGGCGTATCTGCTGCTCGAGATCGGGCAGAAGAACGCGATGTGGTTTGTCGGGATCGTGACGGGTGCGGCCTGCGCCGTTATGTTCGGCTTTGAGCGGCTTTACGCCTCAATGGGGCTGAATATCTATTACGTCGGAATTTCCATCTATGGTCTATGGCAGTGGCGGAAGGATGCCGTGGCGATTCGGGATGCCACTGAAGAGGAATATCTGCATTTGCGAAAGCCGTCGGCCGCCCTGCTGGGAATCAGCGCGGCGGTGCTGGTGGCCGGAACGGCAGCCCTCTGGTGGATTCTCCGCCTGCTCGGGGATCCTGCCTCGCTGCTGGATGCCGGCGTGACGGTCCTCAGCGCCATCGCCACCTGGTGGCTCAGCCGCAGCATCCCGCACCAGTGGCTGCTCTGGATTGTCGCCGACGCCTTCACCGCCTGGATGTGCTTCCGGCAGGGAATGTACTGGATGACGGGTCTCTATCTGGCTTATGCGGCTTCTGCCATTTATGGCTGGTATCATTGGAAAAGAAAAGGAAAATATATCGATGACGCACTTTGACGAGAAATATCCTTCCGCCCTGCTGGAAGATGCGGTGGATGCCATCTCCTCCCTGCCCGGGGTGGGGAAGCGGGGGGCGCTCCGCCTGGCCCTGCATCTGCTGAAGCAGCCCGCCGAGAATGTGCACCGCTTCACCGGCGCCATCAACGCCCTCCGGGACGATGTCCGCTATTGCCGGGAATGCCTGATGATTTCCGACGGGGATGTCTGCGGCATCTGCGGCGACCGTCACCGTGATCACCATACGGTGTGTGTTGTGGAGAGCGTCCGCGACGTGATGAGCATCGAGAACACCGGCCAGTACCGTGGCGTTTATCACGTCCTGGGGGGCATTATTTCCCCGATCGCGGGCGTGGGCCCCTCCGATCTCTCGATTCCGCAGCTGAAGGACCGGCTTGAGAAAATGCTTCCGGAAGTAGCGTCCCCCGAAGACATCGAGGTCATCCTCGCCCTGAGCGGCGACGTGGAAGGGGAGACGACGGCCTTCTATCTCTACCGCCAGATCGCCTCCCTCGGTGTCAAAGTCTCCTCCCTGGCCCGCGGCCTCGGCTTCGGCGACGACCTCGAATACGCCGATTCCCTTACCCTCGGCCGTTCCATCGTAAACCGGCAGCCCTTCAAGCCGTAGTGCAAATAACATAAAAATATGAATATGCGTAAATTATTTCTCTTCATTTTCGCCGCCCTTTGCCTGGGGCTCATCGCGGTTTCCTGCAAGAAGGAAGGCACCCAAAAGTATGGTGTGGACGGCAAGACGCCTATGCCGAAGGCCGTGGATCTGGGCATCAAAGTAAATGGAAAGACCATCAAATGGGCCAGTTTCAATCTTGGCGCCTCCACTCCGGAAGGATATGGAGACTTTTACGCCTGGGGAGAAATGGAGCCAAAGGCCTCTTATACGGATGAAAACTACACCTTCAAGGATAATCCGCTCAATTTGACGGACGCCGGCCGTGACGTCGCGCGAGAGAAACTGGGCGGCAAGTGGCGGATGCCGACCGCCGAGGAGTTCGATGCCCTTTGGGATCAGTGTACCTGGACAGAAGTTTTTTCCAATGGCGTAAAGCTCATAAAGGCAACCGGTCCCAACAAGAAAAGCATTCTTTTCCCTTATGCGGGTTACCGGTATGACAGTTCTTTCTACGATTACGGATTGTATGGCAACTGCTGGACTTCGTCCATCCATACCGGCAATTCGAACCTTGCGAGCTACTTGCTTTATAGCGCGAGTGAAGTCAGCGTGAAAAGCAGCAGCCGCTCCCTCGGCCGAACGGTCCGTCCCGTCTCGGACTAGAATTTTTCGTTATTCTTTAATATAAATGCGATCTACGGCTTCCATTATGGTGAAGCCGTAGTCACGGGAGTACTGCTCCCAATACTTTTCTATCTCTGTCCCGGGCGGGCAGATGAGATCGATATCGATGCTGAGTCGTCGGCTGCTGCCGAAGTGGAGCATTAGGGAGGAACCGCCCTTGAAGATGAACGGACACCCGGAACGGGCCAGGGATTCCAACAAGGAGAAGGCGCGAATGACCTTTTCTACAAGGATGGGGTTGGTGGTATGGTTATCTGCCGCCGCTTTTTCTATCCATTCGAGGTTTCGACTTTCCGGCAGTATCATTTTTCAATCTCCTTCAATATTGTATTGACCGCTTCTGTCCGGTTCCTCCTGCCTGCATAACGGAGGAGGGTCTTGCGGCTGACGGCATAGCGATCGAATGCCGCAGCGTAGATGGAATAGGCCTCCGAGCCGGTTAGGGCATAGAGGAAATTGTCACTGAGGATATCGACGAGTATCTTTTCCAGGGAGGGCACGGTGACGCCTTCCGAGATTTCGATGGGGGCTTGACTAACCTGCGGTGTGACCACCACCAGTTCCCGGCCTGCGGCAAGTCGTAGGAGCAGGCTGTTCTCAGAATCCTGAAGGATGAGGGAATCCGTCAGGTTTTCCAGGGTGTCGGTAACAGTGCTGGCTGCAAGTCGCTCTGCGCCCACGATGGTGAGTTGAATGTTGGGTATGTCGTGCATCAGGGGGAGGATGGCGTCCGTGTGCCAGATGCTGATTCGGGTAAACGGCAGAGCGGCCTTAAGATCTGTGAACAGCTTGCGCGTCTTCTCATCCGGGATTATATGAAAGACTGGTTTGAAACCGCTGCCCGGGTAGAGCAGGTGTCTGTCCTTTCTGATCCGGCCTTCCCTAATGAGACGGCTGACGATGGTGAACGAACTGCTTTCCGGGAAGTGGGATTCTTCCTGGAGAAGGGCCATCAGGTCGGAAGTTGCGAGGCCTTCCGGATGAGTACCTATGGTGAGTATGATGCGATCGGTCAATGTCATAGTGCAAAGTTAAAACAAATTTGTCAGAAAATCTAATTATTTGACAAAAATGTTTAGCGGCGGAAGTTTCTGACATAGCCTGTCCACGTCCACGGAGGTGTGGAC
>JAFZAI010000102.1 GCA_017557325.1 Bacteroidales bacterium
CACTGCCATAACGATAGTAACCGGTACCGTTTCGCATATAGGCATTGTCGGCCATCTGGTACTCGTAGTTGATGCCACCCATCAGCTTGTGCTTACCGGAATACCAGGTCAGGTCATCCTTGACAGTAGCGATGGTGTTGTGCACGGCATTGTTCCAGGTGAAGAGCTCGTAGCCGAGGGACATATACTGGGTGTTGGTACCCGTGCCGTCCTGAATGTCGATGAACGGGAAGTCGGTGGAGGTGGATCCGCGGATATCATCCAGCTTGGAGAAGGTCACCAGGAGCTGATTGGACAGGTTGTCGGAGAGACGGCTGTTCAGGTCGAGGGAGGCGGAATTCACCAAGTTCTTCATCGAGTACATCGAATTCGCAAACGACATTGAGTACAACGACACGCGGGCGTACGGGGAACGGGTGCCGCCGTCCATTGAGGATGCGTTCGGCATATTCCAATAATTGTTGGCGGTGTAGTTGTACCGGAGGGCGAGATGATGCTTGTCGGTGATGTTCCAGTCGAGGCGGGCAAGGGCCTTGATATTGTTCTCGTTGGCCGGGAAGTCCTTGTAGGAACCCGTGTCATAACCGTAGGTATTCTTCACGTGGTCCTGGACACGCAGCATATCGTCAACCGTACAGTAGGAGAGACTCTTTTCCTCATTGCCGATGCCGTTTTCGCTGGCGCGCCAGGAGGTGGCGACGGTCGGAATCTTCGCATATTCGAAGTTAACGAAGAAGAAGAGTTTGTTCTTGACGATCGGGCCGCCGAAGGTGATACCGCAAGTGGTGTTGCGGTCGCGATCGCGGGCGCCGGGAATTTCAGTATCATAGACGCGGTTACCGCGCATATTCTCGTTGCGGTGGTATGCGTATACCGAGCCGCGGAAAGTATTGGTACCCGACTTGGTGATGGCGTTGACACCACCGCCGATGAAGTTGGTCTGGCGCACGTCGTAGGGCGAGATCACCACCTGTAACTCCTCGATGGCGTCGAGGGAGATCGGGTTACCGCCACCGGGGAGGTTGCTCGACAGACCGAAGTTATTGTTGAAGTTGGCACCGTCAACGGTGAAATTGGCGGTACGGCCGTCCGAACCGGCGAAGCTCATTCCGTTGCCACCGTAGGGCGAGAGGCGGGTCACGTCGGTGATGCTGCGGCTGACCGTCGGCAGCGCGACGATCTGATCGTTGCTGATGTTGGTGGCCGCGCCGGTCTTCTCCCCGACAAACTTGGAGGAAGGAGCCGCTGTGACGACGACCTCATTGAGGAATTCGGTCGCCTCTTCCATCGTTACGCCGAGGTTGTACGTCTCACCGAGGGAGAGCTGAACATCCGTATACTGGGCATCGCGGTAACCGAGCATCGAGAAGGTCACCTTGTAGGGACCGCCCGAGCGCATACCTTGGAGATTGTAGAGACCGTCCCCGTTGGCGACGGCTCCGTAAGTGGTACCGGAAGGTTCGTGGAGGGCGATAACGGCGGCGCCGGGAATGGGCGCTCCGCTGGCGTCAACCACCTTTCCGGAGAGAGACGCTGTCGTCACCTGGGCATAGGCGACGACTCCCGCAAACAAGATTATGAATGCGAGAGAGAGAGATTTTAGAGCTTGTCTCATAAATATTGATTTGGGTTTAAGAAAATCCAGATTTCTCGGTACGAAGTTACTCAATAATTCAGACTTCTGAAAATTTTTTATAAACATTTTATCAACAATGCGATCCAAACGCATACAAAAAGGCCGGATGCTCCGCACCCGGCCCTGTAACTATTTGATATCAAATGCCTTTTTAATAGCATCCACGGCATCCAAAAGCTCCCACCCAAAGAACTGGACCTCCTTTTCGTACGGAACGTCCCCGTCGTAGACGGTAACCTTCTCTCGGTAGGGCGTCCGGCCCAGATGACCGTATGACGCCGTCGGCAGGTAGATGGGATTCTTCAATCCGAAACGATCGATAATGGCCGCGGGACGCAGGTCGAAGATCTGCTGGATCTTGTCGGCTATATCCGCGTCGGAGATGCCGTAATGGGCCGTGCCGTACGTATTGACAAATACGCTCAGCGGCTTTGCGACACCAATCGCGTAGGCCAGCTGGACGAGCACTTCGTCGGCCACGCCGGCCGCTACAAGATTCTTGGCAAGGTGACGCGCCTCGTAGGCGGCGCTACGGTCCACCTTGGACGGATCCTTTCCGGAGAAGGCACCGCCGCCGTGGGCTCCCTTGCCGCCGTAAGTATCGACAATGATCTTGCGGCCGGTCAAACCAGTATCTCCGTGCGGGCCGCCGATGACAAACTTGCCGGTGGGATTGACGTGCAGGATAAAATCCTTCTCAAAGAGGGCTGCCGTCTCAGCCGGGAGAGCCGCCTTAATACGCGGAATGAGGATGGTCTCGACATCCTCGCGAATCCTGCGCTGCATCGCCTCGTCGGTATCAAATTCATCGTGCTGGGTAGAGATTACAACAGTGTGTACCCGGATCGGACGGTTGGTCTCAGCATCGTACTCGATGGTGAACTGGCTTTTGGCATCCGGCCGGAGATATGGCATCAGGTGCAGCTCCTCGCGGCGGATTTTCGCCAGGATCACCAGGGCGAGATGGCTCAGATAAAGCGGCAGCGGCATATAGTCCTCCGTGTCGCGGCAGGCATAGCCGAACATCATTCCCTGGTCGCCGGCGCCCTGCTCGAGCGGGTCCTCCCGGACGACGCCCCGGCCGATATCCTCACTCTGGGAGTGAAGGGCGGAAAGGATGCCGCAGGAATTGCCGTCAAACATATACTCGGCCTTGTTGTAGCCGATTCTGTTGATCACGTCCCGCGTCACTTTCTGCACATCGACGTGCGCTTTGGAGGTAATCTCCCCCATCAGCACCACCATACCGGTGGAACAGAAAGTCTCGCACGCAACATGGGATTCGGGATCCCTGCGCAGGTATTCATCGAGAATGGCGTCGCTGATCTGGTCGGACACTTTGTCCGGATGGCCTTCGGATACGGATTCCGAAGTAAAGAGATAAGTCTTCTTCATAACGTTTTAGCATTTTTTTGAAGGTGGTTGCAAGCAGGCAAATCTGTCCACCATCTTGTAATTGACCGCAAAGATAACCAAAAAAGCATTATCTTCCTATTCAACAACACATAACTCATCACTTTTTTTCTCTTTCCGCCCCTACGTCATTCCGGACTTGATCCGGAATCTCAGTACCCCTCTCTGTCCATCTCGCGGCGGACGTCGCGCTCCTTGATGGACTGGCGCTTGTCGTATTCCTTTTTACCGCGCGCGAGGGCGATGACGAGTTTGGCATAGCCGTTTTCGGCAATGAAGAGCTTGACCGTGACGATGGTGACGCCGGTCTTCTTGACCTCAGCCTGGAGATGCCGGAGCTCCTTGCGGTTGAGGAGCAACCGGCGGTCCCGCTTGGGCTCGTGCTGGCCCCAGGAGCCCCAGCTGTAGAGCGCCACATTCATACCCCGCACGAAAAGCTGATTGCCCTCGAAATAGCAATACGAATCCTGCAGGGAGACCTTCCCCGCCCGGATCGACTTGATCTCGGTCCCGACCAGCTGAATCCCCGCGGTGTACGTCTCCAAAAACAGGTAATCGTACGTTGCCCGTTTGTTGCTGATCACGATATTGCTTTTCTTCTTCGGCATAATGGACCGCAAAGATAACCAAAAATTGGTTATCGCACAATGATCCCATTTCGCAAATCTATTGGGATAGTGGGCTGGTCCAGTGGATGACGGTACCTTTTGCCTCCATTCCGCGGAAGAAGGTCATCTGGCGTTTGGCAAACTGGTGAATCGCAGTAGCAAGGAGATTCCGCATCTCCTCCCTGTTGACAAGGCCCAGTAAATATTCTGTTACGAATTTGTATTCCAAGCCGTAGCGCAGCAGCGTTTCGGCCGGAACGCCATTGTCCAGGAGACCCTGCACCTCTTCAATCATTCCTTCGGCAAGGCGTTCGTCGAGGCGGCGGTCGATTCGGGCATTGCGCTCCTCCCGGGAGATGACGGTGCCGATGAAGAATGTCTTCTTGGGCCGGAAGTCCGTCTTCTCGAGAGGGTGAGATTCCTTATAGAATTCAATCTCAAGGGCGCGGATCAGGCGACGCTTGGATTCCATCACGGCCGGATCGGGCTCACAGCGTTCGCAGTAGGCTTCGCGAAGTTCCTCGATGTCAGCCTCCTCCAGTTCAGCCCGAAGGTCGGGATCCGGCGGCACGACGGGCAGGTTATAAGCACTTGTAACAGCCTGAATATACAGGCCCGTGCCGCCACAGAGGATCGGCAGGCAACCTCGTTCCCGGATGTCGGCGTAGACCCGTTCAAAATCCTGCTGGTAATTATACAGGTCATAGGGCTCCCCGGCATCCACGATGTCGATGAGGTGATACGGAATCTCTCCGTATTCCGCGAGGTCCTTGCCGGTGCCGATATCCATCCCGCGGTACACCTGCCGGCTGTCGGCGGAGATAATCTCGGCGGCCATATTGAGACCTGCCGCTGTTATACCAGTGCCCGAAGCCCCTTCTGTCATACCGAGGCCCGAAGGGCCGAGTGTATCTCCCCCCGCCAAAGCATTGAGTTGCCGGGCAAATTCAACGGCGTAGCGCGTTTTGCCAGAAGCTGTGGGCCCGAGTACGCAAACCAGGTCGATGTCCCCGTTTTTCCAGCCTTTGAAAACGGCTTCAACATCGATGACTTCCGGCGAAGGAAGTTCTGCCGGAGGCGGCACCCCCGGACGCAGGGAATCGTTGCTGTCTTTCATCTAAACCTATTTCCTGACCAGCCGCACACAGAATTTGTCGGACTTGTTGGAAGAGGAGCGGAAAACAGGCTTGGTGAGTGCGAATGCCATATCCACATAGACAATCCCGCCGTCGGAAGAAGGCGTAGAGCTGAGATAGGCTCCGCCGGGGAAGAAAATGGACATCCCGTCCTTGCCGATAATCAGGAATCCGGCCGGATCCAGGGTACGCTGTACCTGAACGCCCTCCGTATTCAGCAACTCCTCCCACTGCTGCTGGGTAGGAATGGACCATTTCTTGCTCTGCGCGGCGTAATCGACCGCCTCATCGTAGGTGACGGACGATCCGGCATCATCCTTTACGATGGCACCGACATTCAAATCTGCCCAACGGATCGAAAGCCCCAGGTCGACGGGATCGCCGCTGAAGCCTTTTTTGTCCTTGTCACAGGAGACGGTGCACAGAAGGGCCGCACCGAGGGCCACGAGGAGAAGAGTTCTCAGTTTCATAATACTATTGTTTTAATTGTTTTGGTCTTTGATGGGAAAACGTGCGTCGGGGACCTTCGGCGCGACGCCAGTAATCGGCGTCGAAGTCAGCCGGGTGGACGAAAGGTCCGTCATGATCGAGAAGGAACGACAGGTAGGTGATGGGAAGGCCCATCTCCAGGAACATCCGCTCGTAGAAGGTCTGGACGGTGAGGAGGTCCGAAGCCATTCCTGTCATACCGAGGTCCGTAGGACCGAGTGTATCTCCCTCCGCCGCATAAATGTCCGTGTCGGCGCAAAGGACGGTCAGTCCGTTGGCGCGGGCGGTGGCAAGGGAATATTCGTAGAGGAAGCGGCTGTCGGTCTTGAGGTGAACCCGGCCGCCGGGGGCGAGGAAGCCGCGGTAGCGCTCCAGAAAGAGCGGCGAGGTAAGGCGGCTGTTTTCGCTCTTGAGCTGGGGGTCGGAGAAGGTCAGCCAGATCTCCGCCACTTCGCCCGGGGCGAAGAAGGCTCCGATGAATTCGATCCGAGTCCGAAGGAAGGCGACGTTGCCGAGGGATTGCTGCGTGGCGTATTTCGCCCCCTTCCAGAGGCGGGCGCCCTTGATGTCGACGCCGATGTAATTGCACTCCGGATGCCGCTCTGCCAGGGCGATCGTATAGTCACCCTTGCCGCAGCCAAGCTCCAGGACGATCGGGCGGGGCGCATCGAACATTTTCTCGTTCCAGTGTCCCCGGATGGGATGCTCTTTCAAATGCAGGCCGGCATCCGCAGACGACCGGTCCAGCACATCCGCCGCATCAGGCTGGAGGAGACAGGAGAACGTCCTGTTCTCCGCGAATTTCCGGAGTTTGTCGTGTCCCATTATCTCTTCTTGTGATGCTGTACCAGTCCCAGGCCGCGGAGACCGGGGATATCCACCGAATCCGGCACGGAAGCCGAAAGGCCCCAGACACCGCTTTCCACGGGTACTACGTCCGTCCGGTACGGCCGCCGGATCTGGCGCGAGTAGAAGGTCGCCGACGAATCCGTAAGCGGCAGCCAGACCGTTTCCTCATAAATATTCCCGGAAGGGGAAACCCACTGGATGTCAAGCGGCATATCCACGATCCCGGCCAGGACGTGCGGCCGCCCGTCCAGCCGTGTATAGAAGGAGAAGTCATACAGCCGGGTCGTATCGGTCATATCCAGGCTGAAAATGAAAGGGCCCTTCCCCGCAATGAAATCCTCCCGCCCGGAAGGCTCCCGGCAGGAAAGCAGGGCCGCTGCAGCGGCGGCGAGGATGAAAAGATTCCGTCTCATTTGCCGGATTTCTGGCGGTTCCGCCCGCCCTTGCGGCGCTTTTTCCGCTTCTCATCGAAACGGGTGATACTGTCGTCGCCGACGGCGGAGACAAATTCCGGTGCCGAAATCTCCGGTTCCTTCCGGAGGGATTCCGGCTTCTGGCCGTTACGATTCATCATTATGATCTCGCGGACCTCGTAAGCCGGCAGCGGATAGACATTGGCCAGATTGCCTTTCTCATAGGAGAAATACATCACCTCGCGGAGAATGTCCGTCTTGACTAGCCAGGCCTGGCCATCCTCGAATTCGAGCGGCTCCACCACCCGCGGAATGCGCGACTGGGCATCCTGATAGGCCGCTACCTCATAATTCAGGCAGCATTTGAGCTTGCCGCACTGACCGGCCAGTTTCTGCGGATTGAGCGAGAGATCCTGGCAGCGGGCCGCGGCGGTGGTGATGGACTTGAATTCGGTGATGTAATTGGCGCAGCAGAGTTCCCGGCCACAGACGCCGAGTCCGCCGATCAGGCCGGCCTCCTGGCGCGCGCCAATCTGCTTCATCTCGATGCGGATGTGGAACTCCTCGGCGAAATCCTTGATGAGCTGGCGGAAATCCACCCGGCCGTCCGCGATATAGTAGAAGATGGCCTTGGTGCCGTCCCCCTGGAATTCCACGTCGCCAATTTTCATCTCGAGCCCCAGGCCGGCGGCAATCTCGCGGGCGCGGATCATCGTCTCTTCCTCCCGGGCAATGGCCTCCTGCCATTTTTCGATATCGAACTGCTTGGCTTTGCGGTAAATGCGGCGGATCTGGGTCGTCTCGGGATCGATTCGCTTGCACTTCATCTGTCGCACCACGGCGGGCCCTTCCAGCGTGACAATGCCGAGGTCGTGGCCGCTGGCTGCCTCGACGATCACGAGGTCGCCCGTCTTGACGCTCTGCCCCGATCCGTTGGTGTAGACACCTTTGCGGGTATTCTTGAAACGGACTTCGTAGTACTCGGAATACTGCTCCTGCGAGATGCCCTTGTAGGTATTGTATACCTCCAGCTTGCAGCAACCCTGGCGATAGGAAGGACGGGTCTCCCCGTTCTCCCCGTGGGTCACGGAGCAGCCCCGGAAGCAGTCGTATTGTATATTCTCTAAATCATTCATACTATTCTTATCAGTTTGCAGGCCAGGTCGGTGAAGAGGATTTTCTGGCTGACGTTGCGTTCAAGGAGGAGAAGGCTGCGATCCAGCACCGGCAGGGCATTGCGGGCGAAGGAACGTTTGCAGCGGGAGGCCATTTCCTGATAGAAGGCCTGGTCCTCCCCGGAGAAAGCCACCAGATCCCGGAGGCCCTGCTGGAGGAGGAAGATATTCCGGCATCCTTCGGCCATACAGGCGAGGAAGGATTTCTGTTTTTCACGGGACGGGAGGGCAACGATGGCATCCACTGCCTCCAGCGCGGCACCGAGGTCGTGGGCGGAAAGGGCTGTCATCAGGTCGAAGAAGATTTCCCGCAGGGCAGGATCGGCATCATACCGCTTCCCGGAAGGCATCACCCGCAGGAACAGACAGCGGGAGAAGATGGTCACGAGGACCTTCTCGGGATTGTGCGTCACCAGCAGGAACAGCGTCTTCTCCGGCGGTTCCTCGATCATCTTGAGCAGTTTGTTGGCCGTAGCGGCATTCATCTTTTCGGGAAGATACATCACCACCGTCCGGTAGCCGCCTTCCACGGCCGAGAGCGACAGCCGGCTCAGCACCGAAGCCGCTTCCGCCACCGTGATGACCGTCGATTTCTGCTCGATGCCCAGGGCTTCGTTGTAGGCTGCCTCAGTAAAAGTCGGATTGGTCAGCAGCAATTCCCGCCATTGGGGAAGGTAAGGAAGGGAGGGCGATACGGTCGAATCCGATGAGGTCTTGGCGGAGGCGACGGGATAGACGAAGTGAATGTCGGGATGGATGAGTTTCGCGACCTTGTTGCAGGAAGGACAGGTGCCGCAGGAATCCTGAGTCCGGCCAGTGCAGTAGAGGTACTGCAGGAAGGCCAGGATGATGGGGAATGCGCCACAGCCGTCATCTTCGTGGAAGAGAATGGCGTGGGGAATCCGGCCCCGGTCCACCATCGACCGAAGCGCATCCACGAGCGGAGCGTTACCCTGTATGTCGGCGAATTTCATTGCGTTCGGATGGATGAATAGCGGGCCAGGGAAACCAGGACACTTTTCGGCTCGCTCTCCGGAAGGGGTGCGAGGCTCCCGATGGCCTTTTCGATATAAGATTCCAGCACTTCCTGTGCCTTGGATATGCCGCCTTTATCCAAAACAAAGGCGAGGATTTCCTCCTCGTGCCCGCCGGCGGCAAACAATTCGCGAATTTCCCGCTGACGCTCCTCCCCCACCATCTCCAACGCAGCGAGAAGGGGCATCGTCACTTTCCGTTCGTTCAGATCCTGACCGACCGGCTTACCGATGTCGCCGCCTTTGTAGTCCAGAATGTCATCTTTAATCTGGAAGGCGAGACCGAGATGGTGGGCGTAGGCTCCGAGAGCGTCCGTCATCTCCGGGGAAGCGTCGGCCGACAGGGCACCGGTCCGGGCGCTGACCTCGAAAAGCGAAGCCGTCTTGCAGTGGATGATGCGGAGATAATCCGCAAAGGTCGTGTCGCAACGTTCGGACTTCTGGAGCTGAAGAATTTCCCCTTGGGCGAGGTCATCCAGCGTCTGGGAAAACAGCCGCGTATATTCCAGGGTGTGCGAGGCCGTAGAGAGAATCAGGCGCATTGCCCGGGCCAGCCAGTGGTCCCCGATCAGGACCGAGGCGGGAGCGTTCAACAGCGCCATCACCGTCGGTTTGCCCCGACGGATGGCGGCTCCGTCCACGACGTCGTCGTGCAGAAGCGTGGCATTGTGCAGGATTTCAGCCGCGGCCGCAACTTTGTCGGTATCGGGCGTCCGCTTTCCGCAGGCACCCGCCGAAAGCAGGGTAAGCAGCGGACGGATCCGCTTGCCTCCCCCTTTGAGGACCGTCTGATTGGTCGCATTCAGCAGCGCCACGTCGGAGGAAAGGGTCTCCTCCATCAGGCGGCAGACCCCTTCCAAATGCTGACTGGCATACGCCTTGAGCGCGGCTGCATCCATCCCTGTTCCCGAATTAGAAGAGGACGGCCAGAGACACTTTGAATCCCCGGAAATTCTTGGACTTGAGCGTATTGACCACATTCTCCCCTATCACGCTCGCTTCCTGGATATTTCCCTCCTCATCGGCCAGGCCGCCAAAATTCATAAACCATTCGGCGCTGACCTGGAAACGCCAGATCTCGAGGCCGCCGCCGAAGCCCATTCCATACTCAAAGCGTTTCAGGGCCGCCTTTTTGAAATCGTTAACGAGGGTTTGCGTCTCGATCTCCGTTACATTGCCGATGTCGTAGCTGGAGATGGCATTGAAATTGACGCCGCAGCCGATGAACGGCTCAACGAAAGCGTACGGGCGGATCATCATCAGGTCCGGCCCCCACTGAATCTGGACAGGGAGCTCCAGATAGCCCACCTTGGCGTCCAGCGCCGTTACAGCCGCCCGGGCCTCCTCCGTAGAGGATACGACCTGCTGGAGATTGGTCCCCTTCACCTGATAGGTCAGCGACGGCTGGATGGCGAATCCAAGACCGAGATTGAACTTAACGGTCGCACCGACGTGATACAGGTTGACGTTTTTGGCGTCGAATTCCTTGAGTTTGGTATTGGTGGAGGTAAAACCGCCGACGACACCGTAATGGATGCCGCTCGCAAGCTGTGCAGACGCATTGGCGGCAAACAGCAACGCTGCCGCCGCGAGAAGCAGAATCTTTTTCATAAGGCTAGTCCTCCAGAGCAGCGATCTTCTCAAGGATCAGCTCCTTGGGAACGACGCCGACGAGACGGTCCGCCAGCGCTCCGTTCTTGAAGAACAGGAGCGTCGGGATGCTGCGGATGCCGTACTGGGCGGCAATATCCTCGCAATCGTCCACGTTGCATTTGGCCACGGTAACCTTGCCCTCGAGTTCAACGGCCAGTTCATCCACGGTCGGAGAGAGGATGCGGCAGGGACCGCACCAGGTAGCCCAGAAATCCACGACGGCGACGGGGGTCGCCCCCAGGATCTCGCCGATATTCAGTTCAGTAATAACTTTTGCCATAATATTCTAATTTTTACAAAGATAGTCAAAATCAGAAATTTTACAAAAATTCGGAGATTCTCTCGGCCTGACGGCCTCGGAATGACAGCCTTGTCATCCCGACCGAGGCACACAATGACAGCCTTGTCATCCCGACCGAGGCACACAATGACAGCCTTGTCATCCCGACCGAGGCACGGAGTGCCGAGGGAGAGGATCTCCTACAAAGCCTCCTCAACCGGGAGGACGTAGGCACGGAGGCCGAGATCAGGGTAGGCGGCGTCCTTGGCACGGAGGGCATCCATCACCTGAGGGGCGAGGCCGTCTTCCAGCACCGTCAGGACGGCATGGTTCTGGGTGGGCCAGGCGTGACTGCCGAGATGCGGCTCGCCGTCCACGCTCCCCCGCCCGCCGACATCCTGCCAAACGGTGTAACCCCGCTGGCCGAGATTCTCGAGGAGTTCTACGATCTCTTCGTTATACGCTTGATTATACGCTACAAATATCGCTTTCATAGGCTATTTCTCCGTCTTTGCGGCGGCGCGGGCTGCCTTGCGGGCCTTGCGGCGCTGCATCCTTTCAGTAAATGCGCAGTACAGGGTCGGAATGATGATAAGGGTCACCAGCGTCGAGATGCTCAAGCCCCAGCAGACCGTCAAACCGAGGGACTTCCACATTTCGGAGCCCTCGCCAGTGCCGATAGCCATCGGGAGCATACCCAGAACGGTCGTCAGGGTGGTCATCAGAATCGGACGGAGACGGCTCTTGGCGGCCGTCACGGAGGCATCGCGCACGCTCATTCCCCGCTCCTGGCAAAGGATCGTATAGTCGATCAGCACGATACCGTTCTTCACCACGATACCGAGGATGATGATGAGACCGATCATCGCCATCACGCCAAGGGCAGTACCCGTGAAACGGAGACCCATCACGACACCCACCAGGGCGAACGGAATCGAGAACATAATGACGAACGGTCCCATATACGATTCGAACTGGGATGCCATCACCATATACACCAGAATGATGATCAGGGCGACCAGAAGGAGCATATCGTGGAACATATCCTGCTGGTTCTCATAGTCGCCGCCGATGTAGAAGGAGATGTCGGAAGAATGCTCCGTCTCGTCCAGTACGCTTTGCGACACCTTCACAGCATCACTGAGGGCATATCCCTGGGCCACGATGGCGCTGATGTTGATATAGCGGGAACGGTTCTTTCGCTGGATGGTCGGAGGGACCTTCGACTCCACGACGGTGCCGAGCTCCTTGATCCGGATGGCACGGCCCGTCGGGGTGTACACGATGATATTCTCCATATCCTCGATGCTGGTGCGGAATTCGGGAGCATACCGGACGCGGATGTTGTATTCCTCGCCGTCTTCCCGGTAGTAGGAAGTCACGCTGCCGGCCATTGCCGCGCTGAACGCAGATGCCGCCGTTGTGGAACTCAGACCGTTGAGCGCCAGTTTCTCACGGTCGAAATCAACCTGGTATTCCGGCGTATACTGGTCGCGGCTCAGGATAACCTGCGCGAAGCAGGGATTCTCCATCAGGCGGCCCCGGATGCTCTTGGCAATCATTTCCGTCTCTTCGAAATCGTATCCGTAGACCTCGATGGAGACCGACGTGGCGCCACCCATTCCGCCGCTACCCTCGGTAATGTTGGAACGGCTGATCTCCGGGAAGAGTTTCAGGTCTTCGCGAATAACGTCGCAGATGTCTGAGGTGGAGCGTTTGCGCAACTCCATACTGCCGAAATTCATTCGGTACGTAATCAGGTAAGTACCGTTATTCTGCATACTGGCGAACGCGTTGTCGGTGTCCGCCTGACCGAAGACGTAGCTAATAGCACGGATCTCCGGCACATCCTCCACGATCTTCTGGTAGATATTGTGCGCCAGCTCGCGGGTCACGTCCTGCGAGGTGCCGATCGGAAGCTCAACCGTCATATTGGCGCGGCCCTGGTCTGCCTTGGGGAAATATTCCGTCTTGAGGCCCGGTCCCAGGAGGGCCAGCACTCCGGCAAAGATGGCAAGGGCGACAACAAAAATCACCATCTTGTGCGCCATCGACCAGCCAATCAGCTTACCATATCCGCGGGAAATAGCGTCCAACGCCTTGTTGATGGGGCCAAAGATGGCCGTATATACTTTGCCTGTCTTGTGCTTGTTGTCCAGCAGCACGGAACACATCATCGGCACCAGCGTCAGGGCGGCCGTCGTCGAAACGATCATAATGATGCTCACAATCCAGCCGAGCTGCTTGAACATAATGCCGGCCATACCGGAAATCATCGTCAGCGGCAGGAACACGCAGAGCATCGTCAACGTCGAGGCGATAACGGAAATACCCACTTCGGACGTGCCGTGTACGGCCGCCTCCTTGGGCTTCTCCCCCCGTTCCAGGTGCGAAGAAACATTCTCCAGTACCACGATGGCATCATCCACGACCATACCGATGGCGATCGAAAGGGCCGACATCGAGATGATGTTGAGCGAATTGCCCGTGGCAAAGAGGTACATCAGGGACGCCAGCAAGGCGATCGGGATCGACAGAACCACGATGAGCGTGCCCCTCCACCTGCCGAGGAAGACAAACACCACCAGCATAACGACGATGAAGGTGATCATAATGGTCTCCTTCAGGGAATTGATCGTATTGATGATGTTGTCGGAAGAGTCCATCACGACCGTGAACTTGATGTCGGGCGGAAGATTCGGCATAATGGTCTTCATCGTCTTCTTCACGTTGCGGACCACCTGCACGGTATTGGAGCCGGACTGCTTCTGGATGATGATTTGCGCACCGCGGACGCCGTTGGTGTACGACTCCTGCGAGCGCTCCTCCAGGCCGTCCGTAATACGGGCGACATCCCGGAGATACACGGTCCGGCCGCCGGAATTGCCCACCACGATGTCGAGGAGTTCAGACGGGTCATTGAATTCTTTCTGGACACGGAGGGTGTAGGTCTCCGAACCGATGTCGATGTTGCCGCTCGGAACGTTGCGGTTCTCGGCCGCGATCATCTGGGAGATAGCCGCAACCGACAGCCCGTAGGCCTGCAGCTTGACCGGATCGCAGTAGACCTGAATCTCACGCTTCGGAGCTCCGCTCACCGAGACGGTACCGACGCCGTTGACACGCGCCAGCGGCGTAGCAACCTTATCGTCGAGGATCTTGTCGAGGGCGTCCACACTCTCAGAGGCCGTCGCCGACAGGATCATAATCGGCATCATATCGACGCTGAACTTGAAGATGATCGGCACGGAGGCCCCGTCGGGGAGCACCGAGTTGACCATATCCAGTTTGTCGCGGACGTCATTGGTAGCGACTTCGATATCGGTGCCGTAGTTGAATTCCAACTGGAGGAAGGAAATGTTTTCCTTGGAGTTGGAGGTCAGGTTCTTGAGGTTCTCGACGCCGTTCAGGGAGTTCTCCAGGGTCTTGGTAAGGTTCTGCTCCACATCCTCGGCACTGGCGCCGGGATAGGAGGACATCACCATAATGACGTTCGACTCCACGTCGGGGAAGAAGTCGATCGGCAGCTGGACGAGCGAATACACGCCCAGGATGGCGAACGCAAGGAAAAGGAGAAAGGTCGTGACCGGATGGTTGACCGAAGTCCTGTAAATACTCATTTCAGGCCTCCTTATTCGTCAATGAGTTCGACCTTGGAGCCTTCCCGGAGGCCGGAAGTACCCTTGACGACCACGCTCGCTCCCTCAGGAACGCCTTCGAGAATTTCGTAATCCCCACCAATATGGCGGCCGAGCTTGACCGGCGTGAAGCTGACCGTATTGTCCGGATTGAGGATATAGACGAAACGCTGGCCGGAGCCCTCCTGCTTCACCACGGCCCGGTCAGGAATGACGACGCTGTGGTTGGTGCCGAAGGTGACGGTCACCTTGGTGTACATCCCGGGGCGGAGCGCCCGGTCATTGTTGTTGACGATCACTTCCGCGATGAAGGTGTGGGTCATCGCATCCACCGTCGGATAGAGCCGGTTGACGCGACCCTCGAAGGTCCGTCCGGCAAGGGCGTCGGAGACGATCTGCACCTTGTCCCCTTTGCGGACCCGGGTGTATTCGCTCTCGGAAATGCCGACCTTGAGCTTGACCGGCACGACCTGCTGCACGACGAACAGCGGCTGGGCCATCGCATAGAGGTCGCCCTTGTCGTAGTTGCGGGCCGTGATGAATCCGGTGATCGGGCTGCGGAGGATCGTATTGGTCTTGAGATTGTCATACGTGGCGCGACGCACCTTATAGGCCAGTTCAACGGCATCCAGATCGCTCTTGGCAATGCCTCCCTTCTCATACAGTTTTTTCAGGCGGTCGAATTCAGTGCTGTCATTCAACAGCTGAAGGCGGGTCTGGTCGAGCTGGAGACGGTCCATCTCGGCAACCACCTGGCCCTTGTGCACATAATCCCCTACCTCGGCGCGGATCTTCTGGATCCGGGAAGCGCTCTGGGGAGCGATATTGTTGACCGCATACGCCTCAACCGTCGCGGAATAGGTACTCTGCTGCTTGACATCCTGCATCGTGGCTTCGACGACCTTGACGGGATGAACTTTGTTGTCCGCCACCGCCTCCAACTGGGAGCCTGCGCTCCGTTCGGAGGGTTTCTTGTTGAAACACGAAACAGCCACCAACCCCGTGGCGGCCACCATCAGCATCTTCAAAACTGTCCTGTTCATATCTTGTCTTTTATTTTTCGTAGGGATTTGTCAAGTCGACTGTGCCGTCGTCACCAATGAAATCGTATCCGAGGGTCTGCTCCAGCGTGGCCTTTGCCACGATGAAACTGTAAACCGACTGCACGACGCTCAGGCGCGACTGCGTGAGAGCCAGCTGGGCGTTGTCGAGGTCCGTAAGCGTCGCGCGGCCCACCTCGTAGGAGGCAGCGGCGATGTCATACGCCTTCTGGGCCGAGCCGAGGGCGTCTTCCGCAGCCACGCGAGTGCGCATCGCGGTCTCCATCGACTGAAGTTGCTGCCGGATGGAAATCCTCAACTGGCGCTCGGTGTTGATCCGCTGGAGATCCAGCTCGTCGGCCTGCACCTGCGCCTGCTTGATGTCGTGGTAGCGCTTGCCGCCCGAGAAAATCGGGATGTTGAGTTGCAGGCCCACGAACGAATACGGCGTCCACTTGTACTCCTTGAACTTGAAGTCGTTGGCCATCGCGTTCATGCTGTAGGAGAAATTGACCGCCAGGGTCGGGATATAGGCGTATTTCTGCATCCGGACCGTCTTGGCGAGCTGCTCCGCCTGGATGGCGAGCTGCCGGAGCGTGGAATTCTTGTCGAGATCGCCTTCCTCCAGTTCGTGGATGTCGTAAAGCATCTGGGCGGAATAGTCCTCCAGCGAGCCGGCGATGTCGATCGGGGTGTCGAGGTCGATGCCCATCACGGCCTTCAGCTGCCAGAGGGCGAGGATGATGGAGGTCTCGGCGTTGTACACGTTCGGGATGGCGTTCGCGTAAGAAGTCTTGGCCCGGACGAGGTCGAGTTCCGAGGATTTCTGGACATTGTATTTCCGCTCGATGTTCTGGAGGTTGGTGTAGGCATTTTCATACACCGACCGGTATACCTGGAAGGCCTCCTTGGCCATCAGGGCAGCGAAATAGGCCTGCTTGACCTGGGTGACCGTACCAAGGCGGGATTCCCGGGCCTTCTCGACGGCCAGTTCCACGGCGTCGCCCGAAATGGACAGACTCTGCCAGAGCTGGGCGTTCACGATCGGCATCGAGGCGGTGAAGCCACCCGACCAGGTATTCCACCGGCCGACCTCGAAGCCACCGGAGGAAGAGGAAGATTCCGTCTCGCCGGAATCTTCGGGAACGTACGGGGTCAGGGGACCGCCGGTGCGCTCGGCCAGCTGGTTGAGATAGAACATAATCGGATCGAC
>JAFZAI010000103.1 GCA_017557325.1 Bacteroidales bacterium
CGCATCGCTTCGTCGAAATCGACTTCGTAGCCGTCGAACTCCGGCCCGTCCACGCAGGCGAAGCGGGTCTTGCCGCCCACGGTGACGCGGCAGGCGCCGCACATGCCCGTGCCGTCCACCATCAGGGTGTTGAGGCTGACGGTGCAGGGGAGACCGAGCTTCTTGCAGGTCAGGGTGGTGAATTTCATCATGATCATCGGGCCGATGGCGACCGCCTGCGTATACTTGCGGCCTTCAGAGACCAGCTTTTCCAGCAGGGCGGTGACCATCCCGTGGAATCCTTCGCTGCCGTCGTCCGTGCAGATGTGCAGGGCGTCGCAGACGGAGGCCATTTCCTCCTTGTAGATCAGCAGGTCCTTGGTCTTGGCGCCGATGATGACGTCGACCTTGACGCCGTGCTCGTGCAGCCATTTGGCCTGGGGATAGACGGGCGCGGTGCCCACGCCGCCGGCGATGAAAATATAATGTTGCTTGCCGAGCTCCTCCGGAGAAAGGTGGACGAATTCGGAAGGCAGGCCCAGGGGACCGACGACACCTTGGAACGTGTCACCGGCCTCTTTGGCAATGATGTCTTCGCTGGAAGCTCCGATCTTCTGGGTCACGATGGTGACGGTGCCCTTGTCGGAATCATAGTCGCTGATGGTGAGCGGGATGCGCTCGCCCCTTTCGTCGGGGAGGACGATCAGGAACTGCCCCGGAGCAGCCGCCCGGGCCAGCCGGGGCGCCTCCACCTCCATCCGGCAGATGGTCGGGGTCAGCATCTCTTTCTTGAGAATGGGGTACATATGTGGTATAAAAAGGTTTAAGTCCGGCAAAGGTAAGGAAAAAATCAACGCGGATTATCATTTTTTTCAATATCTTTGTTACAGTATGAAACACTTATTGACCCTTATCGCATTGTCTGTTATGACCGTCTGTGCATCGTCCTGCGCTTCCGACTGCTCAAAGGCCTGGAAGGCCCTTCCCCTCAACCCTGATACCAATGCCGCGTTGCTCGAGGAGCAGGTAGCCGCCAACCCCGCCCAGTGGCAGGCGGTGTACGACTTCCTGACCGGCAACGACCTGGCCGCCCTGGCCGTCGGCCGCCACGAAATCGTGCCCGGCGGGGCCTATGCCAACGTGCAGGAATACCAGACCAAGACCGAAGGTGTCTTTGAAGCCCACCGCGACTTCATCGATGTCCAGATCGTCGTGAGCGGGGAAGAGGTCATTGGCGTGGCCGACCTCGCGGACGCCCTCGACTGCACGCTGGAATACGACAAAGACCGGGATTGCGTCCTATACGCTTCCGCTTCGAAGGTCCGGAAGCTCGATGTGGACTCCACGAGCTGGTGCATTTTCTTCCCCAGCGACCTGCACCAGCCCGGCATGGCCAGGGACGGCGTCCCCTCACCCGTGAAAAAGGTCGTCGTGAAGATTCCGGTAGCGAAGTAGTCGCTTTCGTCCTAAACCTATCACCGTCTGCGATGAGTGCATATTTGTGTGTCCTTTGCGATTTTGTAAAATATATTTTATAAATTTGTAAAACACATTTTTGAATATGAGATACGAAAGACCCCATTTAGCGATATTGAAGAGCCGGATGGCAGAACCCCGCCGACGGATGCAAATCATTATGGGCCCCCGCCAGGTTGGGAAGTCCACGATGGTCGGCCAGTTTTTGGACACGACCGATGTTCCTTTTGACTATTTCGCGGCTGATGGTGTCAACCGTTATGACACTGCCTGGATAGCCAACCATTGGCAGGAGGCCAGGATGAAAATGGACCTGCGCGGAGAAGAGGAGCATATCCTCATCATCGATGAGATCCAGAAAATCATAGGCTGGAGTGAGCAGGTGAAAGCGGAGTGGGACGCCGATACGCGAGCCAGGCGGAACTTGAAGGTCATCCTGCTGGGCTCTTCCCGTATTCTTTTGCAAAAGGGTCTCGATGAATCATTGGAAGGCCGTTTTGAACCCATCAAAATGGGCTTTTGGGAGTGGAACGAAATGAGGGATGCCTTTGGCTTTACGATGCAGCAGTACATCTATTTCGGTGGGTTCCCCGGCCTGGCCCCGGATATCCGCGACGAAGACCGATGGAGGGATTTGATGGAAGATACCATCATTACGCCTATCCTTACCCGTGATATTTTGGAAATCGAGGAAATCCGCAATCCCGCCCTCCTTCGGCAGGTTTTTGAGCTCGCCTGTATGGAATCGGCCCGGGAGCTGTCCCTCACCAAGATGCAAGGGACGATGAACAGCGGCACTGTCCCCACGATTAAAACTTACTTGAACATCCTGGACCAGACGATGACGGTAAAACCCTTGCAGAAGTATGCCCCGTCTCCCATCAAGGAGAAAAACTCAGTGCCAAAAATGCAGGTTTACAACAGCGCCTTCCGGAACCGTTATGGCCGGTACACTTTCGAAGAAGCCGTGACAAATCCGACAGAATGGGGAAGGCAGGTGGAATCGGCCGTAGGCGCTTATCTGGCCAACCGCTCGCAGTTGGATGGCTTCGATCTCCTCTACTGGCGGGATGAGCACAAGAGAGAGTGTGATTATGTCCTGAAGAAAGGGCAAGCCCTGGTCGCCATCGAGGTAAAGAGCAGCAGTACTGAAGACAGTTCCGGATTCGAAGTATTCAAGACTCGTTATTCCGACCATATCGCCGCTGCATTCATCGTCGGACCAGAGGGTCTGCCGTTGGAAGACTTCTTCAGTATGGATTTGAAAAGATTGTTGAAACCATAATAATGAAATATACCGAAGAACTACTCCTGCACAGGCTGAAGGCCGGGGACGAGGCTGCTTGGAAGCAAGTCTTCGCCGAGCATTGGCTGAGTATGTGTTACCTGGCCCTGCAATACCTGTCGGATGAGCAGCTGGCCCGGAGTGCCGCCTCGGATGTGATGACGCATCTTTGGGAGATCCGGGACGCCCTCACCATCAAACAGTCCCTGCGCAGCTACCTCCTCCAGGCGGTACGGTACCGCTGCCTCGACATCCTGGGTTCCAAGACGGCACGCGCCGAAAAGTCGGCCCTCACGATCGACGAGTGCCTGCAGGCCGAGATGCGGAGTGAGGACCATCCGCTGAACCAACTGCTTGAAAAAGAGTTGGAAGAATCCGTCATCCGCGTCGTCAACAACCTGCCGCCCCAGACGCGCAAGGTATTCCTGAAAAGCCG
>JAFZAI010000104.1 GCA_017557325.1 Bacteroidales bacterium
CACGTGGCCGGAGGCCTCCCAGATGCGGGGGTGCATGAAGATGGCCGAATCGATGCCGACGATGTTCTCGTGCAGCCGAGTCATCGCCTCCCACCAGTAATTCTTGATGTTGTTCTTGAGCTGGACGCCCATCTGGCCGTAGTCATACACGGCGGCGAGGCCGTCATAAATCTCGCTGGACGGGAAAATGAACCCGTACTCCTTGCAGTGTGCAACCAGCACCTTGAAAAGTTCGTCTTGAGTCATATCTGTAGTATTTTAACTTCTTTTGAGCCGACAAATTTACGCAAATAATTCCGGAAACGCCGCTTTCAGCGAGGGTTTTGCGATTTCGGCGAGGGGGATCCTGACGAAATCGCGTTCGGCGATGAGCGGATGGGGGACCTGCAAGTCCTCCGTGTCGATGCGTTCCTTGCCGTAGAAAAGGATGTCGATGTCGATGGCGCGGTTGTGGTACACGCGGCGGCCGTCGGCGTCGTATTCGGGGGCATCGGCACGGCCAAGCTTGCGCTCGATGTCCTTGCAGATGGCGAGGATTTCGTGCCCTTGCTCCTCCGGACTCCCCTTCTTGTAAATCCGGTATAACACGCAGGCATTCAGGAACTTATCTCCCTTGAAGCCCCACGCTTTCGTCTCGATGATCCGAGAGAGGGCCGTATAGTGGCAACCCAGGGCGAGGTCCAGCAGCTCCAGCGCCCGCGTCAAGTTCTGCAGGCGGTTTCCCTGGTTGGAACCCAGGCCCAGATATACGCTCACGAAGGCCATTCAGTCGTTGAGCTTCCCGTAATCGTCTTCCTCGTAATCGAGGCCCAGGTCCACGCGGGCCTCCTCGGACAGCATGCTCCGATCCCAGACGGGCTCAAAGGTGAGTTCGATGTGGCAGCCCGTCACGCCGGGAACCCGCTTCACGCTCTCTTCCACTTCGTGCATGACCTCGTCCGCCATCGGGCAGTTCGGGGCTGTAAAGGTCATCAGGATCGACACCTTCCGCTCCTTGTCGATGTTCAGCTCATAGATGAGCCCCAGGTCGTAGATATTGACCGGAATCTCGGGATCGTACACCTGCTTGAGCGCCAGGATCACATCCGCATACAGCGGCTGCAACGCCGCCACGTCCTCGGCGGTAAGGACGCCGTCCTCGGGATTCCGGGTCGAGCCCGGAATGACGCTATCGTCATGGCCGACCTGATCGGCCATCTCTCCGTTATCGTCATGGCGGGCTTGATCCGCCATCTCACGCGCGGCGGATTTGATGGTTTCAATCATCGACACCAGTCCGTTGGCGCGCGTCGGGGAGAGGTTCTCGCGAAGGCCGATGGCATCGACAAAGCCGAAATCGTCGGCGGCGATTTCCTCCGGGGTACGGCCGGAATAGACGCTGAGCAGCAGCGAGATGATCCCTTTGGTGATGATGGCGTCGCTGTCGGCGCGGAAAAACAGCTTCCCGTCCTTCAGCTCATAGTCCAGCCACACGCGCGACTGGCAGCCCTTGATGAGCTTATCCTCGGTCTTTTCCTCCTCAGGATAAGCCTCCAGGGCCTTTCCGAGCTCGATCAGGTACTCGTACTTGTCCAGCCATTCGTCGTACATCGAGAACTCCTCGATGACCGCCTGTTTTTTCTCTTCTAAAGTCATATGCTTTCCGTCATGCCCGACCTGATCGGGCATCTCAAACCAACATGGCAATCGCCTTATTCAAACACTTCACAAAATACTCCGCCTCCTCCATCGTATTGTACGGCGCGAAGGAAACGCGGAGCATGCCGGTGACGCCGAAACGGTCCATCAGGGGCTCTGCGCACATCTGGCCGGATCGGACGGCAATGCCCATCTTGTCCAGGATGAGGGCAATATCCTCGTGGTGCGCTCCCTCCACCGTAAAGGAGAACAGCGGAACCTTCACTTGCGTTCCACGGGGAACACCAACCAGGTGGATCCGGGAATCCGCCGTCAAAGTATCCAGCAAAAATTGCGTAATGGCATATTCGTTCTGGGCAACCTCCACATCCTCCTGGAACCGGCGGGCCAACTGGAGCGCCTCCTGGAGCGTCGGAACAGCGTTGAAATTCTGGGTGCCCGCCTCGAACTTGCCGGGGACCGGGGCAAAGGTCGTTCTGGAGAACCGGACCGTCTCGATCATCTCTCCCCCACCCATATACGGCGGCATCGCATCCAGCCACTTCTTCTTTCCGTACAGCACGCCGGTGCCGGTCGCTCCGTACACCTTATGCCCGGAAAAAGCATAGAAGTCGCAGTCCATCGCTTTGACGTCGACTTTTTCGTGGATACTCCCCTGCGCGCCGTCCACAAGCACCGGAATGTCGTGAGCGTGCGCTATCTGAATGATTTCCGACACCGGGTTTACAAGGCCTAACACATTGGAAATGTGAGAGATAGCAACGATTTTGGTGCGCTGAGAAATCAATTTTTCCAGGGTGTCGACCTGCAGGCCACCGAATTCATCAACGTCAAGGACTTTAAGGGTGGCCTTTTTCCGCTGGCAAAGGAGCTGCCACGGGACAATGTTCGAATGGTGCTCGGCGACGGAGACGATGACCTCATCCCCTTCCCCGATGAATGCTTCGCCAAAACAGGAGGCGACCAGGTTGATGGACATCGTGGTCCCGGAGGTGAACACAATCTCTTCCCGGCTGCCGGCGTTCAAGAAATCGCGGACGGCATCGCGGGTCTTCTCATACTCTTCCGTCGCGTCCACCGCCAGTTTGTGCACCGCTCGGTGGATGTTGCCATTGACCGTCGACGCCAACTGCCGCTCTTTATCCAGCACAGCCCAGGGACGCTGCGCGGTCGCCGCATTGTCCAGATAGACAAGCGGCTTGCCGTACACGGTCTGTCCCAACGCTGGGAACTGGCTTCTGATTTCCTCGGGTTTCATTTATCTTTGATAAGTCTGCAAATTTACATATTTTTGCGTTATGATTGATTACATCAAAGGACAAATCATCGAACTGACGCCCACGGAGCTCATTCTCGAGTGCGGCGGCATCGGCTACAGCATCCTGATCTCG
>JAFZAI010000011.1 GCA_017557325.1 Bacteroidales bacterium
AAACAATATTGTTATTTGTATTAACATTTTTGTTATGGTGCATTTTGAGCTAAAATTCCCCGTTCGCTACTACGAAACCGACCAAATGGGCGTGGTGCATCACTCCAATTACATCCGATATTTTGAGTGCGCGCGCAACGGGATGATGGCGGCTCTCGGACTGCCGATCGAAGTGGCCGAAAAGGAGCTGCATATTATGATTCCGATCATCAGCGTCGAGTGCCGCTTCCGGCTCCCGGCCCGGATGGGGGATACGCTCACGGTGACGGCCGATATCGAAAAAATGCCGCTTGCCAAACTCTATGTCAAGCAGACCGTCCGAAACCAGGACGGCCAGCTTTGTGCAGAAGGCCAGGTCGTACTGGGATTCATCAACAGCGAGACTTTCGCACCCGTTCCCTGTCCGCAGGCATTCCTTGATATCCTCCAAAAGGCGGACGCGTGATCTCCATCAACAACCTGACGGTATCCTTCAGCGGGAAAGACCTCTTTTCCGATGTGGGATTCCATATCTCCGACGGCGAGAAAATCGGCCTCGTCGGCAAGAACGGCGCCGGTAAATCCACCCTGATGAAGGTCATCACGGGGGAGCAGCGGCCCACCTCCGGGCGGGTCGAAAAGCCGGAAGGCCTGACGATCGGCTACCTGCCCCAGATAATGGATCACCGGAAGGGGATCTCCGTCCTGGACGAGGCCATGACGGCCTTCGATCATCTTCGGGATGCGCAAGACGAGATTGACCGGATCAATCGGGAACTCGCCGACCGGACGGATTATGAATCGGCCGCTTACGCCGACCTGATTGTCCGGCTCGGGGAACTCAACGACATCCTTGCGATGGAGACCAGCGAGCCTCCGGAGGTGCGCTGCCGCAAAGTGCTTTTCGGCCTGGGCTTTCGCGACGAAGATCTCGACCGGCACACCGAGACCTTCAGTCAGGGCTGGAATATGCGCCTGGAGCTCGCGAAAATTCTCCTGCAGCGTCCCCGCCTCCTGCTTCTCGACGAGCCGACCAACCACCTCGACATCGAATCCATCGAATGGTTCGAGGAATATCTGAAAAAATTCCCCGGGGCGGTCCTTCTCGTTTCCCACGACCGAAAATTCCTCGACAACGTGACTTCCCGCACCGTGGAGATTCTCCTGGGCAAGATTCACGACTACAAGGTACCATACAGTAAATACGTAACGCTTCGTGCCGAACGGATTGCCCAGCAGACGGCTGCTTACGAGAACCAGCAGCGGATGATCGAGAAGACCGAGGATTTCATCAACCGGTTCCGCTACAAGCCCACCAAGTCCAACCAGGTCCAGTCGCGCATCAAGGCCCTGGAGAAGCTCGAACGGATCGAGATCGACGAGACCGACAATGCGGCCCTCGTGGTGAAGTTCCCGCCGGCTCCGCGCGCGGGCGACGTAGTATATAAAGGTATAGGACTGGAAGTGGGCTATCCCCAGAAGGTGGTGTTCCGCGACGCGGACATCGAGATCAAGCGGGGAGAGAAGGTGGCGCTGGTCGGACGCAACGGTGAAGGGAAAACGACGATGATGCGTGTCATTACCGGCTCGCTGGAACCTTTTGCGGGGGAGTCCCGGCTTGGGCACAACGTGCAGGTCGGCTATTATGCCCAGAATCAGGAGGACACCCTGGATGCCCGCGAGACCGTGTACGGGACACTCGAGCGGATTGCCGTCGGCGACGTTCGTGCCCGGCTCAGGGATATCCTGGCGGCGTTTCTGTTCCGCGGAGAGGATATCGACAAGCGGGTGAGCGTGCTGAGCGGCGGGGAACGGGCGCGGCTTGCGATGGCCGGCCTGATGCTGCAGCCGTACAATCTCCTGGCGCTTGACGAGCCGACGAACCATATGGATATCCGCTCGAAGGAAATCCTTAAGCAGGCGCTGCAGCGTTACGACGGCACGCTGGTGGTGGTTTCCCACGACCGCGATTTCCTTGACGGTCTGGTCGACAAACTGTACGAATTCCGGGACGGAAGGGTGTACGAGCACCTGGGCGGCGTGGCCGAATTCCTCGAGCGGCGCAAGCTCGAGAATCTGCAGGAGCTGGATCGCCGATTCGCCTCCCCGGCTCCGAAACCTGCCAAACCCTCCCCGCCGAAACCCCGCCCGGCCCCCGTGGACAAAAAAAAGAAGAACCGTCTTGCATTTTTGGAGCGCCAGATGGCCGATTTGGAACGCAAGTTGAAGGAATTGGAGGCCGTGCTTTCCGCCCCGGGCGAGAACGACGACATTATGGAACTGACAAGTAATTATCTCAATGCCAAACGCGATCTCGACGCCTACGAGAACGAATGGCTGGAACTGCAATAATCCGTCAAAAATGAAAAAAACACTGACCCTCGCGGCCCTTTCCGCCGCCCTTCTGGCCCTTGGGGCCGTTTCTTCACAGGCCCAGACGCTGGAGCGTAACGGTGAATTCTCCTCCTTCGACGCCATCAACGTGACCGGCCCTTTCGAGGTGAATTTCGTCCCTTCCGACAAGTACACGGTGAAATTCGTGGTGGAGGCCGTCCTCGCCGATTACGTCGTCTTTACCCAGCGCGAGAATGTCATCTATGTTTCTTACGCTGAGAAAGATGTCCCCAAGGAAGTAAAGAAGATCTTCAAGGGACGGAAGAATCCCGACCCGACCCTTCAGATGACGGTCTACGCCCCGCGCCTGAGCGAAATGGTCCTCTATGGCACTTCGGTGCTGAATGTGGACGCCGAGATGACGGGCGACAAGCTGGATGTGTCGCTTGCCGACAAGGCGAAGGTCGCCGCGCTCCGCGCCCGGGCCGAGAATGTCGGCATCAACCTCAAGAACAAGGCCTCCGTCACGATGAATCTCGATGTGCCGGGCAGCCTGGCCATCTGGACGGAAGGCGGTTCCAACGCCCGCATCACCGGTAAATTCGGCTCCGTTTCGACCGTGTCCGCCGGGTCTTCCACCATTGCGGTGGAAGGGGAGTCGGAGGAAGTGGCCGTCAAGAGCGACGGTACCTCCCAGGTGAGCGTCAAGTCCAAAACCGGCAAGGCCCGCATCGAGTCCGGCAACAGCTCGAAGGTCTCCCTGGAGGGCTCTGCCACGGAGTTGGAGATCCTCGGGAAGAACAACGCCGTCACCGATGTCCGCAAGTTGGAAGTGGATGCCGTGACGCTGACGCTGAATTCTTCCACGGCTCACGTCGGAGCCAAGAAGAAACTGGTCCTCGAGCTGACCGGTGGCGCCGAGGTCTTCTATGAGGGTGACCCGGAGATGGCTGTCGTCAAGATCGTCAAATCCACCCTTGCCCCCACCGGAACCAAATGATTGTCCTGGATTCCCATTGCGATACACCCTCCCAGCTCCTGCGGTGTCGGGTGATGGAGAGGGATAATGCGTACGGCCACGTCGATTTCCCGAAACTCAGGCGGGGCGGCGTGGACGCTGCGTTTTTTGCCCTGTTCACGTCCAATGCCCTGTCCGTGCCTGAGTCGACGACCCTGGCGCTGAGGATGCTGGCTGCGACCCGCGACGTGGTTGCACGGAATTCCGCCATTGCGGCCCTGGCCACGGATCCCGCTGAAATCCCGGCCAACAAGGCTGCCGGGAAGGTATCCATTTTCCTCGGAATGGAGAATGGCTCCCCGGTCGGGACCGACCTCGCGCTCCTTCGCCTGTATTATGACCTGGGCATCCGCTATCTGACCCTGACCCACAACGGCGACAACGACATCTGCGACTCCGCGGCCGTCGCCAGACGCTGGAACGGTCTCAGCCCTTTCGGGCGGGAAGTGGTGGCCGAGATGAACCGCCTCGGGATGATCGTCGACATCGCCCATTGCTCCGACAAGACCTTCTGGGATTGCATCGAGGCCAGCAAGGCGCCGATCGTGTCGACGCACAGCTGCTGCCGGGCGCTGGCCTCCCACCGCCGCAACCTGACCGATGATATGATTCGCGCCCTCGCGGAGAAAGGCGGCGTCATCCAGATTAATTTCTATCCGCTGTTCCTTTCCGACCGTTTTGCGGAGGAGCTGGAGCGGGACGGCATCGGCGATGCGGCGGAGGCGGCCGACAAGGCCTTCCGGGCGAATCCTTCCGATCCGGAGCTGACCCGTCGCTGGCACGAGGCGCAGGATGCGCTGAAGCGGATCTGGCGTCCGGGCGTGAAGGAGGTGGTGGATCATATCGACCACGCCGTCTCGGTGGGAGGAATCGACCACGTCGGGATCGGGACCGATTTCGACGGCATCGAAGTGCCGCCGGAAGGACTGGAGGACATCTCTATGCTGCCGAAAGTCTTTGTGGAAATGCGCCGCAGGGGCTACAGCGAGGCGGATATCGCCAAGGTGGCCGGCGGCAATTTTATCCGGGTATTCGAGGCGGTCAAAGCGACCGCTCAATCTCTTTCCTGAGTTCGTTCAGGGCCGTGGCGGCAAAGCGCTCGATGTTGCGCTTGCGGTCGTTTCGGAACTGTTTCCTGACGGTGACGATGCCTCTTGAAGAAGCGACGCCGATCCACACCGTACCTTCCGGATTGGAGTCATCACCGCCGGGGCCGGCCAGGCCCGTGGTGGAGACGGCAAAATCGCTGCCGGTGAGTTTCCGGACTCCTTCAGCCATCTCTGCAGCCACCTCGGCGCTGACGACGCCGTGCTTGGCAATCGTTTCTGCCTTGACGCCCAGGACCTTTTCCTTGACGCTGATTGCGTATGAGGTGACGGATCCGAGGAAATAAGCAGAGGAGCCGGGAATCGTGGTCAGGAGGTGGGCAATCTCGCCGCCGGTGCAGGATTCTGCGGCGCTGACGGTCTTTCCCGCGGCCTTAAGGAGTCGCCCGACGGTCGCCTCCAGGCAGTCGTCCTGCCAGGAATAGATCAGGTCGCCGAGGAGGGGCTTGAGTTCGGAGAGATGCCGCTCGATGAGGGCTTTCTGCTCATGCTCTGTGCCGGTCGTGGTGGAAAGGCGCAGCCGGATGCCGGTGAGCGTGTTGGGCAGGTAGGCCAGGTGAATATGATCTGCCGCCAGGGCCTCCTCCCACGGGGCGATCTTTTCGGACAGGGCGGATTCGGCGATGCCGTAGACCATCAGGCTGCGGTGCAGGATATGGCCGCTGGTAGGGAAGTGGCGACGGATATCCTCCAGAATGAGGGGAATGGCGCCAAGGGCCTCGTGGGGCACGCCTGGCGTCGCATACAGGCGCTTGCCACCCTCGAAGGAGAAGGCCATAATGGGCGCGGTGCCCAGTTCGTTGGGAATGACTTCGGCCTTATCTGGGACGTCGGCCTGGGCGAGGTTGACGGGAAGGATGTCGAGGCCGCGGCTGCGGAGGATCCGGTGGACGATTTCGAGCTGCCGCTCATCCCGTTTGTAGCCAGTGCTGCCGGAGAGGGCTGCCAGGGCGGGTTTGGTGATGTCGTCTTTGGTGGGGCCGAGGCCGCCGGTGGTAATGACGACATCGCTCTGTTCCAATTCTTTACGAAGTGTCTCGACGATGTCGGCGTGTTTGTCCGAAAGGGAAAGCATTCGCCGGACCTCGATCCCGTTCTCTTCCATTGCGGCGGCAATATGCGCCGAATTGGTATCTACAATCTGTCCGATCAGGATCTCATCCCCGATGGTACATATACTGGCTTTTATCATAATACAAAACTACAAAAAAAACTTGAATCAGCCGGTATGTTCCGAGAGTTTAGTTTGAGAAACTTCCGGATCTACGATCCTCCATCCCTCCCACAAGTCTTCGACTTGCGGGCCCCTCCCGTTCACGCGGCCACGGGCGGCCACGGTTTTCAAACTAAACTCTCTGCACAGACCGGCCGTGTTCCTGGCGTTTGGGCAGTTTTTTACCAGACACCAGAAGTATTTATTGCAGCTCTACGAAGGTCCCGTCCGTATAATAGACTATAATTTTTGAGATACCTTTTTTATTTTCAATGGATTTAGATGTATTATCTAAAGTATTAGGTTCAATAGAGGGGCTGTTTTCGGGCGATTCGTCGGCTCGTGGGCCGTTATACATTCGTCCTTTGCCGGTAATGAGCCACTCAATGTTGAGATCGGGGTAGTGGAGCATCAGGCTTTCGATGAAATCGTAGCCGGGTTTGTTGCGACCGGCGAGAATGTGCGAAATGCCAGCCCTCGCAACACCCAACGTGTCTGCGAGCTGGGATTGGGAGATATTTTCGGCACTCAGGAATTGAAGAAGTCTTTTATTCATATAGCATATATTTGATAATCAAAGTATAATAAATAAATATCTAAAGTAATTATTTATATAAATTCAGCATTTTGGCCTGTATGGAATCCGGATGCTTCTGTGAAATTCGGATTTGTGTACCGGCTAATTACAAATGTAATAAATAAAATTGAATCCGGCAAATTACCAAATGTGGGAGGGGAGGGTCCTTCTAGGGATATCAGTACGGTTTACTATGCTAAAATTAAGTTTAGATAAAAGTTTATAATTCTATTGGGAATCAGCGCATTAGTAATTGTTCTTATATGTGCAATTCCCGCTGTTTGCCGGGTATCTATATTTATTTATGTTACTTTATTTTTGTCTTACTTTTAATAATTTGTGTAACTTACTTATATATTGCGAATTAGCTAATATAAAAATTAATTATAATTTTTGTTTATTTAGGATATAACAACTGCTTTTGTACATTTGTTAACAAATTTTCATTGTTTACAAGATTATATCGGTCGCGTTTGTCTGTGATGTTACGTTTGTTAACAAAATTATCATTAAATTCGCAGTCCAGATTGAGATGCGATTTTTATGCAAGGGATCCCTGACATCCGGATTGAAGATTACGCTTATCCCCTGACGGACGAGTGGATTGCGAAATATCCCCTCGCCGAGCGGGATGCATCCAAACTTCTCCGCTACAAGGACGGAAAAGTCGATCAGTGGATCTTCCGGGAGTTACCCACCCTGCTGCCCGACGGCAGCCTGATGGTATTCAACGAGACAAAAGTGGTCCCTGCTCGCCTTCATTTCACCCGTGAAACGGGGGCGCACATCGAAATTTTCTGCCTGGAGCCGGTCGATCCCGTCGAATACAACCTATCTTTTGCTGCCGAGGCCAGCTGCACTTGGAAGTGTGTCATCGGCAATGCAAAGCGTTGGAAGGGCGATATCCTATCCTTGTATTTGCCCGAAGAGGGCCACGGAGAGGCTGCTGCGCTGGATTTGAAGGCAGAGCTTATTTCCCGGGAGGATCGTACCGGCACGGTCCGCTTCTCCTGGCAGGGAGGGCTTCCATTCTCCCGCGTCCTCGAAATCTGCGGTACCATCCCCATTCCCCCGTACCTCAACCGCGAATCGGAGGCGATTGACAGCGAACGTTACCAGACCACCTACGCTCGTATCAGGGGCTCTGTGGCGGCTCCTACAGCCGGCTTGCACTTCACGCCGCACGTGATGGAGGAACTCAAAGCCAAAGGAATCGACCTCGAAAAGGTTTGCCTTCACGTTGGGGCCGGAACCTTCCTGCCCGTTAAAGGGTCCAAGGTCTCTGAACATCCGATGCATCGTGAGCCTTTCGAGGTGACTATCAGTCTTTTGGAGAGGCTTATTTCAAGAAAAGGTAAAACTATAGCCGTCGGCACGACCTCCGTCCGGACCCTTGAGTCCCTGTATTACGCCGGCGTCAGTATTCTGGAAACAGGGGAGCCGCAGGACGTAGAGCAGTGGGCGCCTTACACGCGCGATTACACTTTTTCGACGGAGGAGGCGCTTGGTGCCATCGTCGGCTATCTGAGACGGAAGGGCCTGGATCACCTCACTCTCGGCACGCGCATCATCATCGTGCCGGGCTTCCGCTTCCGGCTCGTGGATATTCTCGTCACGAATTTTCATCAGCCCGAGAGTACGCTCATTCTGCTGGTTTCGGCCTTTGTCGGCGGCGACTGGCGCACCATCTACGATTATGCCCTCTCGCACGATTTCCGCTTCCTCAGCTACGGCGACAGTTCCGTCCTCTGGCGTTAGTCGTTCCGGCTTTTCTCTGCTTTTTTTCTCTTGAACTCCGCAATGTCGAACCGGTAACGGAGTCCCGCAGAAATGCCCCAGAACGGGTAATCGTGGATGCCGTACACGGCGGATACGAAGGGCTGGAAATCCCGGGCGTGGAAGTCGAGCCGGGCGCGGACCGTGACCGGCATATCGCCGTCCTTCTCCCAGCCGAAATACCCGGCGCACTGGGCCTCGAACCGGAAGACCCGGGTGTCGATCATCCCCATCAGACCGGCCTGTATGGCATCATTCTGCCGGCCGTTGTCGGTCTGCCAGCAGAGGAATCCGCCGCTGACGGCGCCCCGGAGTTCGCTGACGAATCCTTTGAAGTACAAGGAATTCGCAATGGTCGCATCGAAGAAGTAGCCGGCGGCGTCGTAGTAGCGTGCCTCGTTGAAACTATTCCCCGAGGCGGTCTTGAGACAGGCCCGGATGAGGATGTCGGGCCGCCATCCCTTGGCGCGAAGTACGTGGATGTCCGTGCTGATATATACGTCTCCCGAATCGTGTCCCTTGCCGCCCAGCAGGAAATCGCCCTGCAGGCGCCGGTATGCCGCCGTTTCCGGCCCGTACTGCCACCATTCCACGATGGGCATCCAGACATTGAGGGTGGCCCTGTCGGTGAACAGCGGAAGGGAAAGCCGGAAGGACGGACCCACGGTCAGATCTTCCCCCCAGGGCTTCCCCAGCCCCGAGAACAGGTCAGCGGAAAGCTCGGCGGAAAGGGCCAGCGATGTCCGGCCCTCCGGAATGAGCGGCACCGGAAAGGCGTTCGGCCCGAAATAGGCCGGTGCGACCTTGGAGGGGATTCCCAGGTCGGATCCTGCGATGGGCGTCTGGGCCCGGACCGTCAGGACGGCGGACAGCAGGATGACGGCCAGAAGGGATTTTCTCATTCCACGCCCAATTTTTCGCGGGAGAGGACGGGATTGGCGTAGATGCCGAGGAAGATATCCCGGAGGTCCTGCCGATTCAGGGTCGGCTCCACCTGGTCGAGCTGCTTCTCCACGTAGACGATGAACTTCTCAGCCTCTTCCGGCGTGTATTTCTCGGTATATTTGAAGGTATGGTGGGCGAGGTCGTAGGCGATGTAGTTGGTCTTCCAGAGCCGGTAGCCTTCGATGACGCGCTGGTCAACCGCGTGGCGGATGGCCTGATAGCGGTCGTTGCCT
>JAFZAI010000105.1 GCA_017557325.1 Bacteroidales bacterium
CTCACTGTGGGGCGGCATTCGTGCCGCCTTTTTTTGCGCGTCGCTTGCAAGTCCAAGCAATTATGCTTAAATTTGCTTGATTTGATCTTTCAAGCTAACAACAATATGGGATTTTTCAATTTCTTCAAGGTCAGCGGGCCGTCCGCGGTGATGGTTCCGGCCGAAAAGGTCCAAAAGAAGTATAAGAGCCTGCGGTTCCAGACGTTCCTCGCCGGTACGTTCGGCTACGCGCTCTATTACGTCTGCCGCCTCTCGATGGGCGTGATGAAGCAGCCGCTGATCGATGCGGGTCTGCTGAACGCCACCCAGCTCGGTATCATCGGAGCGTGCCTTTACTGGGCTTACGCCTGCGGCAAATTCGTCAACGGCTTCCTTTGCGACGGCTCCAACATCAAGCGCTTCATGGCCAGCGGCCTCATCGTGTCCGTCGCCATGAACTTCATCATGGGTATCCTCGGCGTCAGCGCGCTCAAAGGCGGATTCTTCACATCCATCCTGTTTGTGAGCTTCGCGATCTGCTGGGCCATCAACGGATGGGCGCAGTCCATGGGCGCACCGCCGGCCATCATCGGCCTCAGCCGCTGGTTCCCGCTCAAGATACGCGGCACGTTCTATGGCTTCTTCAGTTCATCCCATAATATCGGCGAGGGCCTTTCGTTCGTCTTCGTAGGTATGCTGGTAGCCGCCTTCGGCTGGAAGTGGGGCTTCTTCGGTGCCGCCCTGGCCGGTGCGCTCGGTGTCCTGATCATTCTCTTCTTCCTCCACGATACCCCGGAGAGCAAGGGCCTGCCGCCCATCGAGGTGCTGGCCGGCGAGCTCAAGGAGGAGGCGACCCTCACGGCCGAGGAGAAGCGTCGTCAGACAAAGGCGATGCAGAAGGCCGTTATCAAGAATCCCGGCGTCTGGATCCTCGCCCTCGCGAGCGCCTTTATGTATATGAGCCGCTATGCCATCAATGAATGGGGCACGATCTTCCTGCAGGAAGCCAAGGGATATTCGCTGGGAGAAGCGGCCGCGATCATCGGCATTAACCCGATCTTCGGCATCATTGGCACCGTGGTCTCCGGCTGGCTTTCCGACTTCGTCTTCAAGGGCGACCGCAAGTATCCTGCCTTCGTCTCCGGTATCCTCGAGGCCATCGCTCTGGCGCTGTTCCTCTTCGGAGGCCCGGCCAAATGGGTCAATATCCTCGCGATGGTGCTCTTCGGCATTGCGATCGGCGTGCTGATCAGCTTCCTCGGTGGCCTGATGGCGGTGGATCTCGTTCCCCGTCAGGCGACGGGCGCCGCCCTCGGCATCGTCGGCATGGCCTCCTATGCCGCCGCCGGTCTGCAGAACGTGGTGACGGGCTTCCTGCTCGACGGCAATATCATCACCAACGCCGCCGGTGCCCAGGTCCACGACTACACGTACGTCAGCTGGTTCTGGCTCGGCGCCGCCATCATCTCCTTCCTCCTCCCGGTCCTCAACTGGAAACGGAAGCAGCAGGTGCTGTAAAATTACATGACTCTTTTGAGTTTGTGCCCGAAGTTGTAGCCGAGACAGATACCGGGCTCGACCATAAAGACAACACCCGACACGCCTACATTCAGGTTGCCGGTAATGTAAAGATTGTTACTCAGGAGACGGCCAAACCGGAGTTCTATCGGCAGATAGGGCAGAGGATTCCCTTTTCTTTGACCGCAGACTCCGATACCCGTAAACGGGGCAATTCCGATGATGTACGGGCGGCTGTTGAGATTACCGGCCAGCATCAGAAGACCGGCTTTGATATCCAGAAAAGGTCCTGGCCTGACCTCGAGCGGGGAATCCTTGTCCATAAGAAAAGCCGGCCCCCCGCCGAGATTGAGATACACTCCCATCGCAAAATTGTCAGAGATGGGATAGGCGAAATCGAGCCCCGCTTTAAAGCCGGCTCCAAGAATCAATGATTCCTTCCCAGGACGCATACCAATCGGAGCCGAGGCGACGCCATTCACCCCCAGGAAAATGGGGCGCTTCCAGCGGATATCCTGTGAGGAAGATTCCTGCGCCCGGGAAGAAACACTAAAGGCCAATACGGTCAGCAGCAGAAGAATTGTTTTTTTCATAGCAGTATACATTTTTTAGTTTTCTCAACTTTGTTCGAAATGACAGGGACTATCGCCGGGCAGTAATGTGGAAACAGGGTTGCTTAAATTCGTATTTTACGTAGCAACAGCCCTCGTTACGGAGGTCACGGAGCACTTCCGAAAGCACCTTTTTCATCTCCCAGGGCTCCAGGGCGCGGAGTCCGGCCGGCTTGGGGGCCGGGGATGGCTCGTAGTGTCCGTAGGCGATGTCGAACGTGGTGCCGTAGCAGTGGGTTGAATTCTCAGTAGCATTGACATTGCGCCTGCGCAGTAGTGCTACGTCATCCTTGGTGCGCAGCACGGAGGTCACCACGAGCCGACAAGGGACGCAGCCCTTGGCGTAGAGCGAGTCTCGGAAATTCGTGGCGATCTTGTCGAGTACACCCTTGGCACCGAAAGTCAGGTACGGGATCGAATGGGTCAGAGAATCGATCACGTACAAGCCGCAGTCTTCCAGCAGAATCAGCACATCCTTGAGGGAATCGGCCTCCGCACGGTTCTGCACGGGCTTTATGCCGTAACGCTCCGCCGCGATGAGTTGCACATTGTTGGAATCGTCGAATTCCTTCCGGCAGGAAGGGACGCCGATGATCCTGTTGTGTCCAACGACAACCTCGATCTGCTCCTCCTCCCCTTCTCCGGATACCTTCCGAGGGCGGTTCAGGCAGGTCTTCTCCACGATTATTCCCACGATAAAAAGCAGGATCACAAGTCCCATTCCCTGCAGAATTCTGCGGTACTTCTTCTTCAGGCGACGCTTGACTTTCTTTTGTTCAGGCATAGTACTGCAAATATACAAAAGATTTCCCGACTTCGCTACGCTTCGCCCGAAATGAAAGGCATACAAAAAAAATGATTAAATTTGTAGGATTATGCGGAAATGGATAGGGGTCATATTGCTGCTGATGGTGTCGGCGACCGTCGCTCTTGCCCAGGTCACGAAAGTGAAGGGGCGGGTCACGGACAAGGATACGGGGGAAGGAATTCCCTTCGCCGCGGTATACCTTGAGGGCACGACTGTCGGCGTCTCGTGCGACCTCGACGGCTACTTCGCCTTCGAGACCCGGGACGTGTCCTCCAACATCCTCTCCGCATCCCTCCTGGGTTATGAAACCCAGTCCTTTGTCATCGTCCCCGGCAGTTTCTCGGAGATCAACTTCAAGCTCAAGCTCATCGAGAACGAACTCAAGGCCGCCGTCGTCAAGCCCGACAACCGCTATATGAAGCGGATCCTGAAGGCCATCGACGAGGCCCGCGACCGCAACAATCCCGACAAGAAATCCACCTATTCCTGCAAGACCTACACGAAAATCGAACTCGACCTCGTCAATCCGCAGGACCGCCTGTTCAAGGCCTTGCTGCCCAAGGCCTTCCACTTCGTGTACGACTACACCGACACCTCCGTCGTCTCAGGGAAACCCTACCTCCCGGGACTGATCGCCGAGAGCACCGCCCGCCGCTATCACACCACCGACCCCGAAAAGACCGGTGAGATCATCGAGGCCAGCCACATCTCCGGCCTCAATCCGACCAACACCCTCAAGCAGTACACGGGCTCAATGCCCCTCAAGGTCAATTTCTACGAGAACTTCATCAACGCATTCGACGTGGAATTCCCCTCGCCGATTGCCAATTCCGGGATGCTGTTCTACAACTATTTCCTCATCGACAGCCTCCAGGTGGACGCCCGCAAGACCTACAAGATCCGCTTCCATCCCAAGAAAGCCATCTCCTCCCCCGCCTTTGACGGCGAGATGCTCATCGACGCCGGGGACTGGGCACTCCGGGAGATTCACGCCAAGATGCAGAAAGACGGCAAGGTCAACTGGCTCCGCGACGTCGTGGTCGATGTCGAAAACCAGCGTCTGAATGACTCGACCTGGTTCCACGGCAACGAAAAGATCTATGCCGACTTCAGCGTCACGCTCCGGGACTCCTCCAAGATGCTCGCGATGATCGGCCGGCGGGAAATCGCCTATTCCGACCCCATCATCGGGGAGGGCGCTCTGGACCAGATCGACACCCTCGCGGGCAACCGCAGCAAGAAATTCAAGGTCACCGTCCAGGAGGATGCCGGATTCCACGGCGACGCCTACTGGGACGCCGCCCGTCCCTATTCCCTGTCCGAACGGGAAAGGGGCATCTACCAGATGGTCGATTCGGTGCAGAACGCCCCGACCTACAAGGCGATGTACAAGCTCATCAATATGTTCGCCACAGGCTACCTGGACGCCAAGTACATCGGCTTCGGAACCTATTACAACCTGTTCAGCTTCAATGACGTCGAGGGGCCGCGGCTGAGACTGGGCTTCCGCACCACCAAGGAGACCAGCCGGAAGGTCCGCCTCACCGGCTACACGGCCTACGGATTCCGGGACAAGCAGTGGAAAGGCGGCGGCACGCTGGAGGTGATGTTCGGCAGCCAGCCGTTCCGCAAACTCACCTTCGAGGGCGGCTACGATATGGCGCAGCTCGGCAAGGGAAACGGCCTTATCGCCGAGAACGGCAGCAACCTGTTCAATTCGCTGTTCGCCATCGCCGGACGCCGCAAATATAGTCCGGTCCTCCGCGCAGAGGTCTATTATACCCACGAATTCACCGAAGGGGTCACCGGCAATTTCAGCCTCGAGCACTTCACCTACTACGCCAACAAGCACGTCCCGCTGATTCTCCCGGACGGGCGGTCGCTCAAAAGCATTTCCGCCAACCGGCTCCATCTTCAGGCACGCCTGTCCTGGGGCGAATCCTTCACCCGGGGCATCTTCGACAAGACCAACTTCTACAGCAAATACCCCGTCGTCACCATCGACGTGATAGGCGCGCTCAAAGGCATCACCCCCCGCGACTACTCCTACCTCACCACCGAGGTTACGATGGACTGGAAACTCCGGCTTCCCCCGGTCGGCACCTCTAAGATCCGCCTCAACGGCGGACACATTCAGGGGAAACTCCCCTACCTGATGCTCAAACTCCACGAGGGCAACGGCAACTGGTTCTATGACGGCAATTCTTTCTCCTGTATGAATCCCTACGAGTTCGTCTCCGACAGCTGGGTCACCCTATTCTGGGAGCACAACTTCGGCGGATTCTTCCTCGGAAAAATTCCCGGTATCAAGAAACTGCAGCTGCAGGAGGTTTTCACCTTAAGGACGACCTACGGATATCTCTCCAAGCAGAACCGGGACGGGATGGTGATGATGTTCCCGCCCGGGCTACACGAATTAAAATACCCCTACGTCGAGGTAGGGGCTGGTATCACGAATATTCTCAGGATGTTCCGCGTCGACTGCTTCTTCCGGCTGACGCACGGATTCAAGGTCGCCTTCAATTTCGGCGTCGACATCAAATTCTAGAACTTGAACGTATATCCCAGGCCGATGGTGGAGATGAAACCGCGGTCGACCTGACGGGATTTGAGGTACTGATGCGACTGGTCGGTATCGACCGTCACGTACTGGACGTAATCACCGAGGAAATACAGGTCGAGGGCATGGTGCTTCGTAATTTTCCAGACGAGGCCGGCGTTGGCGCGGAAACGGTCGAAGTACTTGTCGGTATAGCCGGTATGCGTGTAGACAAACATCTCCTCATCCTCGTCGTACTCACCCACGACGCCGGTCGGACCGTTGAAGATATTGCGGGCCTCGAAGGCGACGTAGGGTTCCAGGGCGCCGAAGTCTAACTTGACCTTGAAGCGGGATTTGAGCGCGAGCAGGTTCGGGGTGGTCTCGGTGCGGTTGAAGGTGCCGTTCCGATGGGTCATCTGCAGGCGTTCCCGGAGGGTAAAGGTCGCGATGCCCACCTTGTAGCGACCGGTCAGGTCGAGGTAGACCCGCTCCTTGTGGACCCAATTCCGGGTGACGGGCTTGTAATTGTTGATCATCGTGAAGCCTGCGCCCACCTGGAAGTACGGGCAGACCTTGTATTCCAGCCCCAGGGTGGAATGGATGCGGTCGAAGGTCGTCCACTTGTTGCTGAAGCGGAATTCTTCCTCCAGGGAAAGGCTCAGCCCCTTGACCAGCTTCGCCTCGGCACCGACGGAGATGCGGCCGCGGAAATCGGAGACGTCATTCCCCGCCCGGGCAGCCGTGGAGGCCGTCAGGAGGATTGTCAGAAGAAGGAGGGCCCTTTTCACTGAACAAAATCTTTGGCGCGGGTCAGGGTATCGATGCTGTTGCTCTCCCCTTTCCCGAGCGTGTAGTAAATCTTGATGTAGGCAGCGTCGCGGAGGAAGTCGACGTGGCCGATCTCGAGGCTGTCGACCTTGACGCCGACACGCTTCTCCAGATCCTCGATGAGTTCAGCGCGCCGCTCCGGGACGATCAGGTCGATCCGGTCATAGAGCACCAGCTTGGTGGAGGTATGCTTGACCAGCCGCTCGCTCTCAAGAATCCAGATGAGGAGAATGACCAAGGCATTGGCAAGCGCCATCACACCTACGTTGCCGTACGCCAACGCGTAGGCCGGATGCGGGCCCATTGCCCCCTGGATGTTGAACACGGGTGCCAGGCCGTTCATCGCGGCCAGGGCGATGATGACGAACAGGTAGGTCATCTCCCGGATGGGAACTGTCTCAGTGCGGTAGCGGATGACGCCGAAGATGGCGAACAGGCCGAGGGTCAGCCCGACGCCGACCTCGACGTTGCCCATCATATACAGGAACATCAGCATCGCGGAAGAGAAGACCATAAAGGTGAAATAGTAATCTCTCCGGCGGCTCTTCCGATAGTAGAAGAAGTGGACGATGATCCAGCAGACGAGGAGGTTGAGGAAGAAGCGGATGCAGAGTTCCTGCAACTCCTGCGCGGTGGTCATCTGGGCGTCGAGGATAACGCCGGCGTCGATGAAATTGTCGTCGTATGTCCTGATGTTGGTCACGATTTGCTTGCATCCCTTGGTGTAGTTCGCCTTGGATTCGTCATCAAGCAAATTGAAGATGCTGGACGGCAGAGTGAAGTTTTCAGCGATGTAGGCGGCGGAGGCCTCTTCCAAAGGGTTGAAGGCGAATTGTAAGGGGATCTTTCTGAACTCGTTCCATAAAGGAAAGGCAGTGTTGAGGGACGTCATGTTTTTCTCCGTTTGATTGGCTGATTGGGCTTGATTGGAAAAAAGGCAAAAACTATAACGGATGATTATGGTCCCGTATTGCCCAAAAATGGTATTTTTTTCTCTCTAACTTGTTTGTATTCAGATTGACAAATCGCGTGAAAATGTCACTTCCCTTGCATAAACAAGAATAGAAAAAGGAATATCTGTTTGCAATGGAAAGTCTAAAAGCGCCAATGGCTTTTTCTGCTCCAGATAAAGAAGGGCTATTTCGTCCTTCTTACGTAATCAACCGTTTTCTTCTGGTGATTCAAAATGAATTCATAACATGGTCCGAGCCACATCTCTACGGGAATGTGGGGGCTGGAAAGCGTGGCGTACGTTGAGGCTTTCACGTACCAGCATGGAAGTACGTTGCTGATATCC
>JAFZAI010000106.1 GCA_017557325.1 Bacteroidales bacterium
AATTCACGCAAGTCGAATGCCGTCAAGACCGAGTCGAACCGCACCCTCAAGTCCCTCTCGGACAACCTGAAGGGCAAGCAGGGCCGGTTCCGCCAGAACCTCCTCGGAAAGCGTGTCGACTACTCCGCACGAAGCGTCATCGTCGTCGGTCCCGAACTCGACATGCACGAGTGCGGCCTGCCGAAATTTATGGCAGCCGAACTTTACAAGCCGTTCGTGATCCGCAAGCTCATTGAGCGCGGCATCGTCAAGACGGTCAAGAGTGCAAAGAAAATCGTCGACCGCCGTGATCCGGTGATCTGGGACATTCTCGAGAACGTGATGAAGGGTCACCCCGTGCTCCTCAACCGTGCACCGACCCTCCACCGCCTCGGTATCCAGGCCTTCCAGCCGCGGATGATCGAAGGCAAGGCCATCCAGCTGCACCCGCTCGCCTGTACGGCTTTCAACGCTGACTTCGACGGTGACCAGATGGCCGTGCACCTCCCGCTGGGAAATGCCGCCATTATGGAGGCTCATCTTCTGATGCTCGGAAGCCACAACATCCTCAACCCCGCCAACGGCTCCCCTATCACCGTTCCTTCGCAGGATATGGTGCTGGGTCTGTACTACATCACCAAGATCCGTCCGGGTGCCAAGGGTGAGGGTATGCGCTTCTACGGTCCCGAAGAGGTGATCATCGCCTACAATGAGAAGGTCATTGAGATGCACGCCAAGATCAGCGTCCGCATCCCCGCCGACAAGATGGATCCTTCCAAGGGCACGAAGATGGTTGAGACGACCGCCGGTCGAATCATCGTCAACCAGTACGTCCCGCAGGAGGTCCCGTTTGTCAACGAGGTACTCGGCAAGAAGTCGCTGCGCCGGATCATCACCGACGTCATCAAGTCGACCGGTGTGACCCGTACCGCCCAGTTCCTGGACGACATCAAGAACCTCGGTTACGACCAGGCCTTCCGCGCCGGTATCTCCTTCAACCTGGGCGACGTCCTCATCCCGGATGAGAAAGCCAAGCTCATTGAAGAGGGTTACAAGCAGGTGGAAGACATCAAGGCCAACTTCCAGATGGGCTTCATCACCAACAACGAGCGCTACAACAAGGTCATCGACCTCTGGACTGCCATCGACAACAAGCTTTCCAAGCTCGTCGAGGAGCAGATCTCGGCCGACCAGCAGGGCTTCAACCCCGTCTATATGATGCTTGACTCCGGAGCCCGTGGCAACACCCAGCAGATCAAGCAGTTGTGCGGTATTCGAGGCCTGATGGCAAAGCCGCAGAAGTCCGGTGCCGCCGGCAGCGAGATCATCGAGAACCCGGTCATCTCCAACCTCAAGGAGGGAATGTCCGTGCTCGAGTACTTCATCTCCACGCACGGTGCCCGTAAGGGTCTGGCTGATACGGCCCTCAAGACCGCTGATGCCGGTTACCTGACCCGCCGTCTGGTGGATGTCTCCCACGACGTGATCATCACCGAAGAGGACTGCGGTACCCTCCGCGGCCTCGTTGCTACGGCCATCAAGAACAAGGACGAGGTCGTCGAATCCCTCGGCGAGCGCATCCTTGGCCGCACCTCCGTCCACGACATCTTCAACCCCAACACCGGTGAGCTCATCATCTCCGCCGGCGAGGAGATCAAGGAAGACGTCGCGGCCCTCATCGACACCCTCCCGATCGAGTCCGTCGAAATCCGCAGCGTACTCACGTGCGAAAGCCGTCACGGCGTTTGCGCGAAGTGCTACGGACGTAATCTGGCTACCAGCCGGATGGTCGAGAAAGGCGAGGTGGTCGGTGTTATCGCGGCTCAGTCCATCGGCGAGCCCGGTACGCAGCTGACGCTCCGTACCTTCCACGTCGGTGGTACCGTTTCTTCGGCTGCAGCCGATTCTTCCATCGAGAGCAAGTTCGACGGCAAGGTGACCTTCGACGAACTCCGCACCATCAAGAAGGTGACGGAAAAAGGCACTTCCGTGGATGTGGTCGTAAGCCGCACCACCGAAGTCAGCATCGTTGACGAGAACACCGGAATCACCTTCTCGCACTACGATGTTCCCTACGGCTCCACGCTGTACTTCAAGGATGGCGACAAAGTCCGCAAGGGCGATCTGATCTGCGAATGGGATCCGTACAACGCGACGACCATCGTCGAAACCGACGGTATCCTCCGCTTCGAGAACATGATCGACGGTGTCACTTACCGTGAGGAAAGCGCTGATGAACTGTCCCTCAACAAGGACAAGGTCATCATCGAATCCCGCGACAAGACCAAGACCCCGTCCATCCTCATCACCGATGCGGAAGGCAACACCCTCAAGCAGCACAACCTCCCTGTCGGCGCTCACATTATGCAGAGCGACGGCCAGGCAGTCAAGGCTGGTGACGTTGTCATCAAGATCCCGCGTGCGATCGGCAAATCGAGCGATATCACCGGCGGTCTTCCGCGCGTTACCGAACTCTTCGAGGCCCGTACCCCGTCCGACAAGGCCATCCTGGCCGAAATCAACGGCGAGATCTCGATGAATCCGAAGCCCAAACGGGGCAACCGCGAGATCACCATCAAGAATCGCTCGGGCGTCACGAAATCCTACCTCGTTCCGCTCACCAAGCAGATCCTGGTCCAGGAGAACGACTACGTCAGGGCCGGTACCCGGCTTTCCGACGGCGGTATCTCCCCGACCGACATCCTCGACATCCTCGGTCCGGTCAAGGCCCAGGAATACATCGTCAACGAAATCCAGGCGGTTTACCGTCTGCAGGGCGTGAAGATCAACGACAAGCACTTCGAGATCATCGTTCGTCAGATGATGCGCAAGGTGCAGATCGGCGATCCCGGCGATACCGAATTCCTGTCCGAGGAACTGGTGGACAAGTGGAAATTCATGGACACCAACGACGCCATTTACGGCAAGTCCTACGTGATGGATCCGGGCGGCAGCCTGAAGTACCGCGAAGGCGACATCATCGGCGCCCGCGAACTCCGCGGCGAGAACACCTCGCTCGAGCGTCAGGGCCTCGAACTGATGAAGGTCCGCGACGCCAAGCCCGCGACCGCCAGCCAGGTGCTCCAGGGTATCACCCGCGCAGCCCTCAAGACCGAGAGCTTCATCTCCGCGGCCTCCTTCCAGGAGACCACCAAGGTCCTCAGCGAAGCGGCCATCCGTGCCCGCGTCGACAACCTCGAGGGCCTCAAGGAGAACGTCATCTGCGGACATCTCATTCCCGCAGGTACCGGTCTCAAGGACTACCAGGACATCGTCGTCGGACGCAAGGACGAAATCGCCGCCGAACTCGGCGACCTCTAGTCCTACCGCTCTTTACTGGCGGCGGCCCCTCATCCCGAGGAGCCGCCGTTTTTTTATGCCGCCAGCCACATTAAGGCTGAACTACTTCTTATTGAAGACCAGATTGGAGCCGTCGAAGTCCTTGCCGCCGAGGAGCATACCGGCTTGGTAGTCGTAGTCGACCTTAGTGCCATCTTCAAGGGTGATGGTCAGTTTGCCATTCTTGTATTGCCAGGTGCCCTCCTTGACGTCTTCGTAGTAACTGGCCGGAATCTTGTCGATAGAGCCGTCCCTATTGACGTACATTGCCGGATGGGCGGGGAGGTAGGAATACCATCTGACCTTCACGTCCTTGCCGGAGCCGAATTCCAGGGTGTGGGTGATGGTCTGCGTCCCGGCGTCTGCCACGAATATTTCCTGTTTGTTCTCCCAGACGGTGTTCTTGAAAACGGGTTTCTTGGCATTCATAACGGTGCAGGATAAAAGGGTCAGAAGAAGGGCGGAGCAAATCCCGCAGATGACGGTGTGAAGTGTGGTCATAGTCGTAAAGGTTAATGTCCGGGACAAATTTACAATAATTTTGCCAAAAATTAAAAGATTCCGGGGACAGGCCCTGGAATGACGGTGTGGAACGAAGTTTGTATTTTTGGAGATAGGTTTGTATTTTTGCATTTAGAGATAGGAGAAATTTACTATGAAAGCTATTGTCAAGATATTCGCGGCGGCCGTGGTAGCGGTCCTCTGCGCGGTGTCCTGCGGAGACAGGCATACCCCTTACAGACCCACTGACACCTCTGGCACGAATCCCGGCGGCGGCAACAACCCCGGCGGCAACACCACCGTCAAGGCCAAACTGATGTCCAACTGGAAAATTCAGTACAAAGGCCGGGAAGACTACATCGAAGAAAACGGCAGCGTCTCCCGCGTCGAGCACTTCTATGTCGAAGCGCCGGGCGCAACGTATTTCCTCTTCCGCACCATCAATCCGGATGTCTTCCAGGAGAACTACGGCACAGACGTCCTCAAATTCTTCAAGGACGAGCAGGGCTACCTGGAGGAAGACGCCAAGAATTACAACGAGAAGGTCACCGACTATCTCTTCACGTCAGACAAGACCGACCTGCTCTTCGACCGGATTCGCCATGGCGACTGGAAGGCTTTCCTGATCGGCTTTGACACCAAGGGGAAGATTACCGGCGAATATGCTACCATCAACTTCACCTCGCGGGAAGACTACCCGACGGACGCCTTCAACCGCTGGCTCGGCCTGTGGACGATCAGCGGGCAGGATCCGGATGGGAAACTCGTCTCCTACGACATCGAGATTGTCAGTTGCGAGGCCAACTACTCCTACATTGTCTATGACTGGGAAACGGGAGAAAGCATCGACCCGGATACCGGGACGTCGATGAACGGCCAGGATGACTGGTTCGAGACCTTCTTCGAGCCTTCGAACGGCAATATGTACTTCATGTCGCAGTACATCCAGACCTACAAGGAGAATAATGTCACTTACGACCAGTTCTTCTTCGGCAACTTCCTGGTAAACGGCCATATCGTCATCGATGGCCAGCGAATCGACAACGGAGAATATATCATCCCGGAGGAGAATCTCGACATCGCAGCGGCCATTATGACCGACCTCGACAACCAGCGGGCGGAAGTGAGCGGATGCGCCATCCGGGCTTACATGACCGACACCGACCAGGTAGGATACGAAACCCAGTTCACTTCCATGCAGTACTTTGCCGACAATGGAGAGGAACTCCTGAAATTCAACCTCAACGTTCCGCAATTCCCGCTCACGATGGTCAAGACGGCCAACGCCACCAGTTCAGCCCACGCCATCGCCCGCAAGCCGGCTGCCATCAAGGATGTTGAATCCAAGCAGGCACTGCGGCATCACACGCAGCTGCGCGACGTGCAGCGGAAGGATACCCACAAGACGCAGCACGCAGTGGCCAGGAGGGCTGAGGGGACAGTGAGGTAGAGATTCCAGGGACTGATCCCGGAATGACGGGAAAAGAAAAGGTCGGGGTTGTTATCCCGACCTTCTTTTTAGGAAGCACTCCAGGGTGTTCTCCATCAGGCAGGCAATGGTCATCGGGCCTACGCCCCCCGGGACGGGAGTAATGAAGGAAGCTTTGGGTGCGACAGAGTCGAAATCGACGTCGCCACAGAGCTTCCCTTCTTTGTCCCGATTGACGCCGACGTCGATCACGACGACACCCTCCGAGACCATATCCCCGGTGATCATTTTCGGCCGGCCGACGGCGGCCACGAGGATATCAGCGCGGCGGGTTTCTTCCGCCAGATTAGCCGTACGGGAATGACAGATCGACACGGTCGCATTGGCATCCAGCAGGAGTTTCGCCACCGGAAGGCCCACGATATTGCTCCGGCCTATGACGACGGCACGCTTCCCCTTGGGATCAATTCCCGCCGAGGCAAGAAGTTTCATAATTCCCTTGGGGGTGCAGGGGACAATGCAGGGCATTTTCTGGAAGAGGGCGGCAACATTCAAGGGATGGAATCCGTCCACATCCTTCTCCACCGCGATCGAGCGGATCACCTTGGCCTCGTCGATCTGCGAGGGCAACGGCAACTGCACGAGAATTCCGTCAACGCTGTCATCCGCATTGAGTTCCCTGATTCGCCCCAGCAGAGTCTCCTCGGCAGTATCTGCCGGAAGAACCAGCGTCGTACTGCGGAATCCCACGGCCTCGACGGCCAGGCTTTTGTTGCGGACGTAAACCTGGCTGGCTGGGTCCTCGCCCACCAGGATGACAACCAGATGCGGGACCCTTCCGTACGTCTGCGGAAGGGTTTTGACCTTCTGTGCGATTTCTGCTTTGAGCGCGGCCGAAACGGCTTTTCCGTCCAGAATCATTCGGGAATCAGGATTTTATAGGTCTTTTTATTGGCGTTGGTCAGCTTGGGCGCAATCAGCCAGAGGTTGGCGCTGCGGAGCTTGGCGTAGGTCGTGCCGTGCTCAAGCGCGAAATCCACCAGCGAGGGAATGGCATCCGACACGGTCACCACGTCCTTGATCTTGAAGGCCGGGTAGGCATCTTCGGGGGCGATATCGTAGCCGAAATCGGCCGGATGCTCGAAGAACAGTTTGGCGGCCATCAGGCGGAACATATACCGGGCCGTCTCATCCGTCAGCCACAGATCGAGGGCGGAAGACTGCTTCTGCTCGGCAATGGCCTTATTGATATTGCCGGGACCGGCGTTGTAGCTGGCCGCAGCCGTCATCCAGTCGCCATAGCGCCGGTAGGAATTCTTCAGATACTGGCAGGCCGC
>JAFZAI010000107.1 GCA_017557325.1 Bacteroidales bacterium
GAAGGACAAGATCACGACCTGGACCCTCCGTGCCGTGCAGATTGCGGTCGAGATGGAAGTGCAGCGCGTGATCCCGTGGTGCCATAAGGCGGATGTTAGAGCAGTATTCAGCGGCAACGGGACTCCTTCTCTGGAGTATAAACGCAGATCCGAAACCTCCTGGCATACCGTCAAGGATCCCAAGATCGCAGGGGTTGGCATTACCGCGACGATCAAGAATCTCGCGACCGACACGGATTATATCGTCCGCGTGAAAGAAGGTGAGAAGACAAGCAAGGAAGTCGCGTTCCATACCGACACCGAGCAGCAGATCTACAATATGAACTTTGATACCTGGCACAAGGAAGGCAATATCTGGTGTCCTTTCCCGGAGGAGGGCGAGGATCCGTATAATCCGTCCCCAACATACGTCTGGGATTCGGCCAACAAGGCAACCGGCAACTTTATCGGCTCCAGCAATACCACTCCTGACAAGAATTTTGTCTGTGAAGCCGGAAGGGGAGAAGGCAAGAGTAGCGTAAGGATGGAGAGCATTTATGCGGGTGTGCGGTTTGCCGGAGGCAATATTTATATAGGCCAGTTCGCGCGTCTCTCGGGCATCGGCTGCGAGCTGCACCATGGAGTTCCATTCACGTCCAAGCCTACCTCCCTGCACGGATGGTACTGCTATCTGCCTCAGACGATCGACTATGCGGAAGATAAGGAAAACGACCATACGGAGTGGCTCGGCAAGGAGGATATGGGGCAGCTGCAGTGTTTCCTCAGCGACTGGGACGAAAGGTTTGTCGTGTACTCCGTGAAGACGAAAGATCATCCACAGCGGTTCATCGAGACCTACAGTGAAGAGATTATGGACGAAGAACGCATCATCGCGTGGTTCAACCTGAAACTTCCTTCGACGAACGGCCAGTGGGTGGAATTTGACTTCCCGCTCCAGTACCGCGACTATCGCACGCCGACGTTTGCGACCATCATCAGCGCATCCAGCTACTACGCCAACTACTACACCGGCGGCAAAGGCAGTATCCTCTGGCTGGATGAGCTGGAGTTCCGGTACGAATAAGGAGATCCTCTCGCCGGCTTTCTTCGACAGGCTTAGAAATCAGGCTCGGGATGACAGAATGCCATTCCGGGCTTTTTGTTAAATCGAAAGCTTATAATTTATGTCCTGGGTGAACGTCTCTCCCGGGGCGAGGGCGAAGTCGACGAAGGGCTCGATGCAGGCGACGCGGTGGTTGGCCCAGAAATTGGCCCGGTTGAAGGGCGTAGGGGAGGAGACTTCCACGACCTGCCCTGTGCCATCGTGCCGGATGACAAGGCGATAGGGGGAGGTGTCGCTCTGGACGGCGTGGATGCCTCCGCAGAAGACGGAATCGCCCTTTTTGAGAGTCCGGCGGAACGCGACTGACGTCCCGGGCATCGGATAGATGCTGTCATAGTCTTCCCGCCAGGCCCCGTCGACCGGATAGGGGAAGAGAACTTCCCGACCGCTCCGGATGCTGTAGGAGCCCAGGGTGAAGAAGTTGTGGTTGTATACGTTGCTCTGCAGCGGGACGAAAGCTGTGAGGTTGTGGGAAATGCGCATTTCGCCGAGCGGACCGAGTTGGATGATTTTGGTATAGTCGTAATACCCGTCCAGGATGTGGCGCATCGTGACAGAATGTTTGTCGGAAACCGTCTCCCGGCGCCCGGGATCGGCGATCTCATAGAGGCGGAAGTGGTCGTAGGGGGCGTCATCCGGCCGCCGGAGAAGGCCGACGCCGATCTTGAGGAAGGTCTCACCCGGAGCGGCCTCGTCGAAGCCGACGACGCCGAATTCTTCCGCCGGCCCCTGGACGTTGTCGTGCCGGAAGGGGTCGCACGCCTCCAGCCAGGGGGCGCAGAACTCCTTGCCGAAAAGCCGGACGGAGGCGAAGACGCCCGAATGGTCGAAGCGGGTGCCGCGGTAATAGCCGCTCTCCGGGTCGGGGAGCCATATCTTGACGTGCCAGGAAGGAATGCCGAGCGAAAGGGAAGGGAACTTGTCCATACGTGTATGATCTTGTATACAAACATAGGAATAGTTTTGGAGAAACCCAATTTTTTTCTAAATTTGTAACACAGTATACCACACTTTGCAAACCCAAAAACCACTCAAATGATAAAAAAACTAACCCTTTGTCTGTCCCTGCTGTTTCTTCTGGCCGGCATCATGCCCGGTCGGGCGCAGGACAGGGATGTGACGGGAACGGTCCTCGACGAGACGGGGGCCCCGGTCGCGGGCGCCTACGTCCTCGTGAAGGGGGAGACGCGCGGCGCGCTGACGGATGCGGACGGCAAGTTTTCCATCAAGGTCAAGCCTTCCGACACCCTGACGGCCAGTTTCCTCGGCTATGAAGACCTGTCCATCCCCGTCGGCGAGCAGGCGGACATTACCTTCCGGCTCGTTCCGCAGGCCAACCAGCTCTAGGAGGTCGTCAAGGTTGCCTATGGCGCCCAGCGGAAGGCCTCCGTCATCGGCTCCATCACATCGGTAGACGCCCAGCAGCTCCAGGCTCCGATGGGTACGCTTTCGACCGGCCTCGCCGGCAAGCTCGCCGGCGTCGTCGCCGTGCAGCACACGGGCGAACCCGGCTCCAGCGCCGAGTTCTGGATCCGCGGCGTCAATACCTTCGGTGCCAATGC
>JAFZAI010000108.1 GCA_017557325.1 Bacteroidales bacterium
CCGTGTTCTTGAAACGCAGCGAGGTGATGCCGTATTTCTCCCAGTCACCCATATAGATCGGATCGACGTCCATGTCGGAGAAGTCGGCCTCGTAGGCGGGAATGTCGATCTGGATGTATTCGCCCGACTTGAAGTCGATGTTCTCGCCTTCAGGGAGCCGGACCGTGAATTCCTTGATGAAGGTCGCGACATTCTTGTTGGAAATCACTTCGCATTCGAGCTTCTTGACGCTTAGTGCGCTTTCGGGCACGGCAATCTCCAGATTGTCCTTAACCTTGACCTGGCACGCGAGGCGCCAGCCCTCCTTGATCTGACGGCGGGAGAAGAGGCCGGTTTCGGTGGGGAGGATGGTGCCGCCGCCGGAAAGGACCCGGACCTTGCACTGGCCGCAGTTGGCCTTGCCGCCGCAGGCCGAGGGAAGGAAGATGCCGCAGTCGGCGAGGGTGCGCATCAGGTCGCTGCCCGGTTTGGCGTCGAATTCCTTGCTGCCTTCGTTGACGGAGATTTTGACCGATCCCGACGGAGTCAGCTTGGCCTTGATCCCGAGGAGCAGGGCCACGAGGAGGAGGGTCACCAGGGTGATGACGCAGATGGCGGATAAAATTGTAACGCTCATAATGCTTCCCTCCTTAGATTGAAATTCCCATAAAGGTCATAAACGCCATTCCCATCAGGCCCACCGTGATGAAGGTAATGCCGAGGCCCTTGAGGGCGGCGGGCACCTTGGAGTAGGCCAGCTTCTCGCGGATGGCCGCGAGCGAGACAATGGCGAGGAACCATCCCAGACCGCTTCCGAGGGCATATACGAGGGACATTCCCACGTTGGCGAAGTCCTTCTGCTGCATAAAGAGCGAGCCGCCGAGGATGGCGCAGTTCACTGCGATCAGCGGGAGGAAGATGCCGAGCGAACTATAGAGCGCCGGCGAAAATTTCTCCACGACCATTTCCACGATCTGGACGATGGCGGCAATGACCGCAATGAAGATGATAAAGCTCAGGAAACTGAGGTCCACGGTGGCGAATCCTTCTCCCAGCCAGCTCAGCGCGCCCGGCTTGAGGACGTATTCATTGAGCAGATAGTTGATCGGGAGCGTCACCAGGAGCACGAAAATGACGGCGACACCCAGGCCGGCAGCCGTCTTCACATTCTTGCTTACCGCCAGGAATGAGCACATTCCCAGAAAGTAGGCAAAAATCATATTGTCCACAAAGATGGAGCGTACGAATAAATTCAAATATTCCATAATGCCGGGGTGTTATTTCTCTTGAAGGTCTTTCTGGACGGAACGCTGGATCCACACGATGCATCCCAGGAGGATGAGCGCGAACGGAGGCAGGATCACGAGGTTGTTGGTGACGTAGCCGAACCGGCACAGGATGTCCACGCCGAAGAGGGTCCCGCTGCCGAGGAGTTCGCGGAAGAAGGCCACCACCAGGAGGATCAGGCCGTAGCCCGCCCCGTTGGCAACCCCGTCGAGGAAACTGGGCCAGGGCTTGTTCCCGAGAGCGAACGCCTCGATGCGGCCCATCACGATGCAGTTGGTGATGATCAGGCCGATGTAGACGCTCAGCTGCTTGTCGATGGCATAGGTGGCTTCAAAGGACTTGAGCACCTGGTCGACGAGGATGACCATCATTGCTACAACTACCAGTTGGACGATGATGCGGACCCGGCTGGGAATGGTGTTTCTCAACAGGGAGAGGATCAGGCTGGAAATGCCGGTGACGACGATGACCGAGAGGGTCATCACCAGGGCTCCCTTCAGGGTGACGGTCACCGCCAGCGAAGAGCAGATGCCGAGCACGAGGACGGTGATGGGATTGCCCTTGAAAATCGGGTTCAGCAGGGTTTCTTTGATTTTTGCATTCATACCTTAGTCCTCCTCGTTAGATGTCTCGACGTCGTCTGTGGGCTCATTCGCAATGAAATACTTTGCGTAGGCCTCCAGCCAGGTGTTGATGGCGGCCTCAAGGCCCTGGGACGTCATTGTCGCGCCCGTGATGGCGTCGACCTGGTTGTCCAGAACCTCTTCGCCGTCCTCTTTGAGAGAACCGCCCTTGACAATTTCAAAGATGCGGTCGGCGTGGAAGTCGGGGCTTTCGCCCTGGAATTCGGCCTGGAAGGCCGGATCGTCCTTGATTTTGGCACCCAGACCCGCGGTCTCGCTCTCGTGGTCGAAATAGGCGCCCTTGATGTCGAATTGGCCGCCGGAAGGAGGCTCAAAGGCAATATAGCCCCAGACGGGACCCCAAAGGCCCGCCCCGTAGACGGGAACCACGATGATCCCGTTCTTGAAGGTGAAAACGGGGATACGGGCTTCCGCCTTGTCGCCCTTGAGGAGATAATTCTGCTTCTTGAGGTCGGCGGGGCTGAAGACTTCGCTGAGGTCGAGTTCCCCGACCTGCTCGCCCTGGACGTTGACCAGGACGGCGCTTCCGATCTCCTCGGCATAGCGGGCGAGGACAGCGGCGTTGCCCATCTTCTGGAATTCCGCCTTGGTGGCAAATCCGGCCGCGGTCATCATCTGGGAGATGGTGTCAGCCTTCTCGTTGGCCTCCTGCCGGGCTTTGAGGGACTGGGAGACAAAGGCGAGCACCGCTGCCACCGCTACGACGATGACAGCCGTATAAATAAATGTATAGAAATTACCGTTTGTATTCATATCCCATCATTTAGGCGGTTTTCTTTTTGCCGATGCGGCGGGAAGTCGCGGCCGAGACGACGCAGTGGTCGATCAGCGGGGCGAAGGTATTCATCAGCAGGATGGCGAGCATCATTCCCTCGGCATAACCGGGATTCCAGAGCCGGACCGTCACGGCGAGGGCGCCTACAAGGAATCCGTAGATCCACTTGCCCTTCTCGGTCTGGGCCGAGGTGACGGGGTCGGTCGCCATAAAGACGGTGCCGAAGGCGAATCCGCCAAGAATCAGTTGATACCAGCAGGGGAGGGCCGTGGCGCCTGCGATCTGGCCCAGCCAGCCCACGAGGAGCCCGCCGGCGACGGCGCTGACCATAATTTTCCAGCTGGCGACGCCGGTCCAGATCAGGATGACGGCGCCGAGGAGGATGGCGATGACGGAGGTCTCTCCGACCGATCCTGGAACGAGACCGCTGACAAGACTCCACCAGTCCCATCCGGCGGCGCTCAGGGCGTCGACCGTATGGTGTCCCGCTTCATCCGCAACGGCGAGCGGCGTGGCTCCGGAGAAACCATCCACCACAGTCTGCCCCTTCGGGATGTGTACCCAGACGTCCGATCCGGACATCTTGGAAGGATAGGAGAAGAACAGGAAGGCACGGGCCAGCAGGGCCGGGTTCCAGATGTTCATTCCGGTGCCGCCGAAGACGCATTTGCCGAAGATGACGGCGAACGCGACGGCGAGGGCGAGCATCCAGAGGGGGACGTCAACAGGGACGATGAGCGGGATGAGGAAGCCGGTGACGAGGTAGCCTTCGTTCACTTCCTCGCCCTTGATCTGCGCATCGGCGAACTCGATGCCGAGGCCGACGGCATAGGAGACGATAAACAGCGGAAGGACTTTGAGGAGTCCGTACCAGAACATCTTCCAGAATCCCCAGGATGCGCCGACGGCAAGGGCCGCCTGGTAGCCGGTATTGTACATTCCCAGCAGGGCGGCGGGGATGAGGGCGATGACGACGATGATCATCACCCGCTTGAGGTCGACCGCGTCGCGGATATGCGCACCTTTGGCGGTGACGGTGCCGGGGACGCGGAGGAAGGTGTCGAAGGCGTCGATGGAAGAATGCAGCCAATACAGTTTGCCGCCTTTCTCAAACAGGCTGGGTTTTTTCTCTTCTGCCATAGCTTATACCATTTCACGGATCATCAGGTCGATACCGCTTTGGATAATGGCCTGGATCTCATTCTTGGAGGGATCAACGTAGTCGCAGAGGGCAAGGTCCTCGGGAAGGACTTCATAGATGCCGTACTGCTCCATCTTCTCGATGTCGCCCGCGAGGCAGGCTTTGATGAGATAGATAGGGAAGATGTCCATCGGCGTGACGTCCGTGAAGCACTTGGAGAGGACGAAGGCGCGCTGCCCGCCGTGGAGATTGGTGTCGAGGTCGTATTTCTTGCCGGGAGTGAGCCAGGAGAAGTAGCTCTTCGAGGCGCTGAAAATCTTCGGACGGAAGGGCTTGGCCCATCCGAGGATCTCCCGCTCGGGGCCTTCCCGGAGGAGGGTGAGCTGGTTGTCGAAGAATCCGAGGAATCCCTCCTTGCCGACCGCCTTGCCTGTGAGAACGTCACCGCTGATGACGCGGATACCCTCGCTGATCGTGGTGAGCGCGGCGACCGGCGTTCCCGGGAGCGCTTCCACGTAGGCGGGATTGACGGCGGCCGGGCCGGTGACGGCGACCTTGCGGTCCAGCATGACCTTGCCGGTGCGCAGGAGCCGTCCGATGGCGGCGACCATCAGGAGGGAGACCGTCCAGACCGTATCGCCCTTTTTGATGGGGGCGATGTGGCTGATCTGGACGCCGACGTTGCCGGCGGGATGCGGGCCGCTGACGATCTGAATGATCGCTCCTTCCAGTTTGTGGAAGGGGGATTTGGAATAATTCTTTTGGGAAAGGCCAAGGTGTACGCCACCGTCCGTGAGACGGGACAGGGCAAGGATGCCGGTCTGGATGTCTTCCGCCTGGTCTCCGAGCGCGAAATCCTCGTCGGGGGCGAGGGGAGCGGAGCTGAAGGCGGAGATGAAGATGGATTTCGGCTTCAGGGCCGGGTCGGTCAGGATGCCGTAGGGGCGCTGGAGGATGGCGGCGAAGAGACCGCTCCTCAGGAGCAGGTCCTTGACGGCGTCTCCGTCGAGAGCGGTGGGATCCTGCGCCCCGAAATCGACATAGCTTCGCTGCTCGTCGGCATTAATGACGACGGCGAGGAGTTTGCGTTTGTCGCCGCGGACGATGCTCTTGACAATGCCGCTCGCGGGTGCAGTGAGGAGGATTTCCGGATGCTTCTTGTCGGCGAGGACCGGCGATCCGGCGAGCACCCGGTCGCCTTCGGCCACGAGCAGCCTCGGGGAGAATCCCGGGAAGTCTCCGGGGCAGACGGCAATGCACTCACTCTCCGCTAAGGCATTGACTTTCCGCTCCGCAACACCCTTCAGCGGGATGTCGAGACCTCTTTTCAGATCGATGTTTTCTGCCATTATGACGAATGTTAAATTTTGTGGAATAAAATTCGTGTGAAGATACTAATTTTTCCTTAAATTTGTATCCAATCGGATATGGAAAGTTCAAGAAAGATGCGTGCTGATTTGTTAAATAACCTGAATGAAGAGCAGAAAGCGGCCGTAACCTGTGTCAAGGGCCCCGTTCTTGTCGTGGCCGGAGCCGGCTCCGGCAAGACGAGAGTGCTGACGACCCGGATCGCGCTGCTCATCGAGCAGGGCGTGGCGCCGGATAGGATTCTCGCGCTGACCTTCACCAAGAAGGCTGCGGGAGAGATGAAGGAGCGGATTGCCGTGATGGTGGGGGCACAGAAGGCACGCCGTCTCTGGATGGGCACATTCCATTCCGTCTTCATCCGCTTCCTCCGGGAATACGCCGACCGCATCGGCTATCCTTCCGATTTCACCATCTACGACCAGAGCGACCAGATCAGCGCCGTCAAGACCTGCATCAAGGAATTGGGCCTGCAGGAGGATACCTACAAGGCCAAGGATGTTCTCTCGCGCATTTCCAAGGCCAAGAACAATCTGGTGACGGCCAGGGGCTATGAGGCCAATAGCACCCTGATGACCAACGACCGTATTGCCAAGAAGCCGGAAATCTACAGGATCTACCATCGCTACGATACCCTTCTCAAGACGGCCCACGTGATGGATTTCGACGATATTCTCCTAAATATGAATATCCTCCTGCGCGACCACCAGGATGCGCTGAAGGCCATTGCGGATCGGTTTGACCAGATCCTCGTGGACGAATACCAGGACACCAATTTCGCCCAGTACCTCATTCTGAAGAAACTGGCCCACTGGCACCGCAACATCTGCGTCGTGGGCGATGATTCCCAATCCATCTACGCGTTCCGCGGTGCCCGGATCGACAATATTCTCCATTTTGCCGAGGATTACCCCGACTTCCAAAAATTCGAACTCCGCAGCAACTACCGCTCCACCCGGATGATTGTCGAGGCCTCCAACGCGCTGATCGGCAAAAATTCCGAGCGGATTCCCAAGAAGGACTGCATCTCGATGGGGGAGGAGGGCGAGAAACTCCGCCTCGTCAGGGCTTATACCGAGGGGGAAGAGGCGACGCTCCTGACCGAAGAAATCCTTTCCCGGATGCGTTCAGACCACGCCAGCTACCAGGATTTCGCCATTCTTTACCGGACCAACGCCCAGTCGCGTTCGCTCGAAGAGGCGCTTCGCCGGCGCAATCTGCCCTACAAGATATGGTCGGGCAATTCTTTCTTCGACCGTGCCGAGGTGAAGGATATGATGGCCTATTTCAAACTGGCCGTCAACCCTGATGATGAGGAATCATTCAAGCGGGTTGTGAACACCCCGGCCCGTGGTATCGGCAAGACCTCCGTCGATGCGCTCATCGCCGCGGCGCGTGCGTTGGAAACTTCACCCTTCCGGGCTGCATACAGGGATGACCTGGAGGCATATGGCCTCCGGGCGGCGGGTGTCCAGAAAATCCGGGCCTTCTGCGAAATGATCCGCCAGATTACCGATACGGTGCAGAATACCGATGCCTACCGGGTGGCGGCGAACCTGGCCCGGGAGTCCGGTCTGCTGGCGCTCCATAAGAATGACAATTCGGTGGAGGGACAGGCCCGTGCCGCCAATATCGAGGAACTCCTCAACAGTGTGGCCGTTTTCCGCGAGCAGCGGCAGGACGAAGAGCGCAATGAACTCCTGGCCGAGCGGGATGTCGAGGAGATTCCGGACAGTGAACTGCATTTGGTCACCCTTGGCGACTTCCTGGAGTCGACCGCCCTGTTGAGCAATGCGGACGTCGAGGACGAGGATGCCGACAACAAGATCGCCCTGATGACGGTCCATACGGCCAAAGGCCTGGAGTTCCCCTACGTGCTGGTGGCGGGAATGGAGGAGAATCTGTTTCCTTCGGGCGGCACCCTGCTCACGGAGCGGGAAATGGAGGAGGAGCGGCGGCTGTTCTATGTGGCCGTGACCCGTGCCAAGAAGGCTGTCGTCCTCTCGTTTGCCGTCTCCCGGATGCGCAACGGCAAGCACGAGAGCAACGCTCCGAGCCGTTTCCTCAAGGACATCCGTCCGGAGTATCTCGAGAATCCGCAGCTCCTCTCCAGCCGGTTCGGCGGGGATGACGAGGATGCCGGCGGTTTCGGCTCACGAGGCTTTGGCTTCGGTTCCGGTCGTGGAGGCTTTGGCCGTTTCGGCGGTGCCACTCGCCCCAGTTCGGGATTCGGAGGCGGTACGCACTTCTCTTGGAAAGACAAGGACACGCCGAAAGCCACGGAGCAGCGGCATTTGGTCAACAGCCGTACGGGGCAGGCGCTTACTGAGGACGAAATGCGGCACGTGAAGGGCCTCTCGGCACTCCCGCCGAAAGCCGAGAACTTCGTACCGACACCGGTCGACGAGCTCCGCACCGGCGACGCGATCGAGCACGACCGCTTCGGCGCCGGCACTATCCTCGAAATCACCGGCACCCCGCCCGATCTCAAGGCCCGCATCGCTTTCACCAAGCACGGCACCAAGATCCTCCTCCTCAAATACGCCAAGCTCCGCAAAGTGTAGCCCTCCAGTCCGTCAAGTGCTGGTAATCTCCCGGATTTAATGAGGATACCGGCATTTTTGGCGTTATTTGCCGGTATCCTACACATTTAATAGCTAGGCATCTTTCTTTATTTTACAAAACAGAATGTGAAGAATTCGGTGAAAAATTTGTGATTTTTCCAAACATTCTTTAACTTTGTAGTCCCTCGCGGAATTAGCTCAGTTGGTAGAGCGCGCGCTTCCCAAGCCCGAGGTCGCGGGTCCGAATCCCGTATTCCGCTCAATGGTTTTAGCATCGCAGCTTGCTGCGGTGCTAAAACCATTCTTTGACATTCTTGAGCCCGGGGAGGCCGTAGTAGGCTTCGACGAGGTCGCCTTTGAGCCAGACCTGGCGGCCGAGGAGGTCGGGGTGGTCGACGAGGTTGAGGGCTTCGCGGACGGGGCCTTTGGGGAGTTCGACACTGAGGCAGTATGGCTTGTCGGTGACCGAGGAGCGGCTGGCGATGGCGAGGTGGGTGTCCTTGGTGAAGGTGGGACCGGTGTTCATCTTGCTGCCCGTGGAGGTGAGGTCGCCGCCGACGATGTAGCCCGTGACCCAGACGCCGGTGGCTCCGGCCGAGGCTTTGGCCTGGGAAACGCTCAGGGCATTGTCCCGGGAGGATCCGGCCGCGCCCTCATCCTGGCCACACTCGTAGTCGTGATAGACTTTGACCGTGTCGACTTCGACCGAGATGGCCGCGCCAGTCAGTCCGCTTACGCCCGGGGCTGACAGCCCGACCGTGAGGATCTCGCGGGGCTCCATCTCCCGCGTGAAGAGGGTGCGCGTTTGCTCGGCATTATGCATCAGCAGCGAAACCATACCGGGCTGGAAGTACGCCGTACGGGTCTCGGTATAATCATACGCCAGGCGGCCGTCGAGTGAGGAGAGTTCGAGCTGGCCGGACGGGTAGGC
>JAFZAI010000109.1 GCA_017557325.1 Bacteroidales bacterium
ATCGACCTGGGGATGGTGGAGGACATCTCCCTGGAGGATGGGAAGATTATTGTTACGCTGGGATTTGAAGGTCGGCAGGATCCGTTGAAGGACTATTTGACCGGGGCCGTCAAGGCCGCGATCATCCGCCACGACCCGTCGGCGGAAGTGGAAGTGAGAACCGTCGTGAATGAGAAGCCTCGGGAGAAGCAGGATATTCGCGGTCTGACGCTGGAGCAAGTCACGAATGTGCGCCATATCATCGGAGTGGCGTCCGGCAAGGGCGGCGTTGGCAAATCAACGGTGGCGGTCAACCTCGCCATCGCTCTTGCGCGGCTCGGCTACCGGGTTGGCCTGGCGGACGCGGACGTTTATGGCCCGTCGGTGCCGATGATGACCGGGACGGAAGGCTTGGCTCCCGCCGGCGAGGAGGAGGACGGCCAGGAACTGTTCATCCCGCTGGAAAAATACGGCGTGAAGTGGATGTCGATCGGGTATTTCGCCCGTCCCGGGCAGGCGCTGATCTGGCGCGGCCCGATGGCCTGCAATGCCCTCAAGCAGATGATTCTGCAGGTGAAATGGGGCGTGCTGGACTTCCTGCTGATCGATATGCCGCCGGGAACGGGGGATATTCACATCTCGCTGGTGCAGGAAATTCCCCTGGAGGGAGCTCTCATCGTGACGACGCCGCAGGCGGTGGCCCTTGCCGATGTGGAGAAGGGCATCGATATGTTCCGCAACAAGAGCATCGACCGTCCCGTCTTCGGGATCGTGGAAAATATGGCCTGGTTTACCCCGGCCGAGCATCCGTCCGAGAAGTACTACATCTTCGGGAAGGATGGCGGCGCCGCAATGGCGGAACGTTTCGGCGTGCCGCTCCTGGGGCAGATTCCGCTCGTAGAGTCGATCCGAGAAAGCGGAGATTCCGGCGAGCCTGCCGCCCTTTCCACCCGGCCTGACGCCGAGGCCTTCCTCAACCTGGCCGGCACCCTCGCCAAAATGCTCGGATAATGAAAGCGCACCGCTCACCCTGGACCTGGATCCCGACGCTGTATTTTGCGGAGGGGCTTCCTTATATCGTCATCACGACCGTATCGCTCCTGGTGATGAAAGATATGGGGCTGAGCGATGCCAAGGTAACCCTCTACACCGGCTGGCTGGGCCTTCCCTGGATTGTGAAGCCGCTCTGGAGTCCGTTTGTCGACATTATCAAGACCAAACGTTGGTGGGTGATCCTGATGCAGGCGCTGCTCGGATCGGCTTTCGCCGGCGTAGCTTTTACACTCCCGACCGGACTGTGGTTCCAGAGCCTGATGTTCTTCCTGTTCCTGGCCGGATTCACCAGCGCGACGCACGATATTGCTGCGGACGGCTATTATATGATCGAGCTGGATTCGCACCAGCAGTCGTTCTTCGTGGGCATCCGCAATACTGTCTACCGGCTGGCGATGATTTTCGGCAGCGGATTCCTCGTCTGGCTGGCCGGGTATCTCCAGAGACAGGGCGGCACGACCATCCTGGGCTGGTGTATCGTGTTCTATGTGCTAGCGGGCATATTCATCGCCATTACCCTGTACCATTTCTTCTGCCTTCCCCGGAGCGAGGGGGACGTGCCGCGGTCGGCCTCCTTCCGGGAGACCGGGCGGCTGCTCGGAGAGAGCCTCGGTTCATTCTTCGTGAAGTTCCCGGTGAAGGAAACCATTCTGGCTCTGCTGTTCATCCTGCTTTTCCGCCTGCCGGAGGCAATGCTGGGGAAGATCAGCCCGCTGTTCCTGACCCGGAGCGTCGCGGAGGGCGGCCTCGGCCTCACCAAGGAGCAGTTCGGCCTGTTCTACAGCACGATCGGGACCATCGGACTGGTCCTGGGAGGAATTCTGGGCGGCATCGCGGCCAGCCGGCACGGCCTCAAGAAGTGGCTCTGGCCGATGGTGGTCGCCATCACAGTCCCGGATGTCGTCTACGTGTATTTCAGCTTCGCGCATCCGACCAACCTGCCGCTCATCTCCACCTGCATTTTCATCGAACAGCTGGGCTATGGCTTCGGCTTCACGGCCCTCACCCTGTATATGCTGTACTACAGCATCGGCAAATTCAAGACCTCCCATTATTCCATCTGCACCGGTATCACCTTCCTGGGCCTGATGCTTCCGGGAATGGTCTCCGGTTATCTGGCGGAGAGACTGGGCTATCAGCAATTCTTCATCCTGATTATGGCCCTCTGCCTTGTCACCTTCCTCGTCGCGGCCCTCATCCGCATCGATCCTGAATTTGGTAAATCATCACCTGTCATTCCGAGCGATTAATTCGTCATTCCGGGCTTGTCCCGGAATCTAAACATCTAAAATATGTTCCCAAAAGAAACCTACATCACCCGTCGCCGCGCCCTTGCTGAGGGCGTCCGCGCTGCCGGAGAGACCGGCCTCCTGCTGTTTGTCGGCAATGTCGAGGCGCCGGCCCAGTATAAGGACAACTGTTACAAATTCCGCCAGGACAGCTCGTGGCTGTATTTCTGGGGCCTCAACGAGCCGCGGATGGCGGCGATTATCGACCTCGAGAGCGGCGAGGAGAAACTCTTCGCCGACGATGTGGAGATCGATGACATCATCTGGATGGGCCCGCAGCCGTCGGTCGCTTCCAAGGCCGCGTTGATTGGTGTGGCTTCTACGGCTCCGTATGGTGATTTCGCCGCCGCCGTCCGTGCCGCACAGGCCTCCGGCCGCAAGATTCATTATCTCCCGCCTTCCCGGTATTACAATACCCTTTTCCTATCGGAGTTGCTCGGCATTCCGTCCGCGTCCCTGGCGCCTTCAACGGCATTCATCAAGGCGGTGATCGATCTCCGTATCATCAAGGAGGCCTGCGAGGTGGAAGAGCTCGACATCGCCGGCGCCCTCGGGCAGAAGATGCATACTGTCGGCCGCGACAGCATTGTTCCCGGCATTATCGAGCAAACTATTGTCGGCAAGATGGAGGCCGTTACGCTGGCGGAAGGCTGGGGTGTATCCTTCCCGACCATCCTTACCCAGCACGGCGAGACCCTGCACAATCACCTCCACGACAAGGTAGTCACACCCGGCAAGCTAATGGTGATTGATGCCGGCGCCGAGATCGAGAGCGGCTATGCCTCCGATTATACCCGTACCTATCCGACTTCCGGTAAATTCACGCAGAAACAGCGGGAAATCTACCAAATCGTGTATGATTGCAACGAATTCGCCTTCTCCATCACCCGGCCGGGCATCACCTACCGGGAGGTGCACATTGAGACGATGCGCCGGATGCTGGAGGGCCTGAAGGCGCTGGACCTGGTGCGCGG
>JAFZAI010000110.1 GCA_017557325.1 Bacteroidales bacterium
CTCCGGAAGGCGCCACGGCCATCGACGCCGACGGCAAGATGATCGACGTCTCCGGCCTGATGGTGCTCGACCGCCAGGGCCTCCCGCAGACCGATACCGAGCTCTCGCTCCTGGGCGACTGCGCCCCGATCGGGAAGGGTGGCTTCAACACCACTTTCAAATGGAAAGGTCTGAGCGTGTACATCGGCTTCGACGGCCAGATCGGCGGCCACGTCTTCTCCTATACCAACTGGGTGCTCAACTACCGCGGCAAGGGTAAAGCCACGCTCGCGGGCCGTGAAGACGGCATCGTTCCCGTCGGCGTCAAGGAGACGGACGACGGCAACTATGTCATCAATACCGACCGCATCTCCCCGGAGAACATCGCTACCTACTACAGCTGCCTCTACGAGCAGACCAACGCCGAGGCGCACTTCGTCTCGACGCAGTTCCTCAAGCTCCGCGAGGTTCGCGTAGAGTACAAGTTCCCCAAGAAACTCCTGGCCAAGACCAAGGTCATCAGCGACCTCTCGCTGGCGGCCTACGGCAACAATCTCTACTGTTGGACGAAATTCCCGGGCTTTGACCCCGAAGGAGTGACGATGCGCGGCAGCGCCGTCATCCCGGGCTTCGAAATCCTTCAGATGCCCTCTGCGGCTCAGTTTGGTGCAACCCTTAACATCGTCTTCTGAGTATGAAAGCAAAATATATCCTTCTCGCAGCCGCGGCTCTCGCCGCCCTTTCCTGCAACAAGTTTGAGAAGCTCTCGCAGAATCCCTACGCGATGGAGACCACCCAGGGCAAGGCGGAGTCCTTCGTCCAGCCGATGCTCTATAAGACGGAGTACAACCTCGCGAGCGTATTCCGCTCGACGACGGCCCACCTGATGCAGTATGCCATCAACACCTCTTCAGAAGTGACCTCCCGGATCGTCGCCAATTACAACATTCCGGAAGGCACCTCCGACGATATCTGGTCGGGCCTCTATCTCCAGTATGGCAATGCCTGCAAGATGTATGAGACGGCTGTCCGCGAGGAGAGCCAGTCGATGCAGGCCGTCGCCCTGGTGATGAAATCCCTGCTGATCACCCTGATCACCGATACCTACGGGGATGTCCCGTTCACGGATGCCGGCCGGATCGCCCTCGAAGGCGCCGAGCCCGACAAATACACGACCCGTTACGATACCCAGAAGGATATCTACCGGAGTGTCATCGTGATGCTGGAGGAGGCTAATACCCTCTTTGCAGATTCGGAGGATGTCCAATTCTCGGCTATTTGCGACCGCACGTACGGCGGCGACCTCGACAAATGGCGCCGTTTCGGCAACGCCCTTTATGCAAAAGTCCTGAACCGAATCGCGATGAAGGTCATCGAAGAGGACGGCGGCATCCTGGTGCTTAATGAAGAAGGGGATGAGATAAATGTCGCCCAGAGACTGACCGATCTCTATGGCTGCTTCGTGTCAGGAGCCGGCTACTATCCGACGATGCGGGACCGTGGCGACGGTGCTCTCGCTTACTTCGACTATGACGACGAATACGCCCATACCCCCTTCTACTCCACCACGAGCGGCAACTGGAATGCCGTGGCCGCCTGCGACGTGCTGATGCGCAGGATGCTCGATACGGAGGAGAAGGTGGACAGCGATGGCATAACCTATTACGCCTACATCTCGCCCGAGAAGGGCGGGCATCCCGTCGATCCCCGCTGGGACTGCTACTACCGCAAGGCGGGCGCAGCCCCCACGCAGATGCTCAGCGAAGCCCAGAAACGCTTCTTCGACAGTAGCGAGCACAAATCCTCAGCGGGTAACTCCCTGATTGGACGTATGACCAACGGCGAACAGACTTCCGGCATCAGCGGAAAGTTGTTCAACGTCAAGAATGCCAGTCATTACGCCATTATGAACTACTCCGAGCTCTGCTTCATCTTCGCCGAGGCGGGCGCAAGGGGATATATTCCCGAGGCGAGCAGCTTCGGCGCCATCCAGGATCTCTTCCGGGCCGGCGTGACGGAAAGTATCCTCGAATGGCGGGAAGATCTCGACAATGAATCCCCCGATGTGGTCGATTACGTCAATCACGTCTGCACCGCCGAACTGTTCAGCGGAAGCAAATTCTCCTCCGTCAATGCCATCGAGGCGATCCTTACCGAGAAATGGATTGCCGGTTATTTCGTCGGCATCGAGTCGTGGTGCGACTACCGCCGCACCGGCTATCCGCTCCTCAAGACCAACGGTCCCGCGGCGGAGAACAAATGCATTCTTCCCACCCGTCTCCGCTATCCTGCGGATGAACGCTACCGCAACGTCGTAACCTACCAGGAGGCGCTCGACCGCTGGCTCGGCGGCACCAACAACATCCAGACGGATGTATGGTGGGCCTCTACGGCCGAATCCCAGGCCCTCCGGCTCCAAGGCAGACAATAAAACCGCACGCACTATGAAAAAGATATACATCATTTCAGCCATCCTGGGCCTGGCCCTGGTAGCCTGCAACGAGAAGGAAATCTCCGATGCGGAGAAGCTCGCCAGCCGTCCCCAGACCGATCTTCAGGTTTCCTACGAGGACGCGGGGACTCCCGTGGAGGCACTCTCCTTTACCTCCAAGTCCACCCTTAAGACCATCGATGTCCATCTCAACAATGACCATCTCAAGTGGAATATCGAGTCGGACCGCAACTGGTGCGTCGTCCGTTCCGAGGCGCACGAGGGCTCCGGCAGTTTCACCCTTGAGATTGCCGCCAACGAGGACTTCGAACCCCGCGATGCCGCGACCCTGACCTTCGTGGCGGGCGCTTTCCGTGGTTTCAAACTTCGCGTTAACCAGAACGGCACGGCCTTTATCATCAGCCAGCCGTACTTCGTCGTCGGCCAGGGCGGTCAGTCTTTCCCGCTGACGATCACCGTTCCGGAGGGAACCGAGTTTTCGGTCCTGACCCCGGATGGAATTTCGATGGACAAATCTTCCGATCAAGTCGCGGACGGGGGGATGCGGACAGAGCAGTGGACGCTCACCGTCGGGAGCAATGAAGGGGAGACCCGCTATGAAATCGTGGAACTGACGACCCCTGACGGGGAGAAAGACCAGATTGCCATCGCCCAGTTCGGTTCGGAGCTGGAACAGGACGGGGAAGGCCATATCTTCTTTGACTCCGAAACCCCGGCCGTCCTGACCTTCCTGGCCCCGGAATTCCTGATTGACAGTTTTACCCTGCCTTCCTACGCAAGCGCGGATGTGAACTCGAACGGCGACGGCACCGTTACCGTGAAGATCTCCCTCGAGGAGAATTTCAGTGACTGCTCCGAGACCCGTCAGAGCGAAATGTTGCTGAAACTGACGAATGCGTCCGCTTCCGTGGTTTCGCTTCCGCCGGTCATTCAGGATTATGTGCCGGCGCACGGCCTCGTGACCGCGGCGGGCGTCCAGCGTTTTGCCGCTGCCATAGCGGCCGGGGAATCCACGGCCGACTGGGAGACAGACGGCGTCGTGATGCTCAAAGGCGATATCGATATGAGCGAAGTGACCGGCTGGACGGGCATCGGAACCGACGAGCATCCTTTTACCGGCGTGTTCAACGGCGACAAACATTCTATCCTGAAGCTTATCAAGGCTAAGTCGGGCTTCTTCCACGCCTGTGACGGCGCTTCAATCAGCAATCTCACCGTGGGTGCTTCTTCAACGATTTACCTGTCGGGTTCTTTCGAGGATCTCGCGGTTGTGGGCGGTATTGCCGACAAGGCGGTCAATACTGCTTTTACAAGTTGTGTCTATTCCGGCTCGATGGATTTTGCACAGTCGATTTCCGGTGATGGCCTGGCTTATATCGGCGGTATCGTCGGTGATGGAGATGCCGGGACCAAGGTCACCAATTGCCTGGTAGACGGCAAGATTTCGCTGTCGGCGTCTGCTGCCCCGAACCTGACCCTCTATGTCGGCGGAATGGCCGGCCAGGCCGGAACGGTCTCCCGCAACGAGTTCAGCGGGGAAATTGTCTGCTCTTCCAATGCGATCAGCCGCATCGCCGGTATCCTCCCCAGCGTGGAAGATGGCGTTAAGGTTGCCGACAATTCCTTCCTCGGAACCCTGACGATGAACGGAAACTCGATCAATGCCGTTCTCGGCGGACTTTATGCCACGCTGTCGGGAGAACGGGCCTTTGACTATGCCTCCGACAAATCCGTCGTATCGGGTGTACTCAATGTCACGAAATTCGGATCTGGCTCCACCACCCGTTTCTACGCCGGTGGAATGGTCGGATTCCTCAGTGAGGGCGCGACGCTCAATGCCAAAGGGTATACCATCCTGACTACGCTCAACGTGAATTATACGCAGGCCCTTACCGCAGAATATGTCTGCCTCGGCGGGCTGCTGGGCGGCTGCGATATCTCCAATGCCTGCAGCAATATCATCCTGAATAATATCACCAACCAGGGGCCGTCTCCGGTTGATTTCAGCACTTCGGTCGCCATCAGCGTCCGGCGCACCTGCCTGGGCGGCCTGGTCGGTCTTGTCAACGGGCCGGCGACATTTACGGACTGTGTCAACCAAGCCGAGGTCGGTGCCAAGGTTTCCGGAATCTACAGCGCCAAATCCAATGCCTATACGATGATCACGGGCGGTATTGCGGGACTCTGCTATGGGGGCAATATCCAGTTTGACAAGTGCAACAACCTCGCAACCATCACGAATAATCACTACAGCAACCATTGGCTGGAGAGTTACTCCGGAGAAATCCGCTCCGCGGTTTCGACCGGCGGCATTATGGGTGCGTTCAACTACTTCAAGACCCCGGCTACGGGGATTACCGTGACATTCAATAAATGTACTTCCAAGGGCGAATTGCACGCGTATCGCGGCTTCCTGGGCGGCATCGTCGGCTTCGCGTACGGAGCTGAATTTACCGATTGCTCCTGGGAGGGTTCCTCCGTCTGGGCTGCTGACAAGAAGGACAACCAGGCCTCCTACAAGGGTGGCATCATAGGAGCCCTCGGGAAGGGTTCGGTCAGCGGTTGTACGGCGCGGGGCGACCTGTTCTCCAGCCAGTCCGGTTCGGCTGAATCGGCGGACGGAGGCGGTATGGTGGCGCGGGTCGTGGGTACCGAGGCGGTCAGCGTCAGCGGCTGCGCGTATTTCGGCAATATGGAAAGCCATAAGACGACTTCAGGCGCGATCACCAGTCAAATGGGCGGCATCGTCGGATTTGCCACGGAGAATACTTCGATCGCTGATTGCAAATTCGGCGGCAGCATCCTGTCCGTCGCTGTGTCGGACAACAACGTCGAGGATATGGCTGTAGGCGCCGGAACAGCAGGTTCGCTTACGAATATTACTTATTGGAATGGAAATTAGAAGACTCATTTGGGCGACAGCCGTCCTCGTGGCGGCTGTCGTTTCCTGCAAGAAAGACCCCAACAATGGGGGCGGAGGTGGAAATACCGACCCCGATGTCATCACCGGCAACATTCAGGGCACGGTCGTGAATACTTCCGGGACGCCCATCGAGGGTGTCGTCGTTTCCGACGGCTATCACTGTACCAAGACCAATGCGAAAGGGGAGTGGGGCCTGGAGGCGGACCTGGCAAATACCGACTATGTGTTCGTCTCGACACCTTCCGACTACAGCGCGCCGCTCGTGGACGGGACACCGGTTTTCTGGAAGTTCCTCAAGGACTTGACGAAGACGGGCGACAAATACCTGGACGTCAAGTTCACCCTGGAGAAGATTACGCGTCCCGACCGGTTCACCATCATTTTTTACGGCGATCCGCAGCCGCGCTCAAAAGGCGCAGGGTTCGACAATATGGGCTATCACGCTCTGGACTGCTGCAATGATATGTATAAGGATATGAGGGAGTATGTGAGTGAGAAGCTGACAGGACGTCCGGTTTACGGCATCGGCCTTGGCGACATCGTCCACCGCTCGCTCTCCCTCCTGCCCCAGCACAAGAGCGGCATGGCTTCGACCGGTATCCGCAATTACAATGTCATCGGCAACCACGACCACGACACGGAAACCACCACATTCCCGGCAAATACGCCGGAGCGCAAGGCGGCCGCAAAGTTCGAGGAGGTTCTCGGACCGGTCAACTACAGTTTCAACCTCGGCGATATGCACATCCTTGTGCTGGACAATATGATTGCCCCGCAGGAGGCCAACCGCAAATTCTCCGATGAGTGCAAAGACGGCCTCCGGGACGATATCTGGGAGTGGATGCAGGCCGACTTGAAGTATGTATCGACCGACAAGACCATTATGGTCTGCGCCCACAGCCCGATGTTTCGCAGCATCGGCGGGAATGAGCGTTCCGCTTCCCTGCATTACAAGGACTACAAGCAGCTGCTTTCGCATTTTGCGAAGGTGCATCACTGGGCCGGCCACGTGCACTCCACGATGAATTATGTCGATAAGTCCAATCCCACGATTGAGTCGCACAGCCTGACCCGCGTGACAGGTGACCTCTGGACCAACGAATACCTCGGATCCAACGGAACACCCCGCGGCTACACCGTCTTCGACTATGACGGCGGCTCTTATCAATGGTACTTCAAGCCGATTTACTACCAGACGAGCGCTTTTTCCGGCTCCTACGGCGGTCCGGCTGCGGCGCCTGCGTACCAATGGCGCGACTGGGACTATGTCAGCGGCAGGGCCTACATTCGCGGCACCGATCCGGCCAAACCGCTGGACGACAGCTACCAGATGCAGGTGTTCGCCCCGGGGACATACCCCGGCTCCAATTCCCGTTATTTGTACGCCAATATTTTCCTTTGGGATAATCTTTGGAGCCTTCCCAAGTTAACGGTGAACGGCCGGCAATACGATATGATCCGTGTCACGGATAAGAATTATATGTATTCTCTCGCCAACAAGGAGATCAAGGAGTATTACAAGGCGAACAATAGCCATCTTGCTACGTCTGAGTATGGTTTTGTGACCAACAATACGGAATCCATCTTTATGACCAAATCCGAATTCTCGGAGAGTGAGTTTGAGCACGGCAGCGGCAAGGTGACCGTCAAGGACCGTTTCGGGAATACTTATTCTTCTGATATTACTTGGTAATGAAAAGACTTTCACTGATTTTTGCCCTGCTGCTTTCCTGCGCCCTCGCGTGGGCGGGCGGCATCGGCACGGCCAAAGACCTGGAGGCTTTCATCAATGCCTGCAACAGCGGCCAGGACCTGATGGCCTGGTGCAACGCCGACAGCACGGTGGTGCTCACGGCCGACATCGATCTTTCCAAGGCGAAAAAGCTGCCCCAGATTGCGTCTTTCAGCGGGACGTTCGATGGCCAGGGCCACCGCATCAAGGGCTGGAAGGCCCAGGCGGGCCTGTTTGCCCGGCTGGAGGAGAGTGCGATTGTCCGCAATCTCATCATCGACGCATCCTGCTCGGCGAAGCTTGTCTCCAAGGCCGACGAATACTATTTCGGCTTTATTGCCGACTACAACGACGGGATGCTGATTGACTGCGTCAATGAGGGGAGTATTGCTCACAAGTGTTCTTATACTTCCAACAATCTCCTCATCGGCGGCCTTGTCGGCCTCAACCGCAATGTCCTCCTGCGCTGCGTCAACAAAGGAAAGATTACCTCCGACGTGACGGCCCAGCAGGTGGAGAAGGTCAATGTCGCCGTGGGCGGTCTTGCCGGAGGCGGCCTTGGCAAACTTGTCAACGGCACGACCTGCGCACGCTGTACCAATGAGGGTTCCGTAACGCTTACGACCGATGCGCAGAGCGCCTTTGTCGGCGGTATTGCCGGCCTGGTGAGTGCAACAACCTTCAAATACTGCGTCAACCGCGGCCCGGTGAAGGGTGACAGTTTCGCTCCTGAGAGCGGCTCGTCCATCACAGTGATTCGTACGGGCGGTATCGTCGGTCAGTGCAAGGCCGACATCGCCCGTTGCGACAATTTCGCAACCGTCACGGCAGCAGGTGCCGGCGGCGGAAATGTCGGCGGCATCGTGGGAATGCCTCACGCGGGCCTCGTCATCGCGGATTGCACCAACAACGGCACCATAACCGCGATGGGCGAAATGCCCTCCTACGTGGGCGGTATCGCCGGCAACATCGGCCGGCCGGTCCACGTCTACGGCTGCCTCAACAACGGCAAGGTCAGTTTCGAGGGCGTCAGCCCCCGCAACCGCAGCACCGCCGGTGGCATCGTAGGCCAGATTTATGCGCCGAAATCCCAGACCGCGGCTGCCTACGTCCGGGCCTGCATCAACCACGGCCTCATCAACGCTTCGGCCGGCGGCAACAAATACGACGCCTCCAACAACAACTGCATCCACGCCGGGGGCATCGTCGGCTACGCGGTGCTTCGCGAGGATCTGCTTTCTTATATCACCGATTGCTACTCCGACGGCAAGATTGTCTGCCCGACGGGCCGCAAAGGCAATATCTGCGCCTTCTCCAAGTTCGTCAAGACCGGTGGCAATGCTCCCGCCGACTGGGCGGAGGCGGCCGCTCCGGCCGACGGCAACAATGTCTTCGGTACGGTCAAAACCCCTTCCGGAGAGCCCCTGGAGGGTATTCTCGTGACGGACGGCCGGCAATATGTCAAGACGGCGTCCGATGGTTCTTACAAGATGAAGAGCGATTTGGAGGAGGCCCGTTTCGTGTATCTCAGCATTCCTGCAGATATGGCTTTCCCCACCCGCGCCGGGATGCCGCAGTGCTACAAGCGGATCCCGCGTTACGCGGATGCGGTCAAGGCCGATTTCGTTCTGGAACCGAAGCCGGCTGAAAAGGATTACACCGTGATGATGATTGCCGACCCGCAGGTTCGTCCCTACGGAATGGACGGCTCGATGGAGGCCTGGCAGGACGTGGTGGCTCCCGACGCGGAAGCATTCCGCGCATCCTGCACCGGTCCCGTTTACTGCATCAACCTCGGCGACCTGGTGTATAATTATATGTATGCCTGGGACGATTATCTCGACGGGGCGGCCAAGGTCCAGTGCCCGACCTTCAATGTGATCGGTAACCACGACTACGACCAGGCCAACCTCTTCGAGACCGAGCAGGGCAACGTCTTCTTTGAGACTTACGTGGGGCCGGATCATTATTCTTTCGACCTCGGCGATATCCACTATGTGGTGCTCAATACGATCCTCTACGACCGTCCCAACACGAACAAGAGCTATCACTACGGTTTCGACGACCGGCAGCTTGCGTGGCTGGAGGCCGACCTGAGCTATGTCCCGAAGGACAAGGTCATTATGACCTGCTCGCACCACAATCCGTTCAAGACGCCCAATACATCCCCGCATGGATCGCATAATGCTTACAGTCTGCATTACCAGGACTATCTGGCCCTGTTGAGGCAGTACAAGGAGGTCTATGCCTGGAACGGGCACAACCACCAGAACTTCTACTACAACTACGCCGGCAAGACGACCCCGCACGGCGCTCCCAACATCCAGGCTATCAGCGTTGCGCGTGCGACGGGTGCCCTCCGGCTCAATAAGTACCTGGCTTCCAAGGGAGAACCGCAGGGCTATATGGTTATGAATGTCCATGGTGAGCAGGTAGATTGGTACTACAAGTCTGTCGGAAGGGATGCTTCTTATCAGATGAAGGTCTATTCCCCCGCCCGCTCGGGCGACGGGACGATTCTCGTCAACATATGGAACTGGTCCGAGGGCTGGAGCGTCCCCGCCTGGTATGAAGGCGGCGTCAAGGTCGCGGAATTCACCCGGACCGAGGGCATCGACCCCGACTACCAGAACGTTTACGATGCCGTCGAGAACAAAACGACCCGCAAATACTGCACGCCGGGAACGACGACACTCTGGAAGATAACCCCTTCCAATGGCGCCACCTCCGGCGAGGTCCGCGTCACCGATATGTTCGGCAAGGAATACAAACAACTTATTAATTTATAAAATGACAACCACAACGGAAAAACGCACGGCCTACATCTCCCCGGCCGTCCGGGTCAAGCCGGCTGCCTTCGAGAAGCAGTTCCTGGC
>JAFZAI010000111.1 GCA_017557325.1 Bacteroidales bacterium
ATGCACCATCGGGACGAAGCACGTAGAGGATAATTTCCTGCGAATTGCGAGCCGTGGGGATTGTCAGTTTGTCGGGACGGTTGAAACCGTCGGCAGCCCAAAGGAGGTTGGAAAGTTGTTGGAGAAGGCCCTCCGCAGCGCCGACTTCCCCATCCCGTTCGACGACGGTAGCACCCTCTATTTCAACGATACCAAGACCCGCTCCTCCTATACCGCCTCCGGCGCCGGAGTCTACGTCCAGCTGGGTGTCCTGGCGCGGCTTCCCGGCGGCATCCGTCTCGGAGCCTCCGTACAGACGCCTACCCTGATCAACGTCAAGGAGAAATGGAGCCACGATATGGCCATCAACTACCTGGATGAAGGCACCTTCTCCGCCGAATCCCCCGAGGGAAAGTATTCCTGGCAGTGCCGCACGCCCTGGCGCTTCAACGCCGGCCTGGCCTGGACGATTGGCGAAATCGGCCTGCTAAGCGCCGACTATGAGCTGATGAACTACAAGAATATGCGGATGAAGAGGGGCTACACGAACGACAACGAGTTCGCGGACGAGAACTGGAACATCTCCCAGTTCATGGGATGCTCGCACGCCCTGCGGCTCGGCGCCGAATTCAAGCCGGTCCGCAAGCTCGCCATCCGGGCAGGATACGGCCTCGTCACCAATCCCGAGAAGGGCGATGACGGCAAGTATCTCCTCCAGTCCAGGACGCTCGGCGGCAACTCCGTCAAGGTCCGCAGCCACGACAGCAGCTTCTCCTTCGGTGCAGGCTACATCTCCGATGGCTCTTTCTTCGCAGACCTCGCCGTCCGGGTCCGGCTCAAGGACAACCTTTACGTTACCCCCTACGCGGACTATATCGAGAATGTTCCCTCCCCGGAAATCACGGTATTCAGGAACAACCTCTGGGATGTAATGGCTACCGTCGGCTGGCGGTTCTAGATCTTTTTGAGGAATCGGATGGCATCCGGTCCCTCATTGCAGAGAAGGTCGAGGACAGACAGCCCAGCGGTAAAGCCGAACTTCTCTCCGAAAACTTGATAATACGGTTTTTCAAGGCCAAGATCGTGCAACACGGTGTTGGCCTTTTTCGGTGACAGCGCATAACGCCAGTCGTCCGGGAGCGTTCCTTCCGGGGCGTAATCCGTCGTCACGGCAATCTCCACCTGCAGGCCGAGGCGGGCCGTCAGAAAGCGAAGCAGGGCAAGGTTCAGGTCGAGCAACCGCGGAATCCCCTCCTCCAAAATGGCAAAGATATCGTCGCGGTAATAATCGTAGTAGGCCGACATCCGGTAGGCGGCATCGAGCGTCCGCTCCGTCCGGACCACCCAGGGCGTCGTGTATTCTACGAGCACCTCCCGGATCGGCATCTTAGGCGCGGTATGCACCACCGGCACCTGCAGGATTTCGCTGCCGGAGGCCGTCAGGATGCGGCAGCGACTCCGCCAAGTCTGCTTGATGTAATGCTCGCAACCCTCCAGCATAACAGAAGACGGAATGACCTTGTCCGGGGACAAGGTCATATCTCTCGCCATCAGGGCGAAATATTCCACAGGCGGAAAGTATGCGGTGGAGAGGAGCACCTAGTCGGTCTCGAACTTCTCGCCGCGGCTGGCCGCCGGGATGATGCCACGCTTGGAAGCGCGGATGAAATTGACGATGTTGTCGCGCTCTTCGCTCTCGGGGAAACCGGAGACGACGCGGGCGATGCCGTCGGAGACATTCATCCCCTGGAAATAGATGGTGTCGTAGATATCCTTGATGTTGCGGATCTGGTCGGAGGTGAAGCCCCGGCGGCGGAGGCCGACGAGGTTGATGCCGACGTAACGGATCGGGTCGCGCGAACAGAGCACATACGGAGGAATATCCTTGTTAACCTTGGAAGCGCCGCCGACCATTGCGTGGCAGCCGATCTTGGAGAACTGATGCACCATCGTGCCGCCGCCCAGGATGGCCCAGTCGTCGACATCCGTCTCTCCGGCGATGCCGGTATAGCTGACGAGGATGCAGTGGTTGCCGACGTTGCAGTCGTGGGCAACGTGGACGTAGGACATCAGAAGGGTGTTGCTGCCGATGCGGGTCACACCCTTGCCGCTGGCCTTGGTGCCGCGGTTGATGGTCGCGCATTCGCGGATGGTGACGTTGTCGCCGATCTCCACGTAGGTGACTTCCCCGTCGAATTTGAGGTCCTGGGGAATGGCGCCGACAACGGCTCCGGGAAATACCATACAGTTCTTGCCGATCTTGACATATTCAAAAATGGTGGCGTGCTGGAAAATCTTGCAGCCGTCGCCGATTTCGACGTTGGCATCTACGAATGCGTAAGGGCCGATTTCTACATTGTTGCCGATCTTGGCGTCGGGGCTCACCGTAGCGAGCGGATGAATCTTGGTCATATTGGACTATTTTAACAGCTTGCGAACCGCTTTGGCAGCCAGGGTATTGATGGTATGACCGGGCTTATAAGCGGTGACTTTGGCATTGAGGAATCCGCCGACAAGGCGCATGTCGCCGATGATGTCGAGCAGTTTGTGGCGGCCGATCTCGTCGGGGAAATGCAGGCGGATGGTATTGAGATATCCCTCGGGGGTGACGGAGAGTTTATGCTTGCCCATCGCATCGGCAATCTCGCCGATCTGCTCATCTGTCACCGGATGCTCCACCACGACGATGGCGTTGTCGACATCGCCACCCTTGATGAGGTTGTTCTTAAAGAGGAACTGGAGCTCGTGGAAGAAGACGAAGGTGCGGCAGGGGGCAATCTCGCGGGCATAATCGACCTCCTCGTCCCAGTGCGCGGACTGCACGCCCACAACGTGGGAATTGAAGTCGATGGTGACATCGATGGAAGGCCTGTCCGAGGGCTCGATCCGGATCCAGGAGCCGGACTTTTCATCCCGGAGTTCAACGGCCTCGGGAAGCGTGATGTAGTGCCTGGGAACACCCTGGTCGACCAGCGGATCCTTCGCAAAAGCCTCGGCATACAGCCGGGCGCTGCCGTCCAGAATGGGGACTTCGTCATTGTCGAGGGAAACGAGGGCGTTATCGATGCCGAGCCCCGTCAGGGCCGACATAATGTGCTCGATCGTCACGACCGAGTAGGGATAATCAGAAATCGTGGTGCTGCGGGTCGTGGTGGTCACGTTCTCCGCAAACGCTTTCACCCGGCAATCCTCCCCCAAATCGCTGCGAAGGAAAGAAATCCCCGCATCTACCGGGGCAGGCCCGACCTTCATCTTGACCGGCTTGCCGGTATGAAGTCCGTGCCCGCGGAAAACATACGTCTTTGAAAGCGTCTTCTGGTTAACAATCATTATCTTCGCGTTTCAATAAGTCCGCAAAGATAATAATAATTGCCGTCCTATGCAAATCTGATTTTTCAGTGGGTCTCGCCAGCTTTTTTGAAGAGGGCGTAGGAGCGCATATAAAGCTTCACGGGAAGGGCGGGAGAGCCGACGTAGGTGACGCCTTCACCGTCCTTGAGGTTGCCGATGACGCCGGTCTGGGCGGCAAGGGTCGTGCGGTTGGGAATGGTGAGGTGACCGGCGATGCCGACCTGGCCGCCGAAGAGGCAGTTCTTGCCGATTTTGGCGCTGCCGGCGATGCCGACCATCGCGGCCATAGCGGTATTCTCACCGACCTCAACGTTGTGGGCAATCTGGCAGAGGTTGTCGATCTTAACCCCCTTGTGGATAATGGTCGCTTCCATCTCGGCGCGGTCGATGGTGGTGCAGGCGCCAATCTCGACGTTATCCTCGATGATGACCTTGCCGAGGTGCTCGATCTTCTCCCATCCCCCGTCGGGGAGCGGCACATTGCCGAAGCCGTCCGAGCCGATGACGGCGTTGGCGTGGATAATCACGTTGTTGCCGATTTCCATTCCCGGATAAATCCTCACGCCCGGATAAAGGATGCAGTTCTTGCCGATCTTGCAGTCGTCGCCGATGTAGACGTGCTCGTAGATAATCGTGTCGTCCCCCACCGTGGTATGATGCCCGACGTAGGAGAAGGCGCCCACATAGACGCGCTTGCCGAAACGGGTCGTCAGGAACCAGCGGGCACGGAGGCTGCGGTGACGGCCGCCCCGGCGCTTGGTCTTGGAGACATAATTCAGCAGGTCCGCGATGGCCTTGTAGGCATTCTCGACGCGCACCATCGTGGCGGGAACCGCCTCTTTGGGCTCGAAATCCTTATTAACCAGGATGACGGATGCCTTGCTGGTATAGACGTACTGCTCATATTTGGGATTGGCGTAAAAGCACAGGGCACCGGGTTTACCGTATTCGATCTTGGCGAATTTCGTGACAACGGCCTTTTCATCTCCGTCCACGGTTCCCTGAAGAATGTGTGCCAGTTGTTTCGCAGTGAGTTCCATTTCGATTGATCTTAAAAATTCATACAAAGTAAACACTTTTCCTTCAAATACGGAAGGAATTATTCCGCTTTGACCGTTTTGGCCGGGTCGACGCGGGAAATGAAAAGGCAAGGGATCAGTAACAGCAGCATAATCGCGGCATACGCAAAGGCATCCGCGGAGAGGATCATCGGAAGATCCAGGTGAACAGGCACGTAGGAGACAATGTAATTCTCCGGATTGAGTTTCATCAGATGCGTCCACTGCTGCAGGAGGCAGAGCAGGATTGCAGCCGCATTTCCGATGGCCATCGCCTTCAGGACCAGCGTCGAACTGGCCCGGAGGAAGACCGCCGCAATGGCGCGGTTGGTCATTCCGAGCGTCTTGAGGAGACCGATGGTGGAAATATTGCGGAAAAGCAGGATCAGCAGGCCCGAAATCATATTGAATCCGGCCACCAGCGTCATCAGGAGAAGGATGAACAGGACGTTGAAGTCCAGCAGGTCGAGCCAGTCGAAAATCTGCGGATAGCGCCCCCGGGAGGTCATCGTCATCAAGGACTGCTCCTCCTCGACAGAGCTTCCAAGCAGCATCGTGCCAATCATTGCGGAAATGTCCTCAGTCCGACCTCGGGCAGAAGGCGACAGGACCACCTCGTACGAGGAACACTGCCCCTCTTCCCAGCCACAAACCCGGCGCATATCCTCCAGGCGGGCCTCCACGATGAGATTCTCGTCCAGGGCCAGCATCCCCCCATCCTGGATGTGCCGAACGGTAAACTTCCGCACCTTCACCTTCTCGCCGATGAAATACGTCAGCATCTCATCCCCTTCC
>JAFZAI010000012.1 GCA_017557325.1 Bacteroidales bacterium
AAGCCCCGCTTAAGCTACATATACCGCCTTGGTGGAACCAGGGCCTTCGCTTCCGAGTAGGACTTTTCTGTTGCAAATATAAACACTTTTGAGTTAATAACAAAGTTTTATTATTTCTATTATGAGAGCACCGGAGGAAGATTCCACGGACAAGCCGTGGAATGACGGTTGAAGGGCAGGGAATGCCAAGATCTTCGTGTAGCCGAATGGTGAACTACCACTCCCCCCAAAAATGCGCTACCATCGTCCCAGAATATGGCAGGTTAGTGACAGAAATGGCCGGTTTTTGATACCATCGTCCCATTCAATGGACCGGTGGTGACACTGCGTTGCCACCCTGCCCCCTACCTCCTCGGATGATGCTCCAGAATGGAAGCCTGCCAGGTGGAGGTGTCAATGTGGGTGTAGATTTCGGTGGTGAGGATGCTTTCGTGACCGAGCATTTCCTGGACGACGCGGAGGTCGGCGCCGCCTTCGATGAGGTGGGTTGCGAAAGAGTGGCGGAAGGTGTGGGGGGAGATTTCCTTGGTGACGCCGGCGAGGAGCGCCTGCTTTTTGACCATATTGAATACGCTCACGCGGGATAGCGCGCGGCCGAAGCGATTCAAAAAGAGAATGTCCTCATAGGCCGGATCCACCGCCAATCCCCGGATCGCCAAATAGTCCCGCACCGCACCGACGGCCATCTCCCCCATCGGAACCAGCCGCTGCTTGTCGCCTTTGCCGATGACCCGGACAAAGCCGTCGGAGAGATAGACGTCAGAAATCCGGAGCCCGACCACCTCACTCACGCGGAGCCCGCAGCCATACAGGACCTCCAGAATGGCCCGGTCGCGGATGCCGCCCGGGGTCGAGAGATCCACCGAATCCATAATGGCCGTCACCTCCTCCACGGAAAGCACCGTCGGCAGATACCGGCCCAGCTTCGGCGACTCAATGCCGTCGCAGGGATTATCAGCGCGGTACCCCTCCGCCACGAGCCAGCCGAAGAACGAACGGAGGGCGCTCAGCACCCGCGCCTGAGAGCGCTTGCTGAGATCGGCCCGGTCCTCAAGATAAGCGAGGATGGCATCGGGAGTCACCTCCCCGATACCATCCCCGAAATAAGGATGCTCCGCGGCCTCCTTCACGTCCGAAACGTACGATGCCACCGTATTCGGGGACATATTCCGCTCCAGACGCAGATAGTAGGAATACCCAGGAAGGAGGCTGGCGATATCCATCAGAGCGTCGCGTATTTCTTGCCGTAGAAGAGCATCTGGCCGAGATAATCGTCCGTGTAGACGAGCTCGTAATCGACCGTCTTGCCATCCTTCACGACCGGCACAATATCCGGATTGACAAATCCGCCGTAAGGCTTCAGGCCAAGGGATGCATACCGGGACAGCACCTCCTGATGCAACTCCGGATCAATGCGCACAGCGTAGGTCTCAATGAGCGCCTTACCAGCCTCATAGTCGCCCTCAGACTTGATCCGTTGCACCTCAGCGAGCAACTCAGCAAACAGGCCGCGAAGCTTCTCGAAATCATTCACCACGAAATACGTCTTGCCGTCGCGGACAATCTTCTCGATCACATTGTCCGCCGCGCCCTTCTCATAGCACCACTGCGCGATTAGCTTGCGGTTCTGCATATGGGCCTCCGTATTGGGCCGGCCAAGCTCCACGCGGTTGAACTGCACAAAGAGGCCGTTGCGGATATAATTGGAATATTCCGCCTTGTAGGCGTCGGGGGAAGGCATAATGCCGAGCTCCACCATCTTGGGATCGGCACTGTAGTACAGGCCGAAGAGGTCGGCGCGGGCCTCCTCCAGCGCGGAGGCATATTCGCCCATCGCCGTGGTGGAAACGCCGGGAAGAAGCTGGCCGCTGCCGTGGCCGAGGCATTCGTGGAGATCGGTGTGGATCTCATCCGCGATGGTGCCGTACTGCCGATAAAGGGCCTTTTCCTCATCGCTGTAGGCGAATTCGTCGAGGATATTCTTGGGGCATTCGCGGGAGGCGAAATCGTAGGCGTGGGTAATGTTGGCAATGGTCACCGACTTGGAGCCGTGCTCCTTGCGGATCCAGTCGGCGTTGGGAAGGTTGATGCCAATCGGGGTGGAGGGGTAGCTGTCCCCCGCGAGGGTAACGGCGTTGACGACCTTGGCGGTAATTCCCTTGACCTCTGCCTTCCGGAATCGCGGATCCACCGGGGAATGATCCTCGAACCACTGCGCGTTGGCGCTCAGCGTCTCGGTGCGGGCCGATGCCACGGAATCCTTGAGGTGCACGTAGCCTTCCCAGGCACCCTTCCGCCCGAGCGGATCGTTGTAGTCTTCGACGAATCCGTTGATGAAATCCACCTTCCCGAGGGTATCCTTCACCCATTCAATATTGAAGGCATCCCAGGTGCGGAGATCGCCGGTGCGGTAATATTCCACCAACAGGCCGAGGGCCCGGGCCTGGATCTCATTCTCAGCGACAGCCTGGGCTTTCTCCAGTTCCTCGCAGATCTTCTCGATGGCCGGTCCATAGATGCCGCCGACCTTCCAGGGCAGCTCCACAACCTTGCCCTTTTCCTTGACAACCTTGGTATTGAGGCCATAAGAAATGGGATGCGGGTCCTTCGGCTTCATAATCCCGGCATAATAGCGCTCCACCTCGGCGCGGGTGACGCCGTCGTAGAAATTGACGGCCGAGAGCTTGACAATGTCGCCGGAAGTCTCGGTCGAACGCCGCTGCGGATAGATGGCGGGGTTGTAGATGACGTCCAGCAGGCGCTCATCCGCCTTCCCGACCGCCTGCATCAGCGAGGCGAAATATTCGCGTCCGCATTCCGGGAAGAACTTATCCTCGGCATAGTGGTGATGAATGCCGTTGGAGAAGAACAGCCGTTTGGCATAATCGGTGAACCGGAGGAATTCCTCGCATTCCCTGTCGCCCTCATACCCCACGAGAATCGCCTCTACGGTATGGCGGATGGCCAGATTATCCTTGCAGTTCTGGTCCCAGAGAATGTCGCGGCCATACTTCGCCGCTTCGGAAAGATGGTAGGCATACTCCTTCTGCTGCAGCGTCAGTTCCTCCCATCCGGGCACGGTAAACCGCATCACCCTCAGATCGGCGAACTGGTCAATCAGATACTTGAACCCGGCATCTCCTTCCCCGGGCTTCTTCTCCGTGCAGGAGACCGCTGCAAGCGCCAAACCCATCATCAGCAATAATTTTTTAATGTTCATAACCTGTCTTTTTTACGTGACTACGAATTTACGCATTTTCGGCGGAATTGCAATAGATTCCGGATCATGGTTCGACAAGCTCACCAACCGTCCGGAATGACGGTTAGGAGAGCGAAGTCAAAAAAAATGGTTATATTTGTAGACTTATATGTCTTTGAGAAGCATCATACGGCGATGGATTGGACTGGCGTTGCTGCCGGTCCTGGCGGTGTCGTGCGAGATGTTCGAGACGTATCCCGAGCCGAAGGGCTGGTACGAGGGTCCGAAGGCCGGGGAGAGCGGGATGGAACAGAAGGAGCGGACATCGTCGGAGCCGACCCGCAAAGTGCTCCTCCTGTATTCGGCCGGGTACAATTCCCTCCGGGGCTATCTCAAAGAGGACCTCGAAGATCTCACGAAAGGATATGTTCCCAGGGACGGCTTCAAGGATGACGTCCTGCTGGTCCTGAGCCACCTCAACGCCAAGGGCGGGGATTACAAGACCCCGACCGCGCCGGTGCTCTACCGGCTCACGACCAACCGTTCCGGCAAGGTCGTCGCCGACACCCTGCTGCGCCTCACGCCCGGTCCGGTCACCAAGAAAGAAACCCTGCAGCTGGTACTGAACTACGTACACGACCGCTTCCCCGCCCAAAGCTACGGGATGGTCTTTTCCTCGCACGCCTCCGGCTGGCTTCCCCCGGGTTATTACGCCAACCCGGAAGATAAATATTCCGATTCCATCACCTGGGATGCCCCCCGCAGGAGGCTTTCCTACAGCGGCCCCGTTCCCGTTTACTGGCCGGAACCGGATGAAGGCCCTGCCGTCAAGAGCATCGGCCAGGAGCAGATCGACGTCCAATCCTACGAGATGACCCTTCGCGAATTCGCCGGGGCTTTCCCGATGCACTTCGACTACATCCTCATCGACGCCTGCCTGATGGGCGGCGTAGAAGTGGCCTGGGAGTTCCGGAACATCTGCGACGGGGTCGGCTTCTCCCAGGCGGAAGTACTTGCGGAAGGATTCGATTATACGAAGATCACTCATCACCTGCTGGAGAATGAGACCCCTGATCCGGTAGCGGTTTGCGAAGACTATTTCAATTACTACGATGCCCAGAAGGGCTCCTTCCGCTCTGCGACCATCTCTTTTGTCGACTGCGCGAAACTGGATCCGCTCGCAGAGGTCTGCAAGGCGTTGTTCGCCAAATACCGCAGCAGTCTCTCCACGCTCGACCATACCCTCGTGCAGAACTTCGGCCGCAAGATTCAAGGCTACGACCGCGGCTGGTACTTCGACCTCAAGGATGTCCTCACAAAGGCCGGTGCCACG
>JAFZAI010000112.1 GCA_017557325.1 Bacteroidales bacterium
AAGGGAACCGTGTCGCTGGAGAACAGGTCACGGTAGGAGCCCTTGCCTTTACCGTTCGACGTACCGGTATGGATAGAGAAAACGCCGCTCTCCATAACGGCCTTGGCGGCATAGGCCGCTTCCGCGAAGAGGTCGTCTGCACTGATGTTGCAGCCTATAACGTATGCGGTTCCTGCATGATATTTGCGCCAGGAGGCCTCGAACAGACAGACCCGGGATTTCAGCAGGAGCGCGCACCACTTGTTGACAAATCCCGCCTTGCTCGACGACGAGTTGTCCGCCTTGATATGCTCGAAAGCATAGTCACAATCCTCGATGATATGGGTGACGATCACGTCGCGAGTGTCCCTCGGGGCGGTCAGCTCCGGGTCGCCCGGGTTCAGCACGTGGTCGATCCACGGAACGCCACCGTACCAGTAAAGCTTGTCGAAATACAGCCAGGCACGGAAGAAGCGGGCGATGCCGTTGTAGTTGTCACGCACATCCTGCGGGACCGAATCGTAATGGTTGTGGTCCAGGAAGTAGTTGACGTTGCGGATGTTACTCCAACCCCATTTGCCCTGTGTGTCAGGAATCAGGGCTCCCTGCTCATAGTCTTCGAGCTCGGTCTTGGCCATATAATCACACGAGAGCCCATCCTGATGGTGGACGGACGTTCCGTTGGGGAAGATGCCGTAGAAAGAATTGCAGTATAGTTTCAAGCCGGTCTCCGAACCGAAGACAAGGGCCGCGTCAGCCGAGGATTTCTGGGTCTCAGTAAGGTCACAGGCCGATAGCAATGCGATACCGGCGGAGAGTAAGACAATCGATTTGACAAATTTCTTTTCCATATGTACTCTCTCCTTAGAATGTCAAGTTAATACCGAAACTATAGGACTTCAGGACAGGATAGCAACCGCCCGTTCCGGCGGTCGTATCGTGGTTTTCCGGATCCTGGCCGAGAGCGAGCACGTCCACCGTGCCCTTGATGTGCTTGTACATCGGTGACCAGTCCCAGAGATTCTCGCCGGAGAAGAAGATGCTGGCCTTGGAAAGATGTAGCGGCTTGATCCACTTTTCGGGGAGATTGTAGCCGACCTGGACGTTCTTGAGGCGGATGTAGGAGACATCCAGCATATAGCGCGTGTTGCCGCGACGGCTCGTTCCGGCAAGGGGATTTGCCCCCGAAGCATAACGGGGCAGCCAGGCATCGCGGTTCTCCTCGGTCCAGTAGTTGCCGAGGACCCATTTAGGAATCTGGTTGTAAGCACGGTTGTACTGGCCCCAAATCATACCGCTGTCACCCTCCGTGATGAAGTCTTGCTTCCCCACTCCCTGGAAGAATACAGAAGCATAGAAGTTGTTCCAGTCAAAGCCGATGGTGAAACTGTACATAAACCGCGGAGTGGAATTACCTATAATCGTTCGGTCTCCCGGATTGGAGAGGGTCTGGTCGCCGCGGTCGATATAGCCATTGCCGTCCAAATCCTCGATCTTGGGATCGCCGGGACGGATGGAATAGTCCTTTGAGAACTGGTTAATGATGTCGTAACGTTCGGCGCCGGCCGCCCTTGCCACGGCTTCTGCGGCATCAATGTCCGCCTGGTCCTGCCAGAGGCCGTTGCAGACGAAGCCCCAGAGTTCGCCCATAACCATCCCCGCATAGTATTCCGGAATATTGCGGCCGCCGATATAGCCCGTATCGTTGTTGTATTTGTCTATCTTCGAAACATAGTCGGCAAAGGTCGCCTTGATGCTGTAGTGGAAGGGTTTGGATGCCAACTTGAAACTGTCTTTCCATAGAACAGTCAACTCACAGCCGCGTGTAGTGAGTGTTGCGTAGTTGCCTTCGGGCGCGTCCGCGCCGTAAACGGACTGGATGGTAGGGCCGGCCGTAAACATATCCTCCGTCTTGCGAGTGTACCAGTCGGCGGTCAAAGTCAGGCGGTCATTCAGGAAGCCGAGATCAAGGCCCACGTCGTAGGTCTGGGACTTCTCCCAGGTCAGGTTGTCCGGGATAGGGTCCGGAGCATCCGTCTGGCGATACTTGGTACCATTGAGCAGGCGGCTGGTGCCGAAGCCGAAGGATTCGTCGTAGTAGTACTCGCTGACATTACTGTTACCGAGCGATCCGTAAGAGAAACGAACCTTCATATTGGAGATGGCTTTCTTGCTGACGTTATTCTTCACTAACGGTTCCTCGCTCAGGCGCCAGCCGGCCGATACAGAGGGGAAGAAAGCCCAGCGGGAGTTGGACGGGAATTTCGACGAGCCGTCATAACGGCCGTTGAACTGAACGAGGTAACGGTCGTCATAACTGTAGTTGAGACGGGTGAATACGCCGACCGAGCGCCATCTTGCCCAGGTGCCGGACAGTTTCTTATCATCGGTACCAAAGGTCAGATTGATGTTCTCTACCTTCTCGGAAAGGAGGTCGGTATTGTAAGCGTGAATCTTATTGGTGGAACGTTGCTCGTAATTATAGCCAAGCATCGCTTTGAAATAGTGTTTCTTGATGGTCTTGGTATAATCCGCGTAGGCGTTTACCGAAATGTATTTGATAATGTTGCGATCCTCAGTAAATGAGGAGACAATGCCGGACTTGGTCTCCATCACGCCGGGCCGGGGGGAATACTCATCCGGATACTTGCGGGTATAGCCGTTGGAGTTGGTCCACTTGTAAGTAGCATCCGCATTGATGGTCAAGGACTTGTCGAAGAAGGCCGCGCTGAGGCCGACGGTATTCTTGACATCGTCATTTTCATAGACGTTGGTGCTGTTGCCATAGAGGAATCCGCCCACGGAATTGGCCGCGGCCTGCGTCATCGTGCCGTCCGGGTTATAGAAAGGCATACAGACAGGAGCCTGGGAATTGATGTTGGCCCAGATATTCCCGGCAGAGCCGCTGGAGACAATGGGATTGTTGTACTTGCGATGTCCCTGCTCGAAGTTGTTGAAAATCCTAAGCCAGGGGAAGGGCTGGTAGCCGACTTTTACGCGGATATTCTCGGAAAGGCACTTATCGGTATTCGTGTCTGAATTGTACAGACCCGAGTATTGATAGATACGACCCGAAATGTAGTAGTCAAATTTATCCGTGGAGCCCGAAAGGGAAATATTGTGGGTCTGGCCGAATGCGTTTTTCTTGTACAGAATGCCAAACCAGTCGGTACCTTCGGGGAAGTATGCGTAGTTACCCGCCTCTATTCGCCAGGAGCCGTCACTCACGACGGTACCAGTGTCGCCAGTATCGTGGCGAAGGCGGTATTCGTTCAGCCAGGCGAGGGAGAACGGCATAATGAGGTTCATGTGCGTAGGAAGACTCCCATTATAATTAAACCAACCCTCACACATCATTGTGGCCCAGGTAAGTCCGTCGGTGACGTAGTCCGGCTTTACCACCGGAGATGAGAATGTAAAATTATTGGAATAGGTAACCACCGGACGGCCCTTCTGGGCATTCTTGGTCGTAATAAGCACCACGCCGTAGGGGGCGCGGGATCCGTAAATGGCCGCCGAAGCCGCATCCTTCAACACGGATACGGAGGCGATGTCGTCCGGATTCAGCATCGAAGGGTCCCCTTCCACGCCGTCCACCAGGATCAGCGCGCTACCGCCCTGGCCGATAGATGTCGTACCGCGGATGTTAAAATCCGCCGTACGAATCGGCTTGCCGTCCGCCAGCGAGATGTTCAGGTTCGGGATGGCACCTTCCAGCATCTGTGTCACGTTGGCGTTGGGACGGGCCACGAACACGTCACTGCTGATCTGGTCTACCGCGCCGGTTAGGTCGACCTTGCGCTGGGTGCCGTATCCCACTACCACCGTCTCCTCAAGCATCACGTTGTCCTCCTCCAACGTCACGTCGATCACGGACAGATTCCCGATATCGACGGTCTTGGTGGCGTAGCCGATGCAGGAGAACTCCAGCGTCTTGCCGGATGAGACACTCAAAGAATAATGGCCGTCCAGGTCAGTAGCCGTACCGTTCGAAGTCCCGGAGACCAGCACGACGGCTCCCGGGAGCGGGGCGCCGGTGGCGTCCGTCACCGTACCTTTGATGACTCTTGCGCCCTGGCCGAATGCCACAAGTGGCAAAACGGCAAACAGGCAGGTAATGATTATTTTTTTGAGCATTGCGAGTACGGTTTAGAATTCAATGATAGAATAGACCGGGTAGTGGTCGGAGACATACTTATGACCGTCGTACCATTGGGTCACGGTCTTGTATTCTAAGCACTTCACCGTGTTGGTGACGAAGATGTGGTCGCAGACGTAGGCCTTGGCCTCGTTGCCCCAGGCGTTGTAAGTCTTCAATTCATCCGTGACCGGGGACTCCTCCCGGGTGCAGACCATCGTCTCACGGATCCCCTCGAAAACGGAATCGCCGGCGTGGGTGTTGAAGTCCGCCATTATAACGACCGGAAGGTTATCCGTGTTGAGCTGGCCTATCCGCTTCTTGATCAGCGTCATCGCACTGCGGCGCGAGGCGGTCGTCAGGCCGAGGTGGGTATTCATATAAAAGAACTTCTCACCCGTGGAAAGGACCTTCATCACGGCCCAGTGAACGTAGCGCACATAGCCGTCCCAGCTCACCGACGACCTCTCCGGCGTGTCCGACAGCCAGAAAACACCGTCCGAGAGCAACTCGAGCTCATCCTTCCTGTACATAAACGAATCCATAATATCCTCGTCCGTGACGCCGACGTACCCGTGGGAGGTGAGCATCCCCGTCATATACTTCCACTGGGTAGCCACGAGCTCCTGCATGCCGATGAGGGAGGGCTGCTGGTCGAGCACCATTTCCCGGCACGCACCGGCGCGCATTCCCCAGTTGTTGAAGGCGTCGTCCTCGGTCGTCGTCGCGCGGATGTTGAAGGTCATCACTTTCAACTGACCCGGTGACAGGTTCGGATGGTTGTTCTTCGTCTCCTCCTTCTTGCAGGCCACGAGGGCAAGCAGGAGCAGAGGGAACAGTTTTAAAACAGTTTTATGCATATTCATATTGTTAGAAGGCCAATAGTGCGCTGATAGGGTAATGATCGGAAATCAGGTCATGACCACCGTATGGGGCCGTGTCGGTATGGTATTCCAGACATTTAATATCCGGCGTTATCCAGATAAAATCAATGACTCGCTCCTTGTCCCTGTTGCCCCAGGCATTGTAGGTGGGAAGGTGATCCGTCTTCGGTGCCACCTCGCGGGTATCGGTCATAATAGCTCGCAGCGGATCAAATGCAGGGCTGTCCGGAGACGTATTCAGATCGCCGCTGAAGATAAGGGGAAGGCCGTTGGGATTGATTTCCCGCATCTTTCGGATGATCATCTCAACGCCCTCTTTCTGGGACTTCCAGGTGAGGCCGAGATGGGTGTTGAAGTAAAAGAACCGCTTGCCGGTCTTATTGACCTTGAACAGGCCCCAGGTGAGCGACCGGTTATACTTTTCGTCAAAGGAGGTCGAGGGGACGTCCGGCGTCTCGGATACCCAGAAGGTTCCGCTGTCAAGCAGCGTGAAGATGGAGGTTTTGTATAGGAAACCGGAAGTCTCGCCTTTATCCGTGCCGTTGTCGCGGCCGATGCCGACGCTGCCGTAAGTGGCGGCCAACGTGTCGCGGAGATAGGACCACTGCCCCTTGAACTGCGCTTCCTGGAAGCCGACGATGTCGGGATTGCGCGTCTGGAGCATTTCCAGGCAGGCTTCTTTTCTTTCGCTCCAGTTATTGGCAGGGTCCGCCTCCTTGACGTGGCTCTGGCGGATGTTGAAACTCATCACAGTGATCCGAGGACTGCACGAAAGGAGTGACAGCAAAGCTGTCAGGACAAAAAATGAACGAGAGCGTGCAGACACGGCGTAATTGGTTATCGTTTCAAAAGCAAAGTTACAGCATCAAAAAACCAATCGCTTATAATATAGGACAATTCGATATCAAAATCGAGCAATAATTAAAATCCCCATTTTTAATTTTAAACAATTTATTAATTTTGTAGAAAAACATGACAAATGGGAATGCTGACGCTTCTATTGGCCTTGTTGCTCGCGGGTACGCGGCAATTCACCCCGCTGCCGCTGGATGAAACCGGCATCAACATAGAGACGGTCTGCCAGGACAGTCTCGGCAACATCTGGCTCGGCGGGATCGATGGACTCCGGCGCTATGACGGCAACCGTTACGTACGGTTCAAAAGCGGGCTCCCCTCCGATGCCCTCGCGCCGGACAGCCATGTTTACAGCATCTTCTGCGACGAGAACGGCATCATCTGGGTGGCCCATATCAACGGCATATCCCAATTCGACAGCAACACCAATACCTTCCGAAATTATCCGGCCCCGGGCGGGACGGTCTCGTATCTGCTTCCGCTGACCGGCCACAGATTCCTTTCCGGATCGGAGAAACGGATGTGGATCTTCGACAAGGAGACGGGGCGCTTTTCCCGGGATGGACTTCCGGAAGCAATCGGCAACGAAGTGGCAACCGCTATATATAAATATGGTAATACCGTCTATATCGGAACGGTTGACGGCAAAATCCTGGTGACGGATGACTCGCTGAGCGAGGTCCGGTCGCTGCAGACAGACATCGGAATCTGCCAGATCAACTGCCTGCTGCAGGACTCCCCTGCCCGCCTATGGGTCGGGACGGAAGGGAAAGGCCTGTGGGAGGTATCCCTGGCAGGGGGAGGCACGCAGACAGCTATCCGCTCCGGCATCGTAAAATCCCTTTGCCAGGATGAGGATGACGCCCTGTGGATTGGAACCAAAAACGGGCTCTACATCCTACAGGACGGGATCTTCAGCACCTACCATTATGATTACGACACCCCCGGAAGCATCACGCACGACAGTATCAGCGATATTTTCCGGGACAGCCAGGGGACGATGTGGCTTGGCACATACTTTGGCGGCACCTGCTATTATACCCCCTATTCCTACCAGTTTACCAACATCGTATCCCGGCCAGGGGCAGGAAATCTGACTGGAAATGTCATCAGCGACATCGTCGAGGACCACGACGGCACGCTCTGGATCGGAAGCAATTCCGGCGGCCTCAACCACCTGCTGAAAGACGGGAGTTTCGAGCTCATCCGAAGCGGAAGCGACAATCCCGTCGACGTCAAATGCATCTATATCAGCCCGCAGACCGGACGCATCTATATCGGGGCCGACCGCTCCGAAATCCTGATGCTGGACCGCAAGACCCGGATGCTGAAGCCACTCGGACCGGGCGGGCCACAGAGCTCCTACGGGTGCTATGCCATCGTGGACAACCGCCACGGCGGATTCTATACGAGCGGCAACGACGGCCTGTACGAATACGATGAGAAGAGCGGCCATTTCTCCAGGATTTACACCGCAGAGGATGTAACCAATATCAAATCGATGATGCTGGATAGCGGCGGCGTACTGTGGATCGGGAAAAAATTCGGTGTCACAGCCTTCCAGACCGGCACCGGAAAGGTCATGGAACTGCCCGAAGTCCTATCCTCCATCCAGTACATCGAGGCCTTCCACGAAGACGCTTCCGGAAGGATCTGGCTCGGCTCCAACAACGGGCTCTACGCATACGACCCTGCCTCGGGGGAAGTTTCCTCCTACGGCGAGCAGGACGGCCTGCCGGACCGCGTCGTACACGGGATCGAAGAGGATGCCTCCGGCGTCCTTTGGATCAGCACGGACAACGGCCTGTGGTGCTTCCACCCCTCCAGCGGCGAAAACTGGACCTTCACCACGGCGGACGGCCTGCTGGACAACCGCTTCACGCCTTTCGCACATTGCTATACGAAGAGCGGGAAAATGTATTTCGGCAGCCTGCACGGCATCGTCTCCTTTGACCCGCTGTCGGTTTCGATGCACCGCGAGACCGTTGCACCGGTCATTTCCGGCATCGAAGTGGGCGGGGTCTGGCGCGGGATTCCGGCCAAGAGCCTGATCCTGAAGCCCAAGGAGCGGGACATCACGCTCCAATTCTCCTCCCCGGACTACATTTCCGGCCGAAACGGCCGTTTCTACTACAAACTGGAAGGGGCCGACAAGGATTGGATCGAAGCGGGAACGGACCGGGCGGCGGTTTATCATGGCCTGAAACCCGGCAATTACACGTTCCATCTCCGTTACCGCAACAGCTCGGGTTCCTATAGCGAGGCCGCCCCCTGCCGGATCCGGGTCCAGGCCCATTGGTATGAAACGGTAGCCGCCAGGATGACGGGAATTATCCTGCTGATCCTCGCGGTATTCGCGGTGATCGCCTGGCTGCTTTCCCGGAAGGAGGAGGAGCACAAGGTGGAAATGGAAAAGGTCCGCAGCGACCTGCTGCGGGATTTCTCCCTCGAATTCGTCGGCATCGGAGCCAACAAAACCCCGGACAAGGAATCCTCCGTCGCCCAGGTCTTTGAGAAATCGGACGAAAACTTCATGCGTCAGGCGATGAAGGTGGTGCGGGAGAATCTCGACAACCCGGATTTCTCCATCGACGACTTCGCCGCCAGCATGTTTATGAGCCGCTCCAACCTCAACCTGCGGGTCCGCGCCCTGTTCGGCGTCTCCCCCCTCGAATTCATCAAGACCGTCCGCTTCAACGAAGCCTGCCGCCTCCTGACGGAGAAAAACCACAGCATCACCCAGATCGCCTATATGGTCGGCTTCACCACTCCCTCCTACTTCGCCTCCGCCTTCCGCCACTTCATGGGCTGCACCCCCAGCGAGTATGTCAGGCGGAGGGAGGAATAACTAGAATTATAACGATCCGGGCGTTTTGGCCTGTTTCCGCCCGGAACCTATCCCCACAGACCGAGGTTCCGCACGTTTCCCGGGATTTCCGCCCGGAACCTACCAAGATGAAGAGGTAGAGGGATTGCTCTGTGCGGCCGCCGAATTCTGCAAAAATTTTCTTCTGTCCATCGTGTCCAGCGTTTAGTTTTTCAAAATTACAAAATAATTCGTTACTTTTGTAAGTTACAATGAAATTATAGACGGAATGAAAACATTTCTACTGTTCCAATCCTTCGGCTGGCCCGAGATCCTGATCATCGCGCTGGTAATCCTGCTGCTGTTTGGCGGCGCCAAGATTCCCGAGCTGATGAAAGGCCTCGGAAAGGGCGTCAAGAGCTTCAAGCAGGGGATGAACGAGGTCGAGAAGGAAATCCAGGCCGAAGAGCCCAAGAAAGAAGACGAGACCGGCAAGGAAGACTAAGCCGTGGCGGAGCCTTCCGACAAACAGATGTCCTTCTGGGATCACCTGGAGGTACTCCGTTGGAGTATCCTCCGCTCGGGCATCGTGTTCTTTGTCGTTCTGGTCGGAATGTTCATCGCCCTCCCTTACATCTTCGATGACTTCATCCTGGGCGCCACCAGCGGGGATTTCTTCCTATACCGTTGGCTCGGCAAATTAATGGGCGGCAACCGGGCCGCTGAATGGCTCACCGCTACGGATTTCCAGGTCGAGATTATCAGCATCCACGTTACGACGCAATTTATGACGCACATTTCGTGCGCGGCGTCTCTGGCGCTGATTGTCACATTCCCTTACTTAATGTATGAGACCTGGCGTTTCATCGCCCCGGCACTCTATCCGGGCGAGAAGAAGAACGTATCCTTCGCCTTCGTCCTGGGCACGGGGATGTTCTTCCTCGGATGCGCCGTCGGTTACACCGTCATCTTCCCCTTCACCCTGCGCTTCCTCACGCAGTACACCATCGGCACCGGTATCGTCAACCAGATTTCGCTGGATTCATATATGCACACCTTCACGATGCTGATCCTCGTAATGGGCATCGTCTTCGAAATGCCGCTTTTGGTGTGGCTCCTTTCCCGCCTCGGCGTCCTCTCCAAGGCTACGCTCAAGAAATACCGCCGTCACGCCATCGTGGCCCTTCTCATCCTCGCGGCCGCCATCACCCCCACCGGCGATCCCTTCACCCTGATGGTGATGTTCATCCCGCTCTATCTTCTCTACGAATTCGGCATCCTGCTGGCGGTTAAATAGAAAAAATTCACTATCTTTGCGGCCGTTATGACGCTACTTCTGGTATTTTTGTTCTCCGCGATGGCGATATCGTTCCTCTGTTCCATTCTGGAATCAGTGCTGATGTCGACACCGCTGTCGTTCATTACGATGAAGGAGGAGGAAGGATACAAGAAGGCCGCGCGGTTCAAAAAGTTCAAGCAGGATCCGTCGCGGCCCATCGCGGCCATCCTGTCGCTGAATACCATCGCCAACACCGTGGGCGCGGCGGGCGTCGGGCACCAGGTCACCGCGGCATTCGGGTCGCACTGGTTCGGGCTGGTTTCGGCCATCACCACCATCCTGATCCTCATCTTTGCGGAGATTATCCCCAAGACCATCGGGACCACCCAGTGGAAGCACCTGATGGGCTTCACGACCACGGCACTAAGCGGCCTGATCGTGCTGATGTTCCCCTTCGTCATCGTTATCGAGTGGATCAGCAAGCTCATCACGCCGGAGGATACCGAGGCGGCCGTCAGCCGGGAGGAGGTCTCTGCGATGGCCAATGTCGCCGAAGAGGAGGAAGTGCTGGATGAAGACGAGAATACCCTTATCCAGAACCTCATCAAGATGGACGACATCAAGGCCTACGAGGCGATGACCCCGCGGGTCGTGTGCGCCATTGCGCCGGAGGCGATGACGCTCAAATCCTTCTACAAGAGCGACAAATACCTGCACCATTCCCGGATTCCGGTCTATGCCGAGTCCGACGAATACATCACCGGATACATCCTCCGCACGGACGCCCTCCAGCTCCTGGCCGACGACAAATTCGAGCGGAAGCTCGGCAGCATCAAGCGCGACATCGAGCTCTTCAACGAAGAGACCCCCCTCGGGGAAATATGGGACGTGATGCGTTCCAAAAACGAGCAGATCTGCTGCATTATCGACGAATACGGCTGTTTCCAGGGCATCCTAAGCCTGGAGGACATCATCGAGACGCTCCTCGGCAGCGAGATTATCGACGAGAACGACGTCGTCTCGGATATGCAGCAGTATGCAAGGGAACGCTGGGAGCAGCGCAACCAGAAGGCCGGGAAGAAGCCTCAGCCCCTCATCACCTCCTCCACGACGGAAGAGACTTCATCGTAGGTATATCCCCTCGACAGCACGAATTTCAACAGTTTGAGCCGGCACTGCGGGTCCTCCTTCAGTACGCGGTATTTCTCCTCCACGACACGGCGCAACTTCGCCGCCGCCTTCTCCGGCTCCACCTCCTTCAGGGCGGCATCGATGATTTCCCGGGAAATTCCCTTCCCGGAAAGCATAAAGCGGATCTTCACGCTCCCCCACCCCTGCAGACCGGCTTTCTCCCGCGCAAAGGCCGAGGCATAACGGAGATCATCCACGAAACGGTCCTGCAAGAGCGACGCGACCACCCTTTCCGCGGCATCCGCATCCCCTTCCAGCGCTTTCAGCGCCTTCCGGCGGATATCCGATGTGCAATACTCCATCCTCGCACACTGCCGCTGAAGACGGTCAAGGACCTGTTTTTCGTCAGAAGTCGACGCCGAGGGACACATAGAAACCTGGTTTTTGGGTAAGCGTATTCCAGTGGAAACAGGCCTTTAGCGGCCCCACAATGGAGTCGTAGGCACATTCGATGCCGACGCCCCAGACATTCTGCCCCTTCATAAATTTACGGAAATCCTCGAAGTCGTATGAGTAATCCGCGATGAGGGTGGCGTAGAGGTTCTTGTAGCAGTTCCAGCGGAGATCACCCCGGGCCATCATCAGGTAATTGCGCCGGTAGACGGCATTGTTGATACCGATGAAGGGAATCTGCTGATCGACATACCGGCCGCGGATCTGGCCGCCGAGGATGTTGGCGTACGGAATGGGAATGTCGTCCCCGAAGATGAACCTTCCGGCGAAGGAAGGAATCAGCGCCACCTTCGACGAGAACGGAACGACGAACCGGCCGTCAAAATCCAGCGTACCGAACAGGTGGGCGGGCGTCGCGAGGATATCCCAGATGAATTCTCCGCCCAGGCCGAAGGAATAGCCCTTCGTAGGGAAATAGCCGTTGTCGAGGTTGTCGGCGCGGAAATTCAGGAACGCAGAGGCGTAGTTGCGCGTCGTCTTCTCGAAGATCTCGTAGTCGCCGCTGACCTGCTGGCTCATAATGTTGCCGATCCGGAACACGTCGTGCCGGAGGCCGCCGTTGATGTCGAACTTGTACCAGCGGATATTGGAGAGATATACCTCCTGGCGGGCCTGGAACATCGAGATGTTGTAGCGGTTTTCGCCGATGGAGAATTTGCTGCGGTTGAGCCAGCGGAAGGTCAGGGCCGCGTTGAACGTCGGCACCCTCGGGGCGTCGTAAATGAACGCTGCCTTGATGTAGGGATTGGCGCTGATACGGGCCGTCAGGTCGTAGGCCGGGCCGGAAATGGAATGTGTGTTGAATCCGACGTTGATCAGGGCGGAAACCAGCTCCTCCGTATCCGCCCGGAGGCCGACGCCCAGCTGGTGAATTGGCCCCTTGCGACAGAGAATGTGCAGTTCGTACGGCTCCTCCGTCCCCCTGAGCTCATAATTGACCGAATCGAAGGCGCCGAGGCTGAAGACCGTGTAGACGGCCGCCTCCACAGATTCACGGGTGACGATGCTCCCGGGACGGAGACGGATCTTCCGCTCCAGAATCTTCCGCTCTGCATCCTTGACGCCGCTGAAGACAATGTCCGAAATCTGTACCGGAATGCTGCCGATATCGCGGGCAAACGGCTTCCGACCGGCGAGCGAGTCGGTCCCGACCCACTCCTTCACGATGTCGAACTCCTCCTGCTTCGCGATCGCGGCGGAATCGCCCCGGACAATCATCGAATCGATGGCCTCCGCATTGAAACTCAGCATATCGTAACCCTTCAGATTGGGTTTGACTCGCATATCGGTCACCTTGAGATTGCGCCGGTAGGCGTCGTTGCCGAGCATATCGATGCTCTGGCCGACGATGTCCGCCAGATTCTTAATCTCCGAGTATTCCTTGGCCGACCCCGAAAGGTCGACGCCGATGATGAGGTCGGCCCCCATTTCAGAAGCCAGGTCGGCGGGGAAATTGTTGCGCATTCCGCCGTCCACCAGCACCATTCCCCGCGTCCGGACGGGGCAGAAAAGGCCCGGAATCGACATCGTCGAACGCATCGCGAGGTTGATATCGCCGTCGTGCCAGACCTTCGCCCGGCCGGAGACCAGGTCGGTCGCCACGCAGACGAACGGAATCGGGAATTTGAAGAAATTGGTGCTGTCCGACACCCCCACCGTGCGGCTCGCGAAGATGCTCCAGACGTTCTGGCCCTTCACGAGGCCGGAGGGAAGGCTGCCGAGGAGATTCTCCCGAAGGCCTTCGAAACGCCGTCCCTTGGCGGAAAGCCGGAGCGGTTCCGACTTGCCGGAGGTGTAGCGGAGGTCGGTTTCCAGGTTTTCCCGGTAATCTTCCTTGCTGTAGTAGAAGGGAATGGATAGCTGGTATCTCTCCTTGTATTTGATGCGCGTGTAAGGGAAATAATCGCGTGGAACTTTGTCCGACAGGGCCATCGACCAGTCGATGTGGCGGACCATATCGTCCAGATATTCCGGGCTGTATCCAATGGAATACATCGCGCCGATCAGGCCGCCGATGCTGGTTCCGATCACCATATCGACGGGAATCTGCATCTCCTCGATCTTCCGGAGCGTGCCGATGTGGGCCGCTCCTTTGGCGCCGCCGCCGCTCAGGACGAGGGCCACGGTGGGCCGATGCTGCCGGATGCTGTCCATCCGGGCGTTGATCTCTTTCAGCGCGCGGTCATCCGACTCCCCGGCAAGGCCGAAACTGGAGGCGTACTTATCCTGGGCGAGGGACGGGACAGCCGCCGCCAGGAGGAGCAATATGAGGGTCAGGCGCTTCATTTCTTCTGTCCTGCGAGCATCCCGCAGGCGGCAAGGATATCCTCTCCGCGGGAGGCGCGGATGGTGCAGGTAATCCCCCCTTCGGAGAGGCGGTCGCGGAAGGCGGTCATCACCTTTTCGGAGGAGGTGGTATAGGGGAAATCCGGAATCTGGTGGAACCGGATCAAGTTGACCCGGCATTCGAGCCCGCGGAGGAGCCGCAGGAGGGCGTCCGCGTGCGCGGGCGAATCGTTCCATCCCGCGAACATCGTGTATTCGAAGCTCACCCTTCTCTGCCCCGTGAAATCGTACTGCTTCAGGAGGCGGACGACCTCGGTCAGAGCCCATGCCTTCTCCACCGGCATCAGGGTTACGCGCTCCGTCGGGAAGGGATTATGCAGGCTGACAGCCAGGTGGCAGCGGGTCTCGTCGAGGAATTCCCTCAACCGGGGCAAAACGCCGATCGTACTGAGGGTAATCCGCTTCGGGCTCCAGGCGAGGCCCCATTCCGCGGTCAGTACGTCAATGGCCCGGCGGACTTCCGCCCAGTTGTCGAGCGGCTCCCCCATTCCCATAAACACCACGTTCGAGAGCGGATGGATGCCGTCCACATATAGGATCTGCGCGAGAATCTCCGCGGCGGTGAGGTTGCCGTGGAAGCCCTGACGGCCGGTCATACAGAACTTGCAGCCCATCCGGCAGCCGGCCTGGGAGGAGACGCAGAGGGTGTTGCGGTCGCCGTCGGGAATCAGGACCGCCTCGATGCCGCCCATCCTGCCGTCGCAGGTAGCGGCCACATCGAAGAGGTATTTCTCCGTGCCGTCTTTTGACGTGAGGGTGGCCGTCGGTTGGGCGGCGCCGATCCGGCAGTTGGCAGCCAGCGCTTCCCGCCCTGCCTTGGAGATATCGGTCATCTCCGCGATGTCGGTCGCCCTCCGGACGTACAGCCAACGCGAGAGTTGTTTCCCCGCAAAAGCGGGCAAACCCAGACGGACCGCGATCTCTTTCAGCTCCTGCGGTGATTTCCCAAGCAGCACTTCCATTACGTTGCAAAAATAGTCAAAATTTTTGTGAGAACTATGGCAATAATTGTTAACTTTGTCTTTCCGGACTGCTAACTGTCCGAATTATTCATTATTTACACTCAAACCACGCAACTATGGCTAAAGAAGTTGAAGCAAAGACCGGTGCAGAGTTGAGCGCAGCCAAACTCAAGGCGCTCCAGGCGACAATCGACAAGATTGAGAAAGACTACGGTAAAGGAACGATTATGAAGTTGGGAGATCAGCCGGAGTGGGACGAGTCTCAGGTGATCCCGAGCGGCTCCGTCGCCTTGGATCACGCGCTCGGAATCGGGGGTTATCCGAAGGGCAGGATCATCGAGATCTACGGACCCGAGTCGAGCGGTAAAACCACCCTCGCGATCCACGCGATCGCCGAGGCGCAGAAAAAGGGCGGCATCGCCGCGATGATCGATGCGGAGCACGCATTCGACCGCACGTATGCCAAGGCCCTCGGCGTCAATCTGGAGACCCTGCTGATTTCACAGCCGGACAACGGCGAGCAGGCCCTCGAGATTGCCGACAACCTCATTCGCAGCGGGGCAGTCGACATCGTCGTCATCGACTCCGTCGCAGCCCTCACCCCGAAGGCCGAGATCGAAGGCGAGATGGGTGACAACAAGGTCGGCCTCCAGGCCCGCCTGATGTCGCAGGCCCTCCGCAAACTCACGGCCAACATTGCCAAGACGGGCACCTGCTGCATCTTTATCAACCAGCTTCGCGAGAAGATTGGCATCATGTTCGGCAACCCCGAGACCACCACGGGCGGCAACGCCCTCAAGTTCTACGCCTCCGTGCGTCTGGACGTCCGCAGGACCACCCAGATCAAGGACGGCGACGAGGCCCTGGGCAACCGCACACGTGTCAAGGTCGTCAAGAACAAGATGGCCCCGCCGTTCAAGAAAGCCGAATTCGACATCGTCTTCGGCGAAGGCATCTCGCACAGCGGCGAAGTGCTCGACCTGGGCGTCGAGCTCGGCATCGTCTCCAAGAGCGGTTCCTGGTTCAGTTACAACGACGCCAAGCTCGCGCAGGGCCGTGAGGCCACCAAGCAGCTCCTCGCCGACAACCCCGAGCTCTGCGAAGAGATCGAGGCCAAGATCCGCGAGGCCCTCAAGGCCGTCAAGGACTGAGCGGAGGCCTCCGCTATTCTATGGGGAAAATACAGTCTGCATGTCCGCTCCAGCAAGGGGCGGACTTGTAGGCTTCGACACTGCTTCCCGGTACGTAAATCTTCAAACCGTCCTTTACGGGACCGAATACGTTGCCGAGTGTGTTCAAGGTTGAACCATGCTCGACACGGGGAGGTGTTTTTGCCTTACAGGTCACTGTTTTCAGATTTCCAGCCACGGGATAAGGCAAGAAAGTGTCATCACGCATCCCCAGCAACGTCGAGGGCAATTCAATTTCCTCCAGCTGGTAAGGTGTCGATGCATACGACGAACCGCTGAAAGACTGCAATCCCATAGTGGTCAGGCCCTCCGGAAGAATCAACTTCTTAAGGTTTCGGCCAGAGATGAAAGCATACTTCTCGATTTCTATCACACCCCTGGGAATGTCGATGGTTTCAATTTTGTCGCAATTACGAAAGGCAAATTTCCCGACAGACTGAAGAGGAGGAAGCTTGACTTCCCGGAGCGCCTTGAAGTCCGAGAAAATCTTGTCAGGAACCTTATTGGATTCCGTTATGGTTCCATACTTGTTGCTTCCTGAAAGCAGGGTTTCGAACTGGCCACTTCCCGGCGCGAAGCGAAGTTTGTTGATATCCAGGATCTCGAGCGTCATGCGGCAACGGCTGCGGATGGCGTCGATATCGGCCGCATCGATTTTACCGCCTTTCCAGACCAGGGAGGTAATGGTTTCATCGGTCAGGACTTCTTCGAGATGACCGGTTTTGAAATTGCGGGCTTCCCCGTTCACTTCAACGACGGAAGGGCCGACGGAGGCACCGCCGTCTTTGGTGCAACCGGCGACTGCGAGAAGCGCCAGGACCAAAGGTGCCATAAAAAACTTCTTCATAGGCGAGAGAAAGGGTTAATTGTTTTCGTCTTCGGCCAGGGCCTTGTTGTAGCATTCGCGGCAGAGCGGCTCGTAGACGTCCTTTTCACCGAGGACGACGAGCTTCTTGCTCTGGCTGAGGCGGTGGGAATGGTTGGCCAGGGCGCCGCAGCGGACGCAGATGGCGTGGACTTTCTGGACATCCTCCGCGATGGCCAGCAGGCCGGGAATGGGGCCGAACGGCTTGCCGAGATAGTCGGTGTCGAGTCCGGCGCAGATGACGCGGACGCCGCGGTTGGCCAGGGTCTGGGCTACTTCGACGAGGCTTTCGTCGAAGAACTGGGCCTCGTCTACGCCCACAACCTCGACGTCATCGTCGATCTGGAGCATCCGGGCCGGAGACTTGATGGGTGTACAGGAAATGCTGTGCGAATCGTGGGAGACAACGTCCAGGTCGGAATAGCGTTTGTCAATCGTGGGCTTGAAGGTCGCGATCTTCTGCTTGGCAAACTGGGCCCTTTTGAGACGACGGATGAGTTCCTCGGTCTTCCCCGAGAACATCGAGCCGCAGATTACTTCGATACAGCCCGATTTTTTTGCATTTTCTGAAAACATTTCCTTATTTTTGTAGTTGAACTTTTGGATAGGCAGGTTGCTATCTGCAAATATACGGAATTATGGACAAAAACCAACAAGAAGTTCTCAACGGACTTATCCACAGCATAGAAGACCTCAAGGAGCGACTCCTGGCCTTGGAGGCGCAAGTCACCGCCTTCGCCGCCTCTGCGGCCGCCGAGCCGGCACCCCTGTCATACCGAGCGGAACAGAGTGAAGCGAGCGTATCTCCAGCCCCCTCTCCCATCCCGGACGACACCCCGATGGACTGGAGCGACACCGAAATCGGCGTGGTAGAGATTCCGGAACAAGTCCGGAATGACGATGTGGTGGTCCAGAATGACGTACAGAAGCCTATGCCGGAGCCGGTTTCTGAGCCTGTCGAAGAACCGGTTGCAGAGCCCGCCCCCCTGTCATACCGAGCGGAACAAAGTGAAGCGAGCGTATCTCCCGAGCCCGAGCCGGTTGCTGAGCCTGTCGAAGCACCGGCCGAAGCGCCGGCACCCGTTAAGGGCAAGTCGCTGGCCGACCTGGCCGCGGAGCGGCTGGCGTGGAAGAGCGACTTCCCGGGGATCAGCGTCAAGAATATCCGCAGCGCCATTTCGCTCATCGACCGGGCGCAGTTCATCGCCAAACTGTTCAACGAGGACTTCGCCCTCTACGACAAGACCATCTCCGAGCTCAACGAGCTCACGACCCTCGACGAGGCCGTCCAGTATGTCACCGGGCATTTCCCCGACTGGAATCTCTCCAGCGACATCGTCTACAGCTTTATGATGGCCATTCGCAAGAAACTCGGCTAAAAGACGGAGATGGCGGGGAAGCTTTATATCGTGCCGACACCCGTCGGCAATCTGGAAGACATCACGCTGCGCGCGATCCGCATCCTGAAGGAAGTGGATCTCGTCCTCGCCGAGGATACCCGCACGAGTTCCGTCCTCCTCAAGCACTACGATATCCACACCCCGCTCCGTTCGCACCATAAATTCAACGAGCACCAAACGGTGGGCCTTGTCAAGGAAAAGATCCTCGCCGGGCTCAGTGTCGCCCTCATCAGCGACGCCGGCACCCCGGGCATCTCCGACCCCGGATTCCTCCTTTCCCGCACCTGCGCCGAGGAGGGCATCGAGGTGGAGACCCTCCCCGGAGCGACGGCCTGCATCCCGGCCATCGTCAGCTCCGGCCTCCCCTGCGACCGCTTCTGCTTCGAAGGATTCCTCCCCGTCAAAAAAGGCCGCCAGACCCTGCTGAAAGCGCTTTCCACCGAGACGCGGACGATGATTTTCTACGAATCCCCCTACCGCCTCGTCAAGACGCTCGAGCAGCTCGCGGAGTACTTCGGCCCCGACCGCCCCTGCTCCGTCGCGCGTGAAATATCCAAGAAATTCGAAGAACACCGGCGCGGAACGCTTGCCTCCGTCGCCGCCCATTTC
>JAFZAI010000113.1 GCA_017557325.1 Bacteroidales bacterium
CCCCGGTCGAGCTCCAGGATCCAGCCGGCGACGTGGTCCAGGAAATAACGGTCGTGGGTGACGGCGATGACCGTGCCCTTATATTGCTGGAGATGTGCTTCCAGCCACTGGATGCTCTCCGTGTCGAGATGGTTCGTGGGCTCGTCCAGCAGCAGGACGTCGGGCTGGCGGAGCAGCAGGCGGCAGAGGGCCACGCGGCGGCGCTCACCGCCCGAAAGGGTGGCGACCTTCGCGTCCACGGGCGGGCACTGGAGGGCGTCCATCGCCCGTTCCAGCTTGGCGTCGATCTCCCAGCCGTCACAGTGCTCGATCTGCTCGGTCAGTTCGCCCTGGCGCAGGATCAGTGCGTTCATTTCGTCGTCGTCCATCGGCTCGCAGAACTTGAGGTTGATCTCCTCATACTCCTTGAGCAGGGCCATGACCTCGCTCACCCCCTCCTGGACGACCTCCAGGACGGTTTTGTCCGGATCCATCTGCGGCTCCTGCTCGAGGTAGCCGACCGAATAGCCGGGCGCCCACACCACCTCGCCCTTGTAAGATTTCTCCACGCCGGCGATGATCTTCATCAGGGTCGATTTGCCGGAGCCGTTCAGGCCGATGATGCCGATTTTGGCCCCGTAGAAGAAGGAAAGGTAAATGTCCTTGAGGATGACTTTGTTGTTGTGCGGAAGGGTCTTGCCGACCCCGCACATCGAGAAGATGATCTTTTCGTCTGCCATGGAAGCTTATTTTCGTTTCGTTTCGGCAAGATAGTGAAAAAAACTGAAATGCTGAGGGGTGACACGTGTCTTCAGCTGCATCTGCCCGGTCTCTCCCCGGACCTTCCTGCCTGGCCTCTCCCCGGACGTTCTTTCGCCGGTATTGGACCCCCTTGCCACCATCAGAAACGTGAGTGCCTGATAACGAGACCGTTATGTAATATGGGATGGCAAGGGGTCAGAATTATCGGCCCTCTTGCCATCGAGCATTTTGTAAGGCATTGATTATGAGTGTATTGGAAGGACAATACTGCTCGACATACATGGGTAATACCGACCGTCGTTGATATGTCTTTCAGTGAATCCTTCACTACTGGGCAAGATTTTTTCAGAAAGAAACAGCGGATTTCTTTAAGAATCACAGCAAGTTGCAAAAGAAACATAAAAACCTTCATCCGGCTCCTTGCAGAAGGTGTTCTTTCTACGTAGATTTGTTCCAGACCTAACTGAAAGAAACTATGAGACCGGCTGATTTTGTGGATCCGTTCGAGGGGCGCCCGGGTGTTTTCCATCTGGCGTCCGACCATTTGGAGACGATGCATCTCTTTTCGGATGAAGAGAGTTTTCGCTATGGGGTGAATACGCTCGCCCTGGGTGTCGCGCGCTTTGGAATTCCCCTTTACTGTTACGAGTTGATGGATAGTCATTTGCACGTCCTTACCGGGGGCGTCTGGGAGGAGTGCCGGGCTTTTTTTCAATGGGTGCTTCATCGTTTGGCGATGATGCTTGCACGACGTGACGGCGTTTCGGATATCCTGCCACGGGATGGTTTCGATGTCCACGCGGTCTTGGATCCGCGACAGTTCCGCAATGAGGTGGCGTATATCTTGCGGAATTGCTACAAGGCCAGGATCTGCTCGCCGTTTTCTTATGAGTGGGGCTCCATTGATGTATATTTCAATCCTGTGCGTGACGCTCTTCCCGGTACGCCGGTCTCAACTCTGGGAACGGTGGCGGTCCGTCGTATGTTCCAGACGCGGGTGGAGGTGCCCCCGCATAACGAAGTCCGTGACAGTCGCATACTGAACCGATGTTTCGTGGACTATGACTTTGTGGAACGGCAGTTCGGAGACAGTACTACTTTTTTTGACGTGCTGCGTTTATGGGATCTGGAATCTTCCGTGGCTTTGTCTCACGGAGTGTCGGAGCAGGTCACTTTTTCAGATGCCGAACTGTCTATGCGCCTCAAGACCTTATGCCGAAAGGATTATGGGGTTGATTCCATCCAGTCGCTGGACAGGAAATCCCTTCTGCTGCTCGCGCGAAGCGCTTCCCGCCGTTTCGGCGCGGGCAAATCCCAACTCGCCCGCCTGCTCAACATCTCCGCGGATGTGCTCGGGAAGGTTCTGTAAGCCCTTGCTATCAAAAATAGTCATCTATTTTTCCCTTTGTCTCCGGAATAGACGGCCGCAGGTGCTCCCCAAAGTCTACAATCACGCCTTCCTTATCTATCAGAATGTAGAAGGGGATGCCCCGGCCCAGGTGGAGAATCGGGTCAAGACCTGCCCGCTGGGCATCGGTGAGGTGGTAATTCTCGATTCCGAGGGCGATGGATTCCAAATCATCGGCCCCGTCATCCAGCCAGAAATTGACCACACGGAGCGGCTTGCCCTTTTCATCTGCGGCCAGGCTTTGTTGGAAGGGCAGTTCCTGCTGTGACGCTGGACACCAAGTGGCGCCGATGGTGACATAAACCACATTCCCTTCCTTCTGGACAATCACCGACCTCAATAGCTTGAGTCCCTCATTCTCTTTCAAGTCGATAGTCTGGGCATCCCTGGGCTTGTCGGCATTCAGGATGGCGTTGGAAAGTGCTTTGGGGTTTTCCTGCCAGGCCTTCTTGAGCACATACCGGTCCCGTGTGGAGAGCTTCAGCAGCGGATAGGTCACATTCTCATTGAAACTGGCAAATAGTTTCTCAAAACGCTCTACCTCATTAGCTTCCAGCAGCTGGTTGTACAGATGGGTGATGAGCATTTGGCGCAGCATATCATTCCCCGTGGCCTCTTCCAAGAAATGCAGTCGGGCTGGATAATCATTAGCCAACCGAAGTTCTTCTTTCCGGTCAAGGTTGAGGGAGCTGAGTACCCATGTGGCAATATTGGCAGACAACTCAAACAGGTTGCCGCTCATGCAGTCCTCATTGAAGAGCGGCTCGGCATCTTTTACCTGGAAACAGGCCAATACATCTTCTCCTTGGAAATCCTTATACCCCAGAAGGCCTTGTATGAGCGCAGAATAATAATCGGCTTCGATTTCCTTGCGGCAAAGCGCTATTAACACGGGGCTCGGTCGCTTCTCCTCAATAAACTCATCTAAACGGGCAAGATGGGATTCTAACCGTTGCTTGATTGCCTCTACAAAAATATCTGCATGCTCATATTTCCGTAAAGCAGGTTTCCCTTCCGAATTCAATTCCCACTCCGAAAAACCCGGCCAATCCTTGAGATAGTATCTCACGAAGAAATCATTGAGATTCTCATTGTTCTCCGCGCCCTTCCCGGAATACACCACCTTCCCCAAATCAGCGAAATCAAGTTCCACGTGTATGGAATCTCCAGGACAGACCATCAAATGGTCAATGTAAGGCGGCATCGAGATGGTCCTCGGAGCGTAAGGCACTAACGAAAACGCAAAAGCATCCTCATAGATGGTCGATGATTGTTTCTCCGAAACCCGGTCATAAAACGGAATCATGATGCTGATTTCCGTCGTTCTCGGATATACCTCGCGGTGGGAGATGTGCCCTGTAATCACGGCCGGCCTGGAATATTCGGCCTCATTCCCTTTGATATTCGCTGTTTCAAAGACAAAAGCCGATTCATCCATTCCGTTCTGCTCACTCCTTTGTTGGCAGGAAGGCACAATGGAAATGGTTGCAATAATGACAAGTCCAAGATGGAAAAATCTGCCGAAAAGATACTTCAGGTTCATATGAATTAGGGGGCCCGATCTCTCTGACCGGTGTGTTATTTGCGATTCGTATGCTTCGCTTACGGACGGACGGGTTTGTATTTCGGTACCAGGAGTTTCATGACTACCCAGGAGATCAGGTAGGCCAGGCCGCAGTAGCAGAAGATGATGAAGTAGCCGGCCGGCTTGCCTTCGAATCCGAGGAAGCGGAAGGCGCTGCCGGCCCCTTCTGCATAGGTGAAGAGGTTGCCGGCGATCTTCTGCAGGGCCATGGTGGAGATGCCGCCCGCGAGCGAGCACATGCCCGTCAGGGTGCCGATGGTGCTCTTGGGGAAGAGGTCGGAGATGAAACTGTAGGTATTGGCGGCCCAGGCGGAGTGCCCGGCGGCGGCCAGTCCGATGAGGATGGCGGGCCACCAGGGCGAAGCGAAACGGGCGCCCATCGGTTGGGCAAGGATGGCCATCAGCGGAAAACAGGCGAAGATGAGCATCGCCCGCATGCGCGCATCGAAGGGATGCATGCCTTTCTTTTCGACGAAATGCTTGGGCACATAGCCGCCGAAGATGGACAGGACGGTGCAGATGGCATAGAGCGTAATCAGCAGGAGCTTGCCCTTCGGAGTCGTCGCCTTGGCGCCGAACTCGGTGTCGAAATAGGACGGGGCCCAGAACAGGAAGAACCACCACACGCAGTCGGAGATGAATTTGTTGAGGATGGCGGCCCAGGCCTGGCGGTACTTGAGGCATTCCCGCAGGGGAATGGCTTTCTCCTCGGCGAGCGCCGCTTTCTCGGCCGCCTCTTCCGCGTCGTCCTGGTGGATGTATTCGAGCTCGGCGGCGTTGACCTTCGGGTGGGACTCCGGCTTGTCATACATGAACACCCAGAAGAAGACCCAGATGAATCCCAGGGCGCCGATGATGATGAACGCCATCTCCCAGCCCAGGTGCTTGGCAAGGGGCGGGATGCACAGCGGCGCGACCAGAGCGCCGACGGAGGAACCGGCGTTGAAGATTGCCGTCGCGAAGGCGCGGTCCTTCTTCGGGAAATATTCCGCGGTGACCTTGATGGCAGAAGGGAAGTTGCCGGATTCACCGAGGGCCAGCACGCCCCGCCAGAACATGAACAGGTAGACGGAGGTCGTGGAGATGGCCAGGGCGACGTTGCTGCCCGCCTCGACGGCCTTCAGGGCGGCGGCGGACTCCAAACCGGTCATGGAGGCGGTCAGGACGCCGGTCGTGGCGTGGAGGACGGCGCCCAGGGACCAGATGATGATCGAAATGACATAGCCCTTCCTGACTCCGATCCAGTCGATGAACTTGCCGGCGAACAGGCAGCAGATCGCGTAAAAGAGCGAGAAGAAACCGGTGACCGTGCCGTAGGCGGCATCGTTCCAGTGGAACTCCGGCTTGATGAACTCCTCGTAGGTCAGGGACAGGACCTGGCGGTCCATGTAGTTGACCGTGGTCGCGAAAAACAGCAACGCACAGATCCACCACCGGAAGGAGGTCATCGGGGAGCTGAACTCAGTCTTTTTCATTGAAGTCGGCTAAGGCCCGGTAGAAGGCTTTGATGTTGTCGATAGGGGTGTGGGGCGGCACGTCGCATCCGGAGGAGAGGATGTAATTGTCGTAGCAGGCTGTCTTTTCCAGCAGTTCGCTGACGGCGGCGTACACCTGCTCCGGGGAGGCTTGCTGCATGACGCCCACCGGGTCGATGTTGCCCATCACCGGGAGGTCGGACGGGCAGGATTTGAGGACTTCCACCATGTCAGCGCGGTTGCCGACGTGGATGGCCGAGGCGCCGGAGCGCACCATCGCGTCGGTGCAGTGGCCGGTGTTGCCGCAGTTGTGCAGGATCACCTTGAAGGTATCGTCCTGCACGGCGTCGATGACCTTCCGGACATAGACCGAAGAATACTGGTAACAATCGTCGTTGGAGACCAGTCCGGCTGCCGGCTCGGCCATGATGACGCCGCTGATGCCGGTCTCTTTCATCGCCCGGACATAGGAAGTGACGAAAGCTGTGCATTTGTCCAATAACAGGGTCACCGTCTCCGGCTCGACGTACATCGCCATCATCAGTTCCGACAGGTCGAAAAGCCGGCCTGCCAGGGAGAAGGGGCCGATGCAGCCGCCGTAGATTGGCTTGTCCTTCACGCGGGAGGCGACGATGCGGTTGGCTTTCAGGTACTCCTGCACACGTCCCTTGTCGAGGCCCGGGACTTCGAGCGCGGCGACGGCGTCTGCGTCTTCCACCAGGCGTCCGATGACGTTCGGAATCTCGTTTTCAGCGAATCTGATCTCTGCGCCGAAGGCTTCCGCTTCGACCGTGAGGTCCATGATGGCCGTCACCGCAGCGGCGGGGAAGGCCTCGTTCAATGCGCAGATGGCGTCCGCGTGGGTCTGGCCGTCGGTGACGGCCTTCAAGACGGTACTTCCGATGAGCTCGATCCCCGGATGGGTCATGATGGGGATGGCTAGCCTTTTCTTCTTTTGTAGCATTTAGTGTTCTTGCAGATTTGACAGTGGTAAGGTTGGCGTTGCAGGGTTTCTCCGAGGGCGAAGAAACCGCTGACGGATTTTTCAGGGGTCATCAGCGACGAGTCGGACAGGATCACGCCGCAGGGTCTTTCCGGGAAGAGGGAGAACAGCAGGTGCTGCTCCCGGATGTTCCAATTGCAGTAACCGGGGCTGTAGGGCATGGAGAGGGTCCCGGGGCCGTCGTATTCCTTTTCCATCCGGGCGACCGTCATTTCGGCCAGCACGCTGCCGATCGAATCGGCGATGAAGTCGGCGACGATGTCGTCTTCCGCCTTCAGGGCCTCCTTAGCCCGGTCGAACTCCCAGCCGGCGGTGCCGATGAAGAGCAGGGCGTGGGTCATCCCCTTGAGATAGGAGCAGATGATGCCCTCGGGAGTGAAGGTCTTGCCGTCGAATCGAACCTGACGGGGAGAGAGTTTCTCGGCCTCGACGATCTGGTACATATAGCGGAGCGTGGCCTCGGGCACCAGGCGGTCGCGCAACTGCAGGACCAGCTCCCGCACCCTTTCGTCGGGCACGGAATCCCTATATCCCATCGCGAACCACACTTCTTTCTCGGGCAGTTCCTCCGGGGTGATCTGGAAGGCCCGCTCGATCATCAGGAAAGCAGTTTCTTGGCGACTTCCACCGCTTCGTTGGCGTTGGTGCTGAAACCGTCCGCGCCGATGCTGGCGGCAAACTCGGCCGTGACGGGGGCGCCGCCGATCATTGTCTTCACGTTCAGCCCGTCGGCTTTGACAGCGTCGACAACCTCCTTCATATAGTCCATGGTGGTCGTCAGCAGGGCGGACATGGCGATGATGTCGGCGTTGTGCTCCTTGGCGGCTTCGATGAAGCGCTCCTTGGAAACGTCGGTGCCGAGGTTGATCACCTGGAATCCGCGGCCTTCGAGCATCGAAGCGACGAGGTTCTTGCCGATGTCGTGGAGGTCGCCCTTGACCGTGCCGATCACGACCGTGCCTAGGGTAGTGGTCTGCTCGGCGAGCATCAGGGGCTTGAGGATGTCCAGGGCGGTCTTCATCGCCCGGGCGCTCAGCAGCAGGTTCGGGACGAAGACCCGGCCGGCCTCGAACTCTTTTCCGATGGCTTCCATGGCCGGGATCATGGACTCATCGATGATATCCTGGGGGGACTTGCCCTCGTCCAGGGAGGCCTGGACCGCGGTCTTTGCGAGGGGGGCCATGCCTTTGAAAATGGCGTCGTAAAGCGGGTTCATATCATGCGCGTATTTCTTTCAGGGTTTCCATCAGGGCGACGACGTTCTCGACGGGGACGTTCGCCTGGATGTTATGGACGGTATTGTAGACGAAGCCGCCGCCGCGGCCGAAGATGTCGCAGAGCCGCATCACTTCCTCGCGGACCTCGGCCGGAGTGCCGAAGGGGAGGGTCTTCTGCGTGTCGACGCCGCCGCCCCAGAAGGTGATGCGGTCGCCGAATTCGTCCTTCAGACGCTGGGGATCCATGTCCTTGGCGGCGATCTGGACGGGGTTGAGAATGTCGAAGCCGGCGTCGATCAGGCCGCCGATCAGGGGGTAGATGGCCCCGCAGCAGTGCTTGAAGCTCTTCCAGGAAGTGTGCTGATGGATCCAGTCGTTCATCTTCCGGTAGTAGGGGACATACAGGTCATAGAGCGTATCGACGGAGAGAAACTGGCTGGTCTGGGTGCCGAAATCGGCGCCGCAGACATAGACGACGTCCACATTGTCGCCGACGGTGGCCCAGATCTTCTCAAGGTTGCGGATGGCGATGTCGGACTGGCGGTCGAACATTTCCTTGATGTAATCCGGACGGCACACGGTCGACATATACCATTCGGCGACGCTCCGGATGCCACGGGGCTCGCGGATGGCGGGGGAGATGATGCGTGCGACGTCGCCCAGGGCCATCCCGCCGAATCCGGCCACGACCGCCCTTCCGGTCTTGGCAGCCCGGTCGGTGACGGTTTTCCAGTACTGCAGGGTCTTGTCATCGATCTCGCCATATTCCTGCAGGTTGTCTTCCACGTTGAGGTTGTCGTCGTCGATCTCGCCTTGCTGGCGCTCGATCGAGTCGAAGAAGTAGCAGCGCTCGGGCATGTGGCACGAGGGCGGGAGGGACTTGTCGCCTTCGGGATAAGAATAGAGGCCGCCGTCCTTCTCGGTGAACGAATCCACCATCTTGGCGGGCAGCATCACGACCTGCCCCCAGGGCATGCGGTACTCTATCCAGTCCTCCTGCCATACGCCGATGGAGTTTTTGGGCCCGAAGCAGCCGGCGGTATCGGTGCCGAGCGCCTCCGCCAGGTCGTCCTCGATATAGCCGAGCATCTGTCCGGGCTCGTGGACATAGACGGGGTGCTGGTCCAGCCCGTAATGTGCGCGCAGGGCCTCCACAACCTTGCAATGAATCCCGGTCACGGGTGTCGTACCGAAATCGACGGCGATCCTGTCGGCTTCTTTGTGCTCAAGTACGGTTCTGATCCTTTCTTTTCCAGTCATGGTTCGTTGAATGCTTATCCTAACAAAGATAAACGATTTCGTCCGAATTGTCAATAAGAATAGATGGTGAATCTCTGCGAAATGTGTATCTTTGCGACGGACCGTGGTGCCGGGTCCGGGTCATCCCGGCCGGCTCAAAAGGGAATCCGGTGGGAATCCGGGACTGTGCCCGCAGCTGTGTCATCCGTAACGGCTCCGAATCCGATGCCATTGGAGAGTCTCTCTCCGAGAAGGCCGGAGCCGGGAGAAGTCAGAAGACCTGCCACGATCAAGTTGAACAAGGGGGCTCGGGGACAAGTTCCGGTAAAAACGGTGTTCTTTATTATTATGAAAAGGATTCTTTTCATCTTTTCGCTCGCAGCCATTTTCCTGACGGGCTGCGACATCGCAGAGTTCGGGCCGAAGGGCCCCCAGCCCGAGGAACCTTCCAAGGATGCTGAACTGACTGGTACCCAGG
>JAFZAI010000114.1 GCA_017557325.1 Bacteroidales bacterium
GAGGCGCGCCGGGCGGTGGAGAATTTCGCCAACAGCGTCCCCAAGTGGAGCCTCTGCGGCAAATCAGCCGACGAGACGGGCTGCCTCCGGGTCTCGGCCGACATCGAGGACCCGTACGAAGAGCCGCCGGGAGAGGATATTCCCCTCAAATGGGAAATGCCCAGCCCGACGGTCTCGGCAGGATATCCCATGCCCTATGGTTTCCCCTTCGGCCTCACCGTTCCGCACGTCGCCAAGGACGACCCCTGCCCGTGCGGCAGCGGTCTCCGCTATGGCCAGTGCCACGGAAAATTCCTATCGTAAGATAAACCTATGCGTCAGTTTTTCGCTGTCGCCGCCGTAGAAATCGACGGTGACGCGACGGTCGCTGACATTGAGTTTGTAGGAGCCGGCGGCCCGGGACACGCTGTAGGCGCGGATGCCGGGGCGGTATTCGTCGAACAGGGCCGATTCGTCCGGGAGTTTCTTGTTCTTTTGGCGGAGAGTACCATAGCTGGCGGCCCCCGTCGAGATCACATCGTACTGAGCGAGCTCCGGCTTCTTCCAGACACTGTTCATCGTCATCTGGGTGATGCGTCCGCCGTCGCCCCTCCAGTCGAGCAGTTCGGTGCGGTGCACGTGGCCGCAGAGAACGATGGCGTTTCGCCGGGCGAATTCTGCCCGGAAATGCCGGCGGGCCTCATCCTCCTTGCCGTGCAGAATCCACCGGCAGGTCTTCGAATCGTACGGGAACACGGGGCCGTGCACGATAATAAAGGTATGGCGGCACCCCTCCGTCTCCTTCAGCAGGGCCTCGATGGTATCATCGTCCGGCGTGTTGAAGTCGATAACGATATAGGCGTCATCGCCGATGGCAAAATCGAAGGTGGTCTTCGCAATCTCCTTTCCGAGTTCCCGGGACATCTGGGCCGACATATAGGCACGGTAGACCTCATCCGCCCCCTCGGTACCCCGCACATCGTGGTTGCCGACGACCGTCACCAGCGGCAGGCTGCCGAATGCTCCCTTGATGACGCCCATTGTATCGTCCAGCATCCTCCGGTGGGTCTCCAGGTTGCCGCAGTCGCCCTGAATCAGATCGCCCATCTGGAAGGCCATCCGGGTATCCCCGTCAACGAGCTCCACGGCCCGCTTCAGCAGGCGCGGGCTGCGGTCGCGCCACATCTCTCCGTTGCGGATGAATTCCGCCCGGTGGACGCGGTCGCGCTCGGGATTAGTCTGGACGTATTCTGCATGATAATAATCGGCCGGCTCCCGGTCGTAATGCGTATCGCCGAGGATAACGACATTGTACTTGCGGTCACCCGCCAATTTTGCGGCACGTTCCCCGGCCCTGGCAACCGGCGTAAAAAAGCGCCCTAGCCCCAAAGAGGCCATCCCGGTCGCTCCCCAAAGTAAAAATTCTCGTCTATCCATTAAAAGAAGAATTGATGCGCGGTCTGGGCATTGTCCTTGCCGGTGGTGGAGCCGATCTTGCGGCCCGACGCATCGTAGACGCTGCCGTCGCTGTTGATTTTGCCGAGTTTGCGGCCCGAAGCGTCATAAACGGTACCGTCGCTGTTGACGGTGCCCTGCTTCTGGCCGGTCTTGTTCCAGACGGTGGAACTGCCGGTAGAGCCGGTGGTAATGGAGCCTGTCTTCTGTCCGGTGCCATTGTAGATGGAGCCGTCGCTGCCATATTGCCCCGTCTTCTGACCGGTGGAATTATACACCGAACCATCCTTGTTGACGGTGGTCTGGTGGGTCCCGGTGCTGCTGTAGGTCTTGGCGGGCTGCTGGGTCTGGCCCGATTGCCGGACGGTGCCCTGCGGGGAAATGCCTCCGCCCCGGGTTTCGGTGGTAACACCGTTGACCGTGGTGCGTGTCACCCCGTCGCCGTTGGTAGTGACGGTCGTATGCGTGGTGCCATTACTGGTGGTAACGGTCGTATGCGTGGTGCCGCCACTCGTGGTGGTGACCGTCGTATGGGTCGTGCCACCGCTGCTGGTGCTGGTGCTTGTGGAGACGTGAACATTGACCGTCTGCGCACGAAGGCCTCCTGCCAGGAGCAGGCCCACGACAAGAAGGAAGGCAAAACGTTTCATCGTCTGAATCATTTATAGGGCAAATGTATCAAAAGTTCCGGAAAAATCCTACATTTCGGCACGCAAAAACCATTCCAGGCCGGACTCCAGAGGGCGTCAGTCCTTGATTCTCCAATCCCCGTAGAGGTTGTATGAGGCTTCTGCAGGGGCCTGGTATTTTTCATCAAGATTGTAGAAGAGGTCCATCCCGATTTTCTTTTCGAGGTCGTCGACGCTCATCGCGAAATCGGAAATGGCCTTCCTTCCGGTGGGCTCGTTCGGGAAGATAAAGCCGACCGAGGCGTAGGAGCCGTCCTTGCGGCGGGCCAGAAGAGCTTTGAAGAAGGAGGCCGGGACCTTGACGTTATTGCGGCCGATGGTCGCCTTGCCAATCTCATTGGGAACAGGGCCGCAAACCACCCAGACGCTGCCGTAATACTTAGCCTCGTAGCGGGTCTGCTTCTCGATGTCGTTCCAGAGGCCGGCGTTAAGGCCGTGGTTCTGCGGGCAGATGTTGCTCAGGTAGTAGCACTCCTCGAGCGCCTGGCTGCTCCATTTCATATCGCCGGAGGGCGCCATATGGCCGCGGTCCCAGCCCGATCCCTTGTAATCGGAATCGTAGGCCTGCCTCCCCTTAACGGCCGGATCGGGGGTAAATTTCTCCCGCCGGTCGAGGTTGCCCTGCAACTCGGTCGCCTTCAACTCCCAGGCAACCCAGTTGGGAATACGGTCCTCCTCATTATAGGAAAGCGTGTATCCCATATGCTCGATCAGGGTGGCGTGGTTATCCTCCAGCCAAAACGGAATCTCCAGGCCCGCAAGCGTCTTGTCGGACGGATAAAAATCCGTGCCACGCGGATTGCCCCGCTCCAGCAGCGAGTTACCATCGTCAACCACTCCCTGCTCCGGCTCCTTGAAATACCATCCCAGCGCCACCAACGCCACGACGCCGAGCCCCGCCGCCGTCACTTTTTTCCAGTTTTTCCCAAAATACTTTATCAGAATCGAATTTTATTGATAAAACTTATCAGCGCGGTGTCAAGACGGGCGTTGACGGCGAAGTCTTCCGCCGTGGCGCCCTTGGCCTCTGTAAGGCCGCCGCAAAGGTCGATGCCGAGGATCTCGCGGCCGCGGAAGCGCTCCAGGATTTCCAGCAACTCCACCAGTGTCATCTCGCCCTGCGACCAGTCCGTACGAGCATACTCCCGTGAAAGCACATCTTTATCTATGGATATATATACCGGCAGCATCCCTTCCGTCACCCCAGCCGTCATTCCGGACTTGATCCGGAATCTCTCCCCCCGGGCCGAGCGCCCTTCCGGCCCCGGCCTTTCCACCGCCCGGAGCATCGGGAGGCGCTCCCGGGCCGTGCGGACCCAGCCGCCGCAGGAGAGCAGCCCGTCGCCGAAAACGCTCGGCTGGTCATCCGGATGGTTGTCCAGCAAAACCAACTCAAAGGGTCTGTCAATGCGCTCCAAGAAGAAATACGTCAGGTAGTGATAGTCGCCCGTATCGATCCAATGCAGCAGCACGGCGGCGGCAGCGTCAGGGGTGGATGTCGCCTCGGCCAGACGCCGGCGGATCTCCTCCGCACTCCCCTCTTCGCAGAAACACATCGTCCCGTCCAGCGAACGGAAATCCAGCACGTCCCAATGCACGTCCCGCTCCAACTCCGGCGGGAACAGCGCCCGCTCCCGGGAAAATAATCCCGAGAAATCCAGCACGGTTACCGCTATCGTTTTCATAAAAAGTTTTTCAAAAAAAATTTGGGAATTCAAAAAGTATTGCTACCTTTGCAGTCCCTAAATGAAACGAGGGTTTAGCTCAGTTGGTTTAGAGCGCTTGCTTGACAGGCAAGAGGTCAGCAGTTCAAGTCTGCTAATCCTCACCAAAAATCGGAGATGGTTGCACGTCCATCTCCGATTTTTTTGCCCACCATCCGACGGGCGTCAGTGGCCGGCCTAGCCCACGGGAGGCCTCCGGACGGGGCGGACGCTGAGACCGCGGAAGCGGAGCTGCCCGTATACCGACTTGCCCTGGGCATTCTCTCCAATCGTATTCAGGTCGTACATCTTTTTCTCGACGGTGTCGAAACGGAAATAGAGCGCCCGTTCGGAGGGCTCATAGCCATACTCAGACAGCGTGGAGCTCCAATAAAGTCCCTCAACATCCCGCCGGAGGATATCCTTGCCTTCCATCACATAGCCGGCCGCCGGGAGAAATAGGGTTGCGCCAGTATCGAGATACTTGATTTTAAGACCGCCGGTCACGTATTCCCATTTGTAGTGCTTCTTGTTGGCCGAAGTCGCAATCAATTCTCCCCACTCATCCTCGGTCGGAATGTGCCAGGAGGACCCCAGAGCCATTGTCGCCGCGTCATCTGACGGCTCCAGGACTGTTTTATTATCCGCCGGACCGTAGGGGTTCAGGGCGTCTTCCAAAACATATTTGGTGATTTCGGTAAAGCGGTCCGTGACCCCCTTGCCGTACTTATAGGAACCGTTACCGATATTGAAGAATGTCTTGGTCTCCGTTTCGCCCCAGGCGAAGAGATTGCCGGGATCCTGTGGATTGGTCGTGCCGAGATTGCAGGAAGCCCAGCACACGGAGAGCCCGAGATTGACATATCCGGCCCCTTCATAATCTTCCCATTTCTCCGGCTTGTCTTTCTTGCAGCCGATGATCAGCAGCACGGAAAGTGCCGTCAGTCCCCCAAAAAGAATCCTTTTCATAAGCGTCATTGATTTGGTTTTGAACAAATGTAAGGTTTTTTTTGTATTTTTGCAACGAATTGAAATAGCAGATGCCTGAATATTCAGATAAACTAATACACCTTACAATGAAAAAGATTCACATTCTCTGCGCGGCCGCACTCGTGTTGACGACCTCCTGCGAGGAAATCCTCAATGTCATCGCCACCACCCCCACCTTCTCCGTCACCGACACCGTCTATGACGGCCAGACCCAGCAGCTCCAGAAGCTCGGCACCTGCAAATACGCCTGGTCGACCGACTCCCCCTCGATCGTAACGTTCAAGCATGAGGAAGAAGGTTCGAAGGTCATCACCTACGCGACTTTCAAGCTCACCGCCGCCACCAAACCCGTGAAAGTCTCCATCACGGCCAAGAATGCCGAAGACGAGACCGTCGATCCCGTCACGAACACCACCACCGTCCGCATCTGGACCGTCCACTTCTTCAAGAATAACGGCGGGGACAACTGGGAGGAACTTCCCGGCAATAACAACCCTACCGTCAACGAAGCCGGAACCTACCGTGCCCAGATGGTCGCTATGCAGGACGACAACTCCTGGGAGAGAGTAAGCGTCATCAACTACAAATTCTCCCTCACCGGCGGAGCTGAAAACGGCGACCTCAAATGGAGCACCGCGGGGGCAAACGACGTCGCGCTGGGCGACACCTACGCCAATTTCACCGTCTCGACAAAAGGCACATACACCTTCCGGGCGACACTGGGCGATGTCACCCGTGTAGGCGTCTTAAAGTACCAATAAGCTGAGACTTGCTGAACGAAACAAGCGCCTTGTGCCGGAGCGGTACAAGGCGCTTTTCATTGCAAGGCTGGTCGCTACTTGTTGGGCGTCTCCCAAACTTTCGTACGGGCGCAGCGGACCATCACGTGCTCCGATCCCGCGGCGAGGCGGAAATCGCCTTCCTCCAGCCGCCAGAGGCCGTCGTAGCCGACAAAGGCCAGGTCGTCCGCAGGCAGTTTCAGTTCCACGACCTTGCTCTCTCCGGGGGCAAGGTCGATTTTATCGAAGGCGCGAAGTCGGCGGTTGTCCGGCACCAGGCTCGCAACGAGGTCGCTGGAGAAGAGCAGGACGCTCTCCTTGCCCGCCACGGATCCGGTGTTGATCACTTTGACCGACACGGTGAGAATGTCGCCAGAGACGAATTCCGTCTTGTCGACAGACATATCGCTGTAGGCGAATGTCGTGTAGCTGAGGCCATCGCCGAAGCGCCACTGCACCTCCATTTTGGCGTCGTAGTCATACATTCCACCCATCGTCTTGACAAGTTCGGAGACTTTGTAATCGTAGGTGTGGAGGTCGTTGACGGCACGAGGGTAAGTGAAGGGCAGTTTGCCGCTGAAATTCGCGTCACCGCTGAGGAGTTCCGCGAGGGCGTCGCCGCCGAAATTGCCAGGCAGCATCACGTCCACTACCGCCTTTGCCAGCGGCTCAATATCGCTAACAACGCGCGGTCGGCCCTCATTGAGAATCAGCACGATAGGTTTCCCTGTTTGATATAGCGCTTTAACCAGATTCCGCTGGTTTTCCGAGAGGGTCAGATCGTCGAGATTGCCGGGCGATTCGCAATAGGAATTCTCGCCGACGCAGGCGACGATGACGTCCGCCTGACGGGCGGCCGCGACGGCTGCCGGGATCTCGGGTGAGAGCTCCTCGTACCATTTGCCGGCCTCGTTGAACGCCACGCCCGGGACATACCGGACATTCGCCGCGCCGAATTTGGCGGCGAGGGCTTCGAAGATCGTGTTGTAGCTTTCCGTAAATTCGTCCACTTTCGAGCCCTGCCAAGTATAGTTCCAGCCACCGCCGAGGGTACGCATTGAGTTGCCGCAAGGGCCCGTCACCAGAATGCGCGTCCCTTGGGCAAGAGGCAGGATTCCATCCTCATTTTTGAGCAGCACCTCGCTCTCAATAGCAGCCTGCTTGGCAGCCGCAATGAAGTCTTCGCGATATAACTCATAACCACTTGTATCCCAGGTAGGTTCGTCAAATAGATTCAAGCGATACTTGAGGCGCAAAATCCGCCGTACTGCATCGTCAATCCGGGACATCGGAACGAGTCCGTCCTCCACGGCTTTTTTCAGATCGGCACAGCAGGCGACATCGTACGGATCCATAATCATATCGATGCCGGCGTTGACCGCCAGGGCCAGGGCGTTCACCTTGTCCTCAGCCACGCGCTCCCGCTTGTAGAGGTTGTTGACATCCGCCCAGTCGGTGATGATCATACCGTCCCAGCCGAGGTCTTCCTTGAGCCACCCGGTGAGCAGTTCGCGATTGGCATGGACCGGAAGCCCGTTGATGGAAGCCGAGTTGACCATCAAGGAAAGCGCACCTGCCTCAATACTTTCTTTGAAGGGATGGAAATACCTCTCCCTCAGCTCATTATAGGGAACGTATGCAGGGGTTCGATCCTTGCCGGAAAGCGGCACGCCGTAGGCCATATAATGCTTGATGCTGGTGGCGACGTGCTCTTTGTCAATATGGTTCGGATCCTCCCCCTGGTCGGCAAGAACAAGCACGCGGGACATCTCGCCCGAGAGGTAGGGGTCCTCTCCCCAACTCTCCCAATGACGGGACCAGCAGGCGTTGCGCCCGAGATCCATCACCGGCGAGAACACCCAGGGCACAAGGGCCGCACGGGATTCGTAGCCAATCGCCGTTCCCATCGCCCGAACCGCCTCCAGGTTGAAAGTCGCCGCCATCCCGATTTCCTGCGGGAAGAGCGTCCCTTCGTCGAGATAGCTGGCGCCGTGGATCATATCCAGCCCGTAGAGACAAGGGATGCCCAACTCGCGCATCGAGACGCGCTGCATCTCCCGCACAAGATCCGCCGTAGCGGCCGCAGGATTGGCTTTATTGCGCGCCACATTGAGGATGGAGCCAACCCGGTAGGTGCCAATGACGGTGTTGAGCTTATTGGTATCGATCTTCGCGAGCGACTCGTCCAGGATGTTGGTGATCGCAAGCTGGACCATCTGGCCGATCTTGTCGTCAAGGGTCATCCCGGAGAGGGTCGCCTCAACCTTCCGCTCAATCTCCGCATCCCGCACAATGGCGGTCCGACCTGCCCTCCCACACGAAACAGCGGCCGCCAAAACGGCGGCCGCTGCCACAAAAAACTTTGAAAGCCGCATAACGACTAGTACGTTACAACAGCTTCAAGGGCCTTGGCGTCGTCGATGTATTTCTGCAGTTCGGCGGCAGTGGGGACCCTCTTGGTCAGGTGCTTGGCCTCATTGACCTCGAGCATCTTGGCAGCCAGGTTCTCGGCGTTGCGGTGCTGGAGCTCCTTGACAGTGTCGACGCCGGCGGCCTCGAGCAGTTCGGAGAACTGAGGGCCTACGCCATTGACGCGGAAAAGGTCGGCGTGGTTGACCCAGGTGAGGATGCGGCCGTGATCGATGCCGGTTGCTTCTTCAAGCGCCTTGCGGCCTTTGGGATCCTTGCCTTTTTCAAGCAACTGGTCTACGGTGACGATACCTGCAGCGACGAGTTTCTCTGCGTACACGGGGCCGATGCCCTGAATGTCGATGATTTTATAAGTCATAATGGTAAAAATTAAAAGTTTTCCAACCTCAAATATAGAAAAAATTGCTTATATACGCAATATTTCGGGGATTTTTTTTATATTTGCAGTCGATGGATACTTTCGAACTGGACCGGGACAAGATTTACTTCTCCGAAGACAAACTCACGCTGGACACCGATGAGGGGCCCGTGACCCGCAGCATCGGAGCCTGGCTCAATGCCGATCCCGTTCGGATTCACCAGATGGTCATCCGTGAAAAAGTCCTCCAGGTCGACCAGGTCGAAGTATTCAATCCCCTTGTCAGCAAGCTTCGCCGGGCCGATCCCGCCTATTACAAGCGGATTATGGGCCTTCGCGTGACCATCGATTTCCCCGGATTCGGCACCGACATCGAGGCCAAAATCCCCTTCGACAACGATCCCATCGCCTTCTACAAATGGTGGCGCAAAGGCAAGCATGAGGAGACCGTCTACCTCTCCCCTGCCAACCAGTTCCGCCTGTTCCAGAAAGTATCCCTGATGGATCCCAAGGTGATGCTCAAAAAGGACATCGATTTCGTCAAAAATTTCTAATTCCCCCGCAGTATGGGCCAGAAATTCACCGTGGACCGTGACGACACGCTCCTCAATTTCCTCTATAGGATGTTCCCCCTCCAGGGCAAGACCGGCGTCAAGAAGGTCCTCGCCAGCGGACAGGTCACCATTGCCGGCGCATCCGTCACCGCCTTCGACCACCCGCTCCGTAAGGGCGACACCGTCGTCATCCTTCCTAAAGAGGTCTCCATCGCCCGCAAGGTCCGCAGCAACGCGGCCGACTCGCTCTCCAGGGCCGGCGTCAGCATCGCTTACGAGGACGCACATCTGCTTGTGGTGGATAAGCCTTCCGGCCTTCTGACCGTCTCCACCGGCAGGGGCAAGGTCGGGAAAGAGCTCGACAAGCGGGAAAAGACCCTGTACGCCCTCCTGAACGACTATATCAAGAAAAGCGCGGCAGTGGACCGCAAGGAAGCCATCGCCTCCGGAGGGAGCATCGACCGCGCGACCAAGAAAGTCTGGATCGTCCACCGCCTCGATAAAGGCACCTCCGGACTGGTCCTCTTCGCCAAGGACGAGCGCACCAAGGACCTCCTCCAGAGCAAATGGAAGGAGCTTGTCCTCGAACGGACCTACACGGCCTTCGTGGAAGGCTGCCCCGAGCCGGAAAAAGGATCCGTCCAGAGCTGGCTCCTCGAGCATCCCAAGTCACTCAAGATGCATTCCTATCCGGAGCCCGTCAAGGATGCGCAGCTCGCCATCACCCATTACAAGACCCTCCGGCATATCTATCGCCGGAGCAAAATCCTATACACCCAACTGGAATTCTCCCTCCAGACCGGTCGTAAGAACCAGATCCGCGTCCACGCGGCCGACCTCGGACATCCAATCGCCGGCGACGAGAAATACGGGGCGGAGACCAATCCCGCCGGCCGCCTCGCCCTCCACGCCGCGACGCTGGTCTTCCGAAACCCCTACGGCAAAGACATCATCCGGCTCATGAGCCCCCTCCCGGAGGATCTCAGCGTTTTTGAAGCGTAAATTTCTCCGGCAACGGCATCCCATACACGGCGTCCCTCAGAAGGGCGCCGTAATCGTCAGCGGCATCCTGCTCCGCCACGCTGATAACCGGTCCGATGCCGAGGCGCACCGCCTTGCCTCGCTTGTTGAACACCTCGTGACAGAGGCGTGTCAAGCGCACCCGCCAGTCGATAAGGCCGAGGAAATAGTAGAAGGAGGAATTGCGGTCAAAAAAGCGGATGGGCACCACCGGGACGCGCGCCTTGCGGATGAGCCGGAGGGCGGAATCCTGCCACTCCCGGTCGCGGAGCCCCTCGCCCATCTTGTAGTCCGAGACCGCGCCGGAAGGAAAAAAGCCGACCGGATGCTCTTCCTGCAGGTTCTGGAGGACCTCCCGCACCCCGGAAATGCTCGTCGCCGTCGCAGCCGTCCGTTTCGCCCCCGTCGGATTGACAACAATAAAATTACCCCGCAGGGCCTGGATCAGGCCGAGCAGTTCGTTGACCATCACCTTATAGCCCGGTCGGAGATGCCCCAGGAGGTCGATCAGGATGATCCCGTCCAAGTGACCATAGGGATGATTGCTGATGGTAATGAATGGGCCTTCCGGCAGGGTGTCCAGCCGTTCGGAATTGCCGACGAGGTAATCCACGCCCACATCCCGCAGGATGCCTCCTGCGAAGTCCGGCCCCTCAAGCGGGGCCACGCGGTCATAGAGATCATTGACCCGGCCAACGCCCGTCAGGCGCATTAGTGCGCGCGCAAGGGCATTCCCACAGCGCCCCCGAAAGGAGGGTGAGAGCTGTTCCAGATCTTTGACGGTGGCAACGGGCATATGCTCAGTGCTTGGGCGGATCCATCCGGCCGAACTCCCGGGCGCTCCCCACGAGACTGACCCCGTAGAAAATCAGCAGGATCAGGGTAATGGCGAGCGCGACGAAATCGAGGAGATGGAAAGTGACCGCCTCGCCGGAAATGACGAATTCCCGGGTGAATTCTCGCAGCGGCGTGACATAGATGAGCAGCGTGTTGACGATGACGACGATGACGCGCAGTTCCGTGGGGCCGAAGCCGGCATAGGTCAGCTTGAATTCGTTCTTGAGATGGGCGTAGATGTATACGTACACCGACAGGAGCAGATAGGCCACGAGGGCGCCCATCGCGATCGGCAGATGCAGGAACGGCGAAAGCCCCGCCCCTACGAACATGACGGTCTCATTGACGCAGTCGACGTTATGGTCCAGGAAAAAGCCGTATATCGGCCGCTGCAGATGACGGACGCGCGCGATGGTGCCGTCCAGCGAATCGCCGAACCAGTTGACAAGAAAGCCGAAAGACGCAAGCCAGAGCCAGTTCACATTGCACCCGGAAAGGGCGTATCCGACGGCGATGATAACCGCACCAATCATTCCGATGGCCGTCATCAGATCCGAGGACACCCACCTCGGCAGGCGCCTCGCCATCCACTCCAGCGCCTTTCTCTCCAGCCCGTTCAGGATCGAGGTCTGGATCCGACGGGATTGTTGTCTTTCTTCCATACGAGTGCAATTTACAAAAAAAATTTGCCCTTTTCAAGAAGTTGGTGTTATTTTGCAGAAAAACCGGCTCCTATGAATGAACTTTTTTCCCGGTCCGCCCTTCTCCTCGGCGACGAAACGATGGAACGCCTATCCCGCACCCGCGTCATCCTCTTCGGTGTCGGCGGGGTCGGCAGCTGGTGCGCCGAGGGGCTGATCCGCTCCGGCATCGGCCATCTGACGCTGGTGGATCCGGACGTCGTGATGCCCTCGAACGTCAACCGCCAGTTGCCCGCGACAACCCGGACGCTCGGTCGCCCCAAGGCGGAAGTAATGCGGGAGCGCCTGCTGGAGATCAACCCGGAGGCGGAGATCGAGGCCATCGTGAAGGCTTATCACGATGAGGACTACGAATCCTTCGCCCTGGACAGCTACGATTATGTCATCGACGCCATCGATGCCCTGAAGGACAAGCGCCTGCTGCTGGTACGTGCCTCCCAAACCCGGGCGAAAGTGTTCTCTTCCATGGGTGCCGCCCTCAAGACTGATCCCACCAAGATCCGCGTCGCGGAATTCTGGGACGTCCGCGGCTGCCCGCTCGGCTTCCTCCTCCGCAAGAAAATGCGTCGCGAAGGCACCCTCCCCGCGAAGGAAATTCTTTGCGTCTACGACGATGAAGTACTTGAGAATCAGGGGCCCGCGCCCGAAGACGGCGATCCGAAGAAGACCATCAACGGCACCACCTGCCCCATCACGGCGATTTTTGGAATGACGCTGGCCGGACTCGTGGTCAAAGACCTCTCCACGTAGCCGTAGTTATTTAGCCCAATACCCGTTGCTAAACGTATCTCCACTGACGGAGACGCCCTTGGTGACCCCTGAAAGCGAAGGGGCGCTGGCCGTCACACTCGTAAAGGAGAGGGCTTTGAAGGCGGCAATACGGGTGCTCCCGTTATATAACCCGTTCCATGCTCCGGAGGTGCAGGAATACGATTTACAGGTCTGCTCGGCAGAATAGCCGCTCTCCAGACCGCCATACGCCACAAGGGTAACCCCACTCTGCACATAGAGCTTATACCGTTGCTCCGTATTGGCATCCAGAGCCACTTCCGGCGTGCCTGCCGTGCAGACAGCATAGACGTAGCCGCCCTTGAGGTACATATTGCCATTGGCATCCATCGCGTCGTTGGCAGTCGAATAGGCCATCACATACCCGCCGTCAACCGTCATATTGGCAGCCGAATTGATGGCGTCATCCGAGGAGGAATACGCATAGATATCCCCACCGCTGAGGGTCATCACGCCCTTGCACTCGATGCTTTCATTGCCCTTGGAGCTCTGTCCGCCGCCACCGCCCGGCCATCCGCCGCCGCCCGGCCCGGCTTTGGTGGAGCCGGAGGGATCGGCCTTGTAGCCGATCTTGATGCCCTTGGAGGAAATCGTGCTGCCGCTGGCCTTGGCGCCGGTGCACTGCACGTTGATGGTGCCGCCCGTCACCTTGAAATTGCCGCCGAGAGCCGCGTTGTTGCCGGTGTAGCTGCTGCTTCCGCCGTTGTAGCGGGCGCCCGTCGTCTTGATGGTCAGGGTGCCGCCGGAAACAAAGCTGTCAGGAAGGGTATGGTCCTTCTCGGTAGAATCATAGTGCGACCCGGCCCGGATGCCCTTGCCGCCCGATCCGGAATTGGTGAGCGTCACTACCCCACCACTCATCTGGAAGGCATAATCCGCCTTGATGCAGGCCGTGCCGGTATATTCCTTATCCTCGGAATCGTAGGCGGCGCTCCCCGACACCGTCACGGTCGTCGTCCCGCCTTTCACCACGACGAGCGAATCGGAGGTAACGCCCTTTTTCATCGCGGCCGCCGTCGAAACCTCCAGGGCCCCGGCATCAATCTCGACGAAATCCTTGCCCCTCAGACCGTGCCCAGCGTATGCCCCGGCGGTGACCTTGACGGTCGGAGCCGTCATAAACCGCAGATAATCGTCGCTGGTAATACCGGCCTTCCCCTGCTTGTTATTGGCACTCACGGTCAGTGAGCCGTCCCCGCAGAAGACAAGCTGGGCCTCGCTGAAGAAGACGGCTTTGCAATCTTCATTCTCTGTCGCCGTATAGGCCGCATTGGTCGCATCCGCAAGGGTATTGCTCCCTTTCACATACACGAACGTGCGCTTCTTGCACTGGTTGTTGATGACAGCCCCTGCGGGATTGGTCAGCGAAAGCCCATTCAAATACAAGCAGGCCTTGCGCGAGCCGTAAAGCTTGAGCGACCCGTCCGAGGACGATCCCTTGAGCTCGAAGATGATCTTGTCGAGATCGTCATTGGCATTCTTGTAGCCGCTGTTGCGTACAATAACGTGGCCGCCGCTCACGGAAACCAGACCTCGCTCATCCCCCTCGACGGCAACCCCGGAGGAAGACCAGGTCAAGGTAATCCAGCGGTCGAAAATGGAATGACCGATATTGTCGGCCGAAGCCTCCGTATCCGCGGAAGGAAGAGTAAAACTTTCCCCTTCCACGATTTCCGTCACCTCATCGTCGAGTACGTCATCCTTTGTAGGGCCGGAAGGAGAGACAGCCTGGGAATCATATTCTTCTGTATTGATACAGGAGACCGCCGCAAGGGCGACTGCGGCAAGTCCGGTTAATGTATAGAAAAATCGTTTCATTTTTTAGAGAAAGCGATCGCCGTCGCAAATTTCACACCAAATCTTTAGATTTGCTTTTTGAAGCGTTTATGACCCGGGGCGGTTTTCCCCGTCTCAAAGTTATTGACTTTCAGGGTAAAATCGAATCGGAGGCCGCCGGTATCGTTGTTGCGGACGGTGATGTCGCCACCGTGGATGAGGACGGCGTTCTTGACGATAGCCAGGCCGAGACCGGTGCCGCCGAGTTTGCGGGAACGGCCCTTGTCGACCCGGTAGAAGCGCTCGAACAACCGCTCCAGATGTGCTTCCGGCACCCCGGCACCATTGTCGCGGAAGACAAAGCGCCAGCTATCTTCATCGCGGGCGGCCGTAAGCGTGACGGTTGTCCCCACGCCGGCGTAGGCGATGGCGTTGTCCATCAGGTTGCGGAAAATGCTGTAGACCATCGTATAGTCCCCCTTGATGACGATTGGCGGAAATAGTTGGTTGCGGAAAGTCATCTGTGCAGCGTCCCGCTGGAGGGCCGTATCCGCAGCGATGGTCTCCACCATCTTGCAGATGTCGACGGACTCGATCTTGTATGCCGGAGACTTCGCATCCATCTTGTTGAGCGTGGAAATATCCTGCAGGAGCGCCGTGAGGCGCCGGGTCTGGGTAAAACTTCTCTCCAGGAACTGATTCCGGGTCTCCTCGTCCATATCCGGCGTCTCCAGGATAGTCTCCAGGTAGCCCTGAATGCTGGCCACGGGGGTCTTCAGTTCGTGAGCGATGTTCTGGGTGAGGTCTCGCCGGATCTCGGCATTCTCCACGTCGGCCTGGTCGCCGATCACCCGGTTGATCTGCCCGACGAAATACGAGAGAATCAGGAAAATCGCGACCACCATCGCCGTCACCAGCACCACGAAACGCCAGGATCCCTGCAGGAAATCGGCGGCGCTGAGCCAGAGGAATCCCGCCACGAACAGGGCCGAGACTACCACAAGGCTCAGAACCAGATTCCGGCTGAGGGGATTGGAATATCGGCGCATAATGCGGTTATTCGCCAAAGAAATAGCCGTAACCCGAACGGGTGCGGATGCAGGAAGCGTACGGGCCGATCTTCTTGCGCAGACGGGTGATATTGACGTCGACGGTGCGGTCCAGGACTTCTTCCTCCTTCGACCAGACCTTGGCGATCAGGTCCTGGCGGCTGAGCACCTTGCCCTTGGACTCGAGCAGGTAGCAAAGCAACTCGAACTCAATCCGGGTGAGAAGAACCTGGGCTCCGTCAACGGAGACTGTCTTGGCGACAGGATCCACCACGAGGGTCTTGAAGACGATGGCCGTGCTCTGCGGCTTCTCGAAGCGGCGGAGCACCACGCCGATGCGGGCCACCACCTCGCGGATGGAGAAGGGCTTGGTGATGTAGTCGTCGGCTCCGAGGCTGAGCCCCTCCAGCGTGTCATCCTCGCTGTCCTTCGCCGTGAGGAAGATGACAGGAATGCGCGCCGTCGCAGGATCTTCCTTGAGGTGCTTGGCCAGCGCGAATCCGGACATCTCCCCCATCATCACGTCCAGAAGGAGAAGGTCATACACTTTCAGGTCCATCCTGAGGGCCTCTTCGGCCGAATGGGCAATATCGGCCTGATAGCCGGCTTTGACCAGGTTGTAGGCGAGGATCTCGCAAATATCCGGTTCGTCGTCGACGACGAGAATTCTGAATGACGGGTTCTGCATAAAAACGTGGTTCGTATAATGTTACAAATTTACGGTGAAGATGGAGATTTTGCAACAGCGCCCCCAAAAAACTTCAATTTTTTTTGGAGGTTAAGAAAATTTTTGTACCTTTGCATTCCCAAACCACGGTGTCGTAGCTCAGGTGGTAGAGCAATGGACTGAAAATCCATGTGTCGCCGGTTCAACTCCTGCCGACACCACTTCAAACCCCGATAGAACCCATTCTACCGGGGTTTGTTCTATTTATCCGGCCGGATCGACGTCGATGGCAAGATGCGCCATATATTTGGTTTCTTCCCCAAAACGGCCTACCGTCTCTCGAATGCGTTGCTTCCTTGAGGGGAGTTCCCGGTCGCGGGGCAGCATAATGCGGATAAGGCGGAGAGTGCCGTCCTCATCCCTTGCCGGCGCGTAGGGCCCGGTCAGGAAGGAGGCGCCGATTGCGGTCGAGAGCGATGCCGCGAGGCGGGAGGAGAGATATTCGAGCCGCTTGGGTGCGGTATCGCGGATCAGGATGCGGATCATCCGGGAGAAAGGAGGATAGCCAAACTCTTCGCGTTCTCTTAGCAGTGCCGCCGTACCGTCCTCCCCCCTTTCCAGAGCCTGGAAGACCGGGTGCTCCGTATTCTTGGCCTGGATGGCGAGCGGGGCTTTCCACCTGAGCCGCCGGAAAACCTGCAGCGCCCGTTCGTCAGCTCGGAAATCATCCCCCGAAAGGAGCGCATCCGCGAAAATCAGGCAGATAAGGCCGATGCGGCTGCCTTCCGGATCCAGGACGGTGCCGAGGTCGCCGGCGAGGATATCGTCCCTGTGTTCCGGGAAGAGGTCCCGTAATTCATCCGCAGTCGCGAGGTCTGGATCGAAGGCGCGGCGGGCGACGAGGAGTTGGACCCGTTTCCCCTCAGACAGCGTCCGGGACACAGCGTCCAGCATCTTCAGGGAGAAACTTCCCTTCATTCCCCGCTTGCGCTTTTCCTGACTCGTATCGATGATCAGGAGCTTCTCCGCAGGGGCAGAAGAAGGCAGGACGACACGGGTGAAACGTCCCGTATCGGCATTATGAATCGCCCCCAGCGAGGGGGTGGCGCTGCCGAGGATGGCTTTTGCTCCCTGAAGTCGGGAGAGGATAAGGGCGGCGTCACGGGCATTGTAGCGCGGAGCCGGGGATTCCCGTTTGTAGGAACGGTCCTGTTCTTCATCCACGATGACAAGGCCGAGATTGTGATGCGGAAGGAGGATGGCGCCGCGGGTTCCGACGAGAAGATAGCCGCCGCTTCTGACGGCAGAAACCGTCTTCCGCCTTGAGGCGGATGTCTGGCCGCTCTCGAAAAAGACGGCGCCGGCGGCTTCCAGGGCCGGACGGATCTGTCCGAGCATTCCACTGTTTCCCACGAGCCACAGGACGTTCTTCCCGTTGGAGCGCATTTCACAGGCAAGCGTCAGGAATATGCCGATGCGCCGTGTATCCTCATTGTCCTCCAACAGGACGGTCCGCCCGCTTTGGAGGGCCGTGCTGACAGCTTCCGGAACAGGCTGGGTGGAAAGCGTCCCGATCGAAGCGGCAGGGGTCTCCTCTCCGGAGAGTTGCCGACGAAGCCGCTCGATGCCTTCCCGGAGCGCCGCCTCTTTTTTGGTCCCCGGCCGGGTCTTCTCCAGGGCGGCGGTTTTGGCCTCCAGCCGTCTTTGAAGCTCGGCCGTCCAGCGGGCGGCTTTTTCCTCGTCCGTCGTCGCCCCCTGGGAATAGGCGGCCCTGTAGATTTCTCCGACCGTACAGAGATAATACGCGGCGAGCTGGCGCCAGAAGGCGATTTCCTCCGGAAGAATGCGGTCCAGTCCGTTGTCGATGGACTGCACGTCCCTGACGGCCTTGACGGTCGGCGTGACCCCGACGGCGCTCACAACGCCCGCATACGAACGCCCGGCGAAAGGCACCGTAACGCGGTCGCCGACGGAGACCGTCTCCCGGCACGCATAATACGGCTCCCACTCCAGACGGAGCGGCAGGATGACTTGTATGAAGGTGGCAACGTCCATTCCTTTGATCCGTATGCAAATATACGAAATCTCCGGGAATCCCGACCGCCGCCTTGGCCGGAAATTTGCAGTTCCCCTCTTTTTTCTCTATATTTGTAGGTTAAAGTAGATAGATTAGAGACTATGTCCAAAGTTATCGCCATAGCGAACCAGAAAGGCGGCGTAGGCAAGACCACCACCGCCATCAACCTCGCGGCCTCCCTTGCCGTGCTGGAGCGGAAGGTGCTCATCATCGACGCCGACCCCCAGGCCAACACGACTTCCGGGCTCAATTTCACCCCGGACAGCAGCAGCAAGCGGACCCTCTACGAGGTCCTGATCGGCCGCCTGGATATCCGTGACGCCCTCATTCAGACCGAGTTGAGAGATCTCCAAATGATTCCCTCCCACATCAATCTCGTCGGGGCGGAATTCGACCTCCAGACAATGGATCACCGCGAGAGTGTCCTCAAACAGGTCCTTGCCCCGATCCGCAGCGAATACGACTACATCATCATCGACTGCTCCCCTTCCCTTGGGCTCATTACCATCAACGCCCTCACGGCCGCCGATTCCGTCATCATCCCCGTCCAGCCGGAATTCTTCGCCCTGGAGGGGCTCGGCAAGCTCCTGCAGACCATCCGCCTGGTGCAGGCCGGCGTCAATCCGGACCTGACGATCGAAGGCTTCGTCGTGACGATGTTCGACGGCCGCACCAAGGTGCACGCCGAAGTGGTCGGCGAGCTCCGGGAGCACTTCAAGGATATGGTCTTCGAGACAATCATCCAGCGCAACATCCGCCTCAGCGAAGCTCCTTCCCACGGGAAGCCGATCATCCTGTATGACATCGGATCCAACGGCTCCTCCAACGACCTCAACCTCGCCAAGGAAGTGATGGACAAAAACGAAATCAAACAGTATGGCAAGCAATAAAACACCCCGCGGGCTCGGCAAAGGGCTCGGCGCCCTTCTCGGAGACGACATTCCGGATATGAGCGCTTTCCGGAAGCCGGTCGAATACGTCAACAAAGCGGTCTCCTCCCCCACGGCAGGAGCCCCCGAGAGCGGCGTTTCCCGCATCGCAATGGACCTCATCGAGGCCAATCCCTTCCAGCCGCGGCTGAGTTTCGACCGCGATTCCCTGGAGGAACTGGCCTCCTCCATCCGCACCCTCGGCCTTATCCAGCCCATCACCGTCCGCCGGATCCCCACGGGCCGCTACCAGATCATCAGCGGCGAGCGCCGCTTCCGTGCGTGCAAGATCGCCGGGCTCGACCTCATCCCTGCTTACATTCGGGAATCCGATGATGAGGGAATGCTCGAAATGGCCATCGTCGAGAATGTCCAGCGCACCGACCTCGACCCCATCGAGGTCGCCCTTGGCTATCAGCGCCTGATGGAAGAATGCCATCTCACCCAGGAGCAGATGGCGGAGAAGGTCGGCAAGAAGCGGGCCTCCATCGCCAATTCCCTCCGCCTGCTGAAACTCCCCGCCAAAATCCAGCACGACCTCAAAGTCGGCCTGATTACGACCGGCCACGCCAAGGTCCTCCTCGGGGTGTTCGATCCCGAAGAGCAGGAGCGCCTGTGCGACGATATCGTCCGCTATGATCTCTCCGTCCGCCAGACGGAGGAGCGCGCCCGCAAGGGCATCAAGGTCGGGGACGAAGGCGACGAAAAGCCCGCCCAGAAGGATCTTCCCGACTTCTACTACCGGATCCTGGAGCGGGTCGGGCGCTATTTCGGCGACCGGATTTCGCTGCGGCGCACCCCCGACGGCAAAGGTTCCATCACCATCCGCTTCAACTCCGACGAGGAGATGGAGAAATTCCTGGGCTCGATTGAAGGATGAGATTGAATGGCCTGCATATCGTCCTGGTGACCGTCCTGCTCGGGGCCGGTGCCCTTACGGCATCCGCCCAGTTCAAGCAGGACGCGTTTACGCAGACGTACGCAGACACGACCCTCATGGAAGGAAAGGACACGACCGACAAGCTGTTCTCCTTCCAGGAATTCTTCGGCGGCCTCAGCCACAAGCGGGAGGCCCGCATCGGGACGCTCTTCGCCGGCTCGACCGTCTTCATCGGCTCCTACCAGATTTACCACAAGCAATACTGGAAACTGCCCATCGTCTACGGCGGCATCGGCGCCGGCGTCGGGCTGGGCACCTATTACACCGTCAAATACAAAAAATCCGTCAAGGCGCACGACCAGTCTCTCGAGGCCTATAACGAGGCCTACGCCCTGGACCCCAACACGCCGCTGACGGTATCCGCCGTCGACACCAGGTCCAAGACCCTCGGCATCTGTATGTTCGGGATGGCCGCGGCCGTGTATTGGGCCACCTTGATGGACGGAGCGGCCAATTACAAGCGGGGCGTCTATCCCCAGGCGGGGAAGGCCACCATCTATTCCATCCTGCTGCCGGGCCTCGGACAGGCCTACAACGGCGAATACTGGAAGATTCCCATCTACTGGGGCTGTATGGCCGGCGCCACCCATTTTCTCGTCACCAACGATATCAACTATAAGCGATACAAACGGATTCACAACGAAGCCACGACCCCCGGAACCAGTTATTCCGGCCCCATTTCGGCCGAAACGGCCTTGTACTACCGGGATGTATTCCGACGGTACCGGGACTACTCCATCGTCGCCCTGGTCGGATTTTACCTCCTGCAGGTCATCGATGCCAACGTCTTCTCCTATATGCTCGACTTCGATATGTCCAACGACATCTCGATGCAGCTGGAGCCGGCGATCATCGAGCCGCTGGACCGGTATGCCATCGCCTCGACCGGCGGCCGGCTTTCCCAAACCTCGTTCGGCATTCGGATGGGCTTCCGTTTTTAACCATTATGTATTATGAAGAGATTACTGACAACCCTCGCCGCCCTTTGCATCGTGTTCCTTGCCGGTGCCGTCACGACCACGCCCGAGCAGGTGGACACGACCAAGAAAACCAGCGTCTGGAACAAGATATTCCCGCCGCTCAGCAAGGACAAGGATAAGGACGAGGCCAAGGCCGGACAGCAGACCGCTTCGCCTGAGCAGGTGAAGCAGGATCCGCCTGCAGGCCAGGCGGAGGAGAAGGAGACCGTCAAGGGAAAAGGCCGGGAGACCAAGGAAGAGCTGAAGAAGGAACTGGAGGCGCTCCGTCAGGAGAATGAGCGTCTTCGCAAGGAGAATGAGTCGCTTCGTCAAGCCGATGCCTCCGGCAAAACCGAGTCGGAGACCTCGCGTCCGGAGACCCACGTCTCTAAAGGCAAGTCCCACGGCAGCCCGAGCGACACGACCAACAGCGTCTATGCCCTGCAGCGTCGTACGGCCGGCAACAAGGAAGGCAATTATAATATGGAGACCGCCCACTTCACCTCCAACGTTCCCGACGAGGTCATGATCCAGCGGCTCAAGGATATGAACGCCTTTATCGATCTCCCTTACAACGAGACCGTCAAGAACTGGATGATCCTCTATTCGGAGAAGATGCCGTCCCGGATGAGCCAGCTCCTCGGCCTGTCGGAGTACTATATGCCGATCTTCGAGAAGACCTTCCTCCACTACGGACTCCCCGAGGAACTCAAGTACCTCGCCATCATCGAATCGGCTCTCAATCCCGTGGCGGTATCCCGCGCCGGGGCGACCGGAATGTGGCAGTTTATGTACGCTACGGCCAAGAACTACGGTCTGGAGATCAACTCCTTCGTCGACGAGCGGAGAGATCCGTACAAATCGGCAGATGCTGCGGCCCGCTACCTGAAAGACGCCTACAGCCTCTTCGGAGACTGGAGCCTCGCCATTTCCTCCTACAACTGCGGCGCCGGCAATGTCAACAAGGCCATCAAGCGCGCCGGCGGCAGCAAGCAGTTCTGGGACATCTACCCGTACCTGCCTGCCGAGACCCGCGGTTACGTTCCCGCGATGGTGGGTGCGATGTATGCGGTCAAATACCACCGCGAGTACGGTATCCGGCCGGCTCCGATCGAGATTCCGGGCGAAGTGGACACCTTCCACATCCACCGCAACGTCGGATTTGACCAGATCGTCGCCTGTACGCAGATCACCGCTACCGAGCTCCGCGACCTCAACCCGCAGTACTATAAGGACATCGTCCCCGGCAATTCCTCCACGCCCGGCAATCCCTACATCCTCCGGCTCCACGCCGACAGGAGCGAAGACTTCATCGCCCACCAGGACAGCATCTATGCCAAGTCTGCAGCCCTCGGCGGCAGCGTGAATGTCGACCCGGGCACCAGCTCCGGCGGCTCCGCCTACCACGGATCCGGCAGCGGATCCAGCAGTTCCTACACCGGCGGCAGCAAGTCCTCCGGCTCCGGCAATTCCGGATCTTCTGGCTACTCCTGGATCTACCACAAGGTCAAGAGCGGCGACACGCTGGGCAAGATCGCCAGCAAGTACGGCACTACTGTCAACCAGATCAAGACCTGGAACGGTCTCAAGTCCAACACCATCGTCGTCGGCAAGTCCCTCAAGGTCGGCCGGAAGAAGGGCGGTTCCACCAGCGCTTCGAGCGGATCGAAATCCTCCTCTTCTTCCTCCTCCAGCTCGTCCGGCATCAAGGCTACGCACACCGTCAAGTCCGGCGAGACGCTCTTCAGCATCTCCAGGCACTACGGCACCACGCCCGACAAGATCAAGAAGGCCAACGGCCTCTCCAGCGACGTCATCCGGGTCGGCCAGAAGCTGAAGATCCCTAAATAGACACTTGCACCTGCATCGAAAGTCCGGGCACTGCGTTCCCGGACTTTTTTTGTACCACGGAGAGCCGGGCCCAGGTCTTGAGGGTCGCGTACCGCCAGGACTGGCGCGCGCCGATC
>JAFZAI010000115.1 GCA_017557325.1 Bacteroidales bacterium
ATCGGGACCGGGTCGGCATCGAAGTCGACGATGTACTTGTGTCCGCGCGGCTCATAGATATCCCCGTAGCAATGGATGCCGAGGTTGAATCGCTTGCCCCGGAGGGTGATGCTCTCGTCCAGGGACGAAAGGAGCATGTGCCGGTAGCCGCCGAAGCGGTCGACCGGAACGGCCAGGAGGCCGTGGTAGCGGCGGGTGTTGCACGTCACGATGGACGTATTGCAGAACGCGCCCGTCTTGCTCGCCAGCAGAATCTCCCGCTTGAGCGAGTAGGACAGGTTGACGAGTTCCGCCTTGTTGAATTTCAAAAATGCCATATAGGTGTCGTATTACACTTTCCTTAAAACGGTCGCCGTACGGGCCGGGAGGTATAGATACAGGGTCGCATCGTACGCCGGGTTTCCGTTGGGCGACTTTTCGGGCACGGTGAAATGATGCTCTCCGGAAGCGATTCGCGAGAAGCCGTCAAACCGCTCCTCATCGCTGTCGAGCACCTCTTCATATTCGCCGGCAGGGGCCGCAAAGCCATAATCCGCAAACGATCCCGTGGCCGAAAAATTCAGCGCAAAGATACAATTTTTCCGGCGGAAAATCAAGACCTTCTTCTGCTCGTCCTGCACGAGCAGTTCCGGCGCCTCTTCCAGCACACCTTCTTCCCGGAGAAGATGAATCATCGCGACGTCGAAATTGCGGAGGTACCTGTAGCGGAGATAATCCGGCTCGGCCAGCGACCACTGGCGCCGCGCATGGGCGAACGACCATCCATTCCCCTCCCGGGGGAAGTCGATCCATTCGGGATGGCCGAATTCGTTGCCCATAAAATTCAGATAGCCTCCGCCGGCAGTTGCGGCCGTCACGAGGCGGATCATCTTGTGAAGGGCGATGCCGCGATCGACGATCGGGCTGCGAGACTCCTTGTTCATCGAGAAGTACATCTCCTTGTCCATTAAGCGGAAGATGAGGGTCTTGTCGCCCACAAGGGCCTGGTCGTGGCACTCGGCGTAGGAGATGGTCTGCTCGTCGGCGCGCTTGTTGGTGAGCTGCCACCAGATTTCACCCACCGACCACTGCTCATCGCTGAGCTCCTTGATCCACTTGATCCAGTTGTCAGCGACACCCATCGCCATCCGGAAGTCGAAGCCGACGCCCCCCTCTTCGAAGGGTGCGGCGAGACCGGCCATTCCGGAGACGTCCTCAGCGATGGTGAAAGCGTCGGGATTCATCTCACGGATGAGCATATTCGCCAAAGCGAGGTACTGGACGGCATTCTCGTCGACCCCGGCATTGAAATAATTGTCATAGCCGACGAAATCTTTGCCGAGTCCGTGGTCCCAGTAGAGCATCGAGGTGACACCGTCGAAACGGAAGCCGTCGATGTGGTATTCTTCCATCCAGTATTTGCAGTTGGACAGCAGGAAGTATTTCACTTCGTCCTTGCCGTAATCGAAGCAGCGGGAGCCCCAGGCCGGATGATGGCCCTGCGGCCCGGCGTAGAAATAGAGGTCATCCCGGCCGTCCAGCCGGCTGAGCCCTTCGGCTTCGTTGTCGACGCTGTGGCTGTGGACGATATCCATCACGACGGCGATCCCCATTCCGTGCGCCTCGTCAACCAGCCGCTTGAATTCCTCGGGCGTACCGAACCGGGAACTCAGGGCGAAGAAGTTGCTGACCTGATACCCGAAGGAACCATAGTAGGGATGCTCCTGAAGAGCCATGATCTGGAGGGTATCGTAGCCAAGCTCCTGAACCTTGGGAAGCACCTTTTTGCGGAAATCCTCGAAGGTGGCGACCTTCTCGTCTTCAGAGCTCATCCCGATGTGACACTCGTAGATAAGCGGATGGGGACGCTTCCCGGGGCCCTTATGCTTCCAGTGGTAGGGCTCGGCGGGATCCCAGACCTGGGCGCAGAAGACCTTGGTCACAGGATCCTGAACGGCGCGCGTGACATACGCAGGCAGCCGCTCTCCCCCGCCACCCGGCCATTCGATGTAGAGCTTGTAGAGCTCGCCGTGGGAAAGGAACATCCCCGGAAGGGTGATCTCCCAGTTGCCGCCTCCGACAGGCTTCAGAGCGTAGGCGTCGGTGCGCTTCCAGTTGTTGCACTCCCCGATCAGGTAGATACGCGAGGCATTCGGCGCCCATTCCCGCAGCACCCATTTCCCTTCCGCCGTCTTGTGAAGACCGTAGTAGAGATGGTTGTTGATAGCGTCGGAAAGACGGCGCCCCAAGGACGGCTCGGCCGCACCCTGAACGGTCACACCACCTTTCCCGGAGGCTGCCATCAGTTTCTCCCGGCAGGAGAGAATCGCCTCGTGCCGCGCATCAATCGCCGCCTTAAAGGGCATCAAGTAAGGATCCAAGTCGTAGATCATAATCATTCTTCGGACAGAGAGTCTATCTTTTCCTTAACGCTGCGGAGGTAGTCGCGGCAGGCCTTGATGAGGGCCTTGGAGCGGGCCACCAGGGCGTCTATATCATCGAGGCCCGTGGCCGGATCCTCGACCTTCGCGGCAATCTGCTCCAGTTCGGCCATCGCCGCCGCA
>JAFZAI010000116.1 GCA_017557325.1 Bacteroidales bacterium
CGTAGAGGAAAGTGTTTTATTATCCTTCTCAGATGCATCTGTCCACAGACGGATGCGGACCTTCCGCATGACCTCAGGCAAGGCGACGACCACTCGACAACAAAGGACAGCGGTCTTATCTTGATTTATAGAGGAAAGTTACAAAAAATGTAGTACATTTGTATACTGTCATCACGACCAAAACCATTCATCTATGTCCAGAAGCAGAAGGGGCGGAAGAGCCATCCGGCAGCGCAAGTCCCAGAATCAAAAGAAAGAGCGATTTATCGGCGTGGAACTCACGGGCGTCGCAAGAATGACCCGCGACGGCTTTCTGTTCGTCACCGTGGAGGGGTTGGATGAGGATATTTATGTCGGCGTCGGCAAGACCCTCGGCGCCCTCAACGGCGATACGGTGCGCGTGACGCTTATCAAGCCGCGGAGCAAGACGGCCCGCAAGGAAGGCCGCGTCACCAAGATTCTCGAGCGTTCCACCAAGCCCTTTGTCGGAATCCTGCACATTGTCGGCCACCAGGCCTGGGTGCTGATGAGCTCGAAATTTATGCCCTACGACATTACCGTGCCTGTTCCGGACGACAAAAACGCCGTCTCGGGGATGAAGGTGGCCGCCGTCATCGACGGCTGGGACCGCCACGAACCCAATCCCCACGGCCACGTCGTCGACATCCTCGGCAAGCCCGGCGACAATGATACCGAGATGCACGCCATCCTCAGTGAATACGGCCTGCCTTACCGCTTCACCAAAGAGGTGGAGGATGCGGCGGCCCAGATTCCCGACGAGATTACCGACCGCGACCGCTCCGGCCGCAGGGATTTCCGCAAAATCCTCACCTTCACCATTGACCCGGCCGACGCCAAGGACTTCGACGACGCCCTCTCCTTCCGCACGCTGGAAGACGGTAACCTCGAGGTGGGTATCCACATTGCCGATGTTACCTACTACGTCAAGCCGGGCACACCGCTCGACAAGGAGGCTCAGGCCCGCGGCACCTCGGTTTATCTCGTCGATCGCACCGTTCCGATGCTTCCCGAGAAGCTCTCCAACAAGCTTTGCTCCCTCCGTCCGGGCGAAGAGAAGCTTACCTTCTCGGCCGTCTTCAGGCTCAGCCTCAACGGCAAGGTCATCGACCGCTGGTTCGGTCGTACGATGATGGTCTCCGACTACCGTTTCGACTACGATTTGGCCCAGGAGATTATCGAGGCCGGTGAGGACGCGATGGGCCGCTCCTTCGGCGAAGGCAGCATCAGCGGCATCGTTCCGGACGACGTGAAGCGGGCCGTGCTGACCCTCAATACCCTGGCCCTCAAACTCCGCAAAAAACGTTTCCAGGAGGGTGCCATCAACTTCGAACGCCCTGAGATGAAGGTCATCGTGGATGAGAACGGCAAACCCATCGACGTGAAGCAGAAGATCTCTAAAGAGTCCAACTGGCTCATTGAGGAGTTTATGCTCCTCGCCAACCGGGAGGTCGCCCGCTTTGCCGGGAGCAAGACCTTCGTCTACCGCGTCCACGACGAGCCCAACGGCGAGAAGATCAGCGCCCTGAGGGGATTTGTCAGCAATTTCGGCTACAAGATGGGTCCTACCAGCAACGGCGGTGAGATTTCCAAATCCCTCCGCGAACTCTTTGAGAAAGCCAAAGACAAGCCCGAACTCTCTGCCATTGAGCTCGTTGCTCTGCGCGCAATGGCCAAGGCCTGCTACAGCACCGACAACATCGGCCATTACGGCCTGGCATTCCGGTACTACACCCACTTCACTTCCCCGATCCGCCGTTATCCGGATATGATGGTCCACCGCCTCCTGGCAGAATACCTCGATGGTGGCAAAAGTGCCGACAAGGGCTACTACGAAGAGCAGTGCAAGCACGCCTCCGAGCGGGAAGTTATCGCCGCCGATGCCGAGCGTGACAGCATCAAGTACAAGCTTGTGGAGTTTATGCAGGACAAGATCGGCGGAGAGTACGACGGCCACGTCTCCGGTCTGACGGAATGGGGAATGTACGTCGAAATCGAGCCCACCAAGGTGGAGGGAATGATCGCCCTGCGGGATATTCACGCCGATTTCTTCGACTTCGACGAAGATCACTACCGCATCGTGGGCCGCCACACGCGCAAGGTGTACAAACTGGGCGACCCCGTCCGCATCCGCGTCAAGGATACCAGTCTCGACCAGAAACTCATTGATTACGAGCTCCTGTGACCGGTACTATCGAACTTATCGTCCTCGGTTACACGCGTTTCGGTGAGAACCGTCTCGTCGTGCATACCCTAAGCCGGGAATACGGCCGCCGCTCCTTCCTGACCCGGGTGGGGAAGGGAGGCGGAATGTCGCTCTACCTGCCCCTGAATATCCTGGAGGCCATCGTAACGGAGAATCCGAAGTCCTCCCTGTGGAATATGGGGAAGATCTCGGCCCGCTTCCCACTGTTCGGCATCCGGGACAATCTGTACAAGAATACGATTACCCTCTTTATGAGTGAAGTGCTGCTCCGGACGGTGAAGGAAGGGTCCCAGGAGGAAGGGCTTTATGACTGGTGTGTCCGGAGCGTACTCACGCTGGATTCGCTGATGTCGAATTTCGCCAACTTCCCGGTCCGGTTTCTTCTGGAATTGTCGGAAGCGCTTGGCTTCCGCCCGGAGTTGGAGGACGTGGCGCCCTTCGCCGGGGAGCAGCTCGGGGCGATGCAGGCCTTCCTGTCGTCCGATTTTGCGGAGGCGATGCTGGTACCCCTCAGCGGCGAGGCCCGTAACGCCCTCTCCGACAGCCTTCTCCGCTACTTGGAATTCCATACGGAGTCTCCGATCAACGTCCGCTCGTTGTCGGTCCTCCGGGAGTTGTATCAGGGGCTGTAAAGTGTAAATTATTGAAATATAATGTGTTATAGAAAAGACCTTACTCGTTTTTGAGTAAGGTCTTTTCTGTAAGGTGCTGGAAATCAATGATTTGTGTTTTACGCGTCGCTACCTTGTGCCGCCTCCGTGGGAGCCGCCTCCGCCGAAGGAGCCGCCTCCTCCGAAGGAACTGTGACCGCCACCGCCGCTGGAACGGGCGCGTTCGGCTGCGACAGCATCCGCCTTGGACTTGGCCGCCGAGAACATTGTGCTCGGGAAGGCGTTTGCTGCATAGAGGATGGTGTAGAATGGCACGTCGGAGTCCATTCCGATGCTCTGGGTGTATTCCCGGAATTCCTTCGGATAAAGTTTCTCGAAGTTCTTCGCTACCTTGTCGGCGATGCCGAAGAGTTGGGCGTAAATGAGATAGAATTTCCACAGGTGGACCTGCTCGGCGTCGCGCTCTTCCATCATCGTGAAGTCCTGCAGGTAATTCTTAAGCTGGACTACGTGTTGACGGTCGGCCATCGACGCACCGGCCCAGGCCAACTGGCCCTGATTTGCCGCCTGCTTCGGGAAATCGACGACAGACTCATAATTGGTACGTGCCCAGGCCGTGAATTCGCCGGGCTCCAGCACCAGATTGCCTCCGGCCGCCATCGCGGCCATATTGTAGAGCGAGATTTCCGCAGGGTCGGTGAAAACCGGGCCCGCACCGGCCTTAAAAACGAGATTGACGCCCTTCTTCTTCTCGGGATCCTTCTGCACGGTCAGCAGGCCGTCCTGGATCCATTTGAGGAAGTAGGCGCCCATCAGGCCCTTGTCGTAGTCCTCTTTCAGACGGTCGCCTTTTTTGAGCAGGCTATACGCACCGCTCAGGCTGCCGCCGAGGGGGACGTCCCGCCACCAGCCGTCAATCTTGGCTACTCCGAAGACGGCGGGTTTGAATCGCTTGCCGGTAATCTGAATATATTTCTTGCGGATCCAGCTGTAAATCAAGACTAAAAATACGATGATGGTTGCCAGCACGATGCCGCCGAGACCGTCCAGGTCATCGAACATCCATGTCACGAAGCTGCCGACACCTTTGAGACTCTTGTAATCGCTTCCCTTGAAGGCTTTTTTCTGGAATTTATCCCAGGACATATCATTCTCGACGACGGGGGAGAACATTCCCTTGTCGAAACGCATCATCAGGGCAACGCGGCTCTTACTGTTGAAGGCCTCGGAGGATTCGGCGATGACCGAATTGCCGTCGAAATCCACGTTGCCGTAGAAGCCGAAGGCCCAGGCGCCGACATTCTCTCCGCCGACCCACGGATCCGTCTCAAAATCCGGCAGGATAGTCACCTTGACGTGCTCCGGCGGCTCCGGGAGTTCGTCCCCGAGGAACTGGAACCCCCAACCGTCGCAGGAATCAAACTTCTGCACCAGCCCTTCCAGGGTGTAGGAGACGGTCCAGGTGTGCTTCCCATCCGAACCCACGCCCCAGCAGAGTTCCATCGAGCCGTCGGATTTGTCGACGATTCCGCAGCGGAAGGCCTTCTCGGCCCGGCTCCGGTCGACGTCCCAGTGGCGTCCGTCGCTCTCGTAGGCCTTGCCGTCTTCGCTGACGGCGAGGTCTTTCAGCGTCATTCCGAAACCGCGCGTGGAGCCGATCGGGACATACCATTCCGTGCCCTGATAGACGTTGGTATTCCAAACCTGCGTCACGAGAGCGTCGCCATTCTGCCGGAGCAAAATGGTCATATCGATGTCATAAATGGTCTGGGCATGCGCCATCGTGCACGCCAAAAACGCGAGGATAAGCCCCGCGAGTGGTTTACGGTGTGTCATTGTATCCTAAAAATCCGGGAAGTCGGCCTTGGAAACATCATCGGCGAGGTATTCCTTCGGCGCAAATCCAAGCATTGAGGCAACGAGGCTACCGGGGAACATCCGGGCCTGGTTGTTGAACTTGGTGACGGTATCGTTGAAGGTCATCCTCGACAGGCGGACGTTCTCTTCGTATGCCTTGATGTCCTTCATCGTGTTGAGGTAGCCCTCATTGGCCTTGAGCTGGGGATACTGCTCGGCAACGGCCGTAACCTGGGCGGTAAGGCCGGAGAGTGCCCGCTCATTGTTGTTGATGTCGGCGACGGTCGGATTGGGAGAAGAGGTGATCTTGCGCTCGGCAATAACTTTCTGGAGCGTTTCCCCTTCGTAGCCTGCGTACTCGCGGGCCAGTTTTACGAGCGCCTTGATGGCGTCGTAACGCGACATCTGCTGGACATTGATCTGCTTGAGGGCATTCTTGGAGATCTCGTCGGCCTTGACGAGCTTGTTCTGCACGGAAATGACCCACATGATGAGCAGCACGACCAGCGCGACAACGGCAATAATGATAATAGTAGTTACCATCGGTAAAAATTTTTGGTTTGTATCTACAAAATTAGAAAAAGAATCGCTCCTTTCCAAATTCCCCCGTCATTCCGAACTTGTTTCGGAATCTAAAAAAATCGGGCCGTCCTGTCATCAGGGCGGCCCGAAAGGTTATCCGATCAAAGTCTTATTTAACGCTGACCTTGCGATATTCCTTTCCGAGTTTCTCGAGGGCGAGGGTAGCCTTGCGAACGCGAGCCTTGGCGGCTTTGTTCTCGAGTTTGTCGATGTCGGCCAGGATGGCGGCGAGCTGATCTTTGATCTGAGCAGTGAGCTTCTCCATAATTTTGGTTTTTAAAAAGTTATTAATAAAAAAGTTGTTGGTGTTTTATTGCCAGTGATTGCGAATTTACTCATTTTCTTGATAATAACAAATTTTTTCACCGAAAAACTGCATAAAGTGCTGTTTTTTCGGCATTTTAGGCCTCCTGAACCCCGATTTTCTGCCATTTTCTCATTTTTAGAAGGCCAGAATCGGGCGGACCCGGTTGGTGGGCGTATTCTTTCTGATATCATCCACGTTCCAGATCTCTTCTTCCGTGTTATAGTACCAGGCCTTTTTCGACTCCGACATCGTGCTGACCCAGTAACGGCCTTCCGGCATGGAACCCACACCCTGTTCCTCGAACTCGGCATACAAATCCTTGCCGGCATTACTCATGGCGGTCACCATCAGCTCCCATTGGTAACCGGTACTGATGAACCACATGGAGCAGCCGGGGACAATCTCGTCCGTATAATTATACGCGGCATAGAAAGCCGGCCATGCGGTTGAGAAGGAAGTCACGACATGGTGCGCAGCCATATATTGTATTCCGCTCTCTTCCGGGAAACCGGGGCTTTCTGTCTCATCGTCCCGCTCGTCGGGCACCAGCGTATCGTTTGCATAGGAGCCGGTATACCCATAATAGTTCATCTTATAGGAGTTGGTGGTGGAAAGCTTGGCGTCACTCAGCGCAATAGCGAGGCCATGGGTAAAGCCATAATCGGATTCAGCCGTATCTTCACCCACATATACGATCATGGCGACGGCGCTCGTGCCGGCGTCTTCCGCATCTTCCCGGTTATCATA
>JAFZAI010000013.1 GCA_017557325.1 Bacteroidales bacterium
AAAGTTGCGGGTCCGGGCACGCTGACAATTATCGGACGTTCCTCTGGTGACGCTGCGCGAATGATCAACTTCGCCATCGGCACTACGCCCGTCTCCGAGACAGGATTCGAGGTCCCCGGCAAGGCGGCGGATGCAGCCACGCTCACCCAGGCCCTTCAAGCCTCCGACGGCGACATTGTCAGTATCTGGTCGATGGAGAATGCCATCAATCTCTACTCCATTAAATGGACTCCGGAAGGCGGCGAAACGCCCGGACCGGATGATCCCCAGCCCGGCGAGGTCACTTCCGCCACCTGGGACTTCGGCAGCGATGCCTGGCAGGCAGCGTTGGCTCAAAGCGCACCCGGCGCCTGTGCTGAAACGAACGGCAATGTTACCGTAGCCGGCTGGAGCGTCAGCCTGGACGGGCTTACATACACTTCCGGCAGCAGTGGCAAAGGCAAATGGTCTACTACCGGTTACATCAACCCCAGCGGCGGAGGAAGCGACAGCGAGCGCGTATTCTCCTTTACCGCGGCGAATGATGGCACCCTGACCGTCGTAGCCTCCAACACCGGCGAATCCGAGGACAACACCCGGATGGTCACGGTGAAAGACGCTTCCGGCGTGAATTCCCAGATCGGCGGCGCCAATTCCCTCACCCCTGTCACGCTCACTTTCGCCGTCAAGAAGGGCTCCGTCAAGATCTATCCGACCGGCAACGGACTCCGTTTCTACAGCATCAGTTTCGGACAGAGCGGAGAGAATCTCGATGATCCGGACGATCCCGACACGCCGCCCGTCCCCGGTGAAGGAGATGAGTTGGAGTGCCCCAATCCCCCGACCGTTGGCGAGGTCCCTATTGATCAACTTGTAGGCTATGGCGCTTCCGTTACCGGAGGAAATGAGGCCACAGGCGCAAATATCCTTCATTTCAACAATGGTAAGGCACTGCAAACCTGGTTGCTGCAACGCACCAAGGACGAGAAGAACGGAGACCATTCTGCAAAGATAATCTGGCTCAGCGGCACATTCGGGCCCGGCGATGGCCGCGATTTCAGCGAAGCGCATCCCTGGTTCGACATCAAGGATGTCTCCAACCTGAGCTTCTACGGCACCGATTCCTTCGTGATGGACCGGATCGGCTTCTTCCTCGTCAGGGCCAACAACATCATCATCCGCAACATCAATTTCCAGCAGCCCAAGGCCAACAACGGCGCGGATGCCGTCTCGATTCAGACCAGTGACGGCGTCTGGGTGGACCACTGCACCTTCACCTCGCTCAACCAGACCAAAGATTACGAGGACGGTTCCACCGACGTTACACACGCTTCCAAGAACGTGACCGTGAGCTGGTGCCGCTATATCAAGACGCAGAAGAGCTGCCTCGTCGGGCACTCCAACAGCGCTTCGGCCGATGCCGCCATCACGGCGACCTTCCACCACAACTGGTTTGACGGGTCGAGCTCCCGCCACCCGCGGGTCCGCTTTGGGAAAGTGCACGTTTACAACAATCTGTTCGACGGCTGCACCACATACGGCGTAGGATCCGCTTACGGCGCAAAGGTATTGGTGGAATACAATTACTTCGACGGCGTACATCTCCCGACCGACATCTGCACCTACCCGGCCAAGCAGTCCGGCAGCAGCTGGGTATCCAACCTGACGGGCAGTGTGGCGGGCTATCTGTATGCCACGCAGGACGTGTATGTCAACAAGCCGTCCAATGCCAGCAATCCCTACCCGTTCACCAATGTCAAGTACACCGCCTACAACGGAAGCACGATCACGCCGCTCACCTACGCTGACTTCAAGCCGCCGTACAGCTATACGGTTACGGCTGCGGAAGACGTTCCCACCGTGGTGAAGGCAGGTGCCGGATACGGCAAACTGGGCTGGACGGAGGCGCCGGTCGCCGTCAACAATGGCGGCATCACCCAGTTTGACGGGACGCCCGAGAACCCGGAGGACCCGGATCCCGACGACCCGGACAATCCCGTCGTGGATGACGGCAGCGCGCATACCTATATGCTGTATGTGAATGATTCCAAAAAAATCATCGCGATGAAGGACGGTGCTGAAGGCGACAGCTATTTCACCAACTCCACCTCTCTCGCGGATTTCAGCAAGGATTACGGCCAGACGTCGTTTACCATCGGAGGCACCGCTTATAAATACGGCTTCAAGATGGACAGCAGCGGCTCCGTTGTCTTCACCACCTCCTCCACCTACTATACGACTGTCCAGTTCTACTTTGCAAGAAGGAAGTCGTCGGCCTCCGGAGTCGCGATGCAGGTGCTTCCCGCCGGCGGAGAAGCCGTTTATACCGGAAATTCTGAATATACTACCTATACCGATTCCGGACAGGTCAGTCTTCAGAAGAATACACAGTATACCATCCGGCAAGTTTCCGGCGAAAGTGCCGTCATCCTCGTCATTGTCAGGGAAACAGAATAAAATTACAGTAATAATATGGAAAGATTAAACCGCACCACGGCACCGCAGGCGAAGCGGTACACCGAAAAAGTCATCCAGTTCGGGGAAGGCAACTTCCTCCGGGCGTTCATCGAGTGGATCATCTGGAAGACCAACCAGAAGACCGATTTCAACGCATCCGTCGTCATCGTCCAGCCTATCGAGAAGGGTATGGTCGACTGGCTCAACGAGCAGGACGGCCTCTATCACCTCAACCTTCAGGGGCTCCTGAACGGGGAGGCGGTCGACAGTGTCGACCTGATCGATGTGGTGAGCCGGGGCCTCAACCCCTACCGGGAATTCTCGGAGTACCTCAAACTCGCCGAGCAGCCCGAGATGCGCTTCATCATCTCCAACACGACCGAGGCGGGCATCGCTTTCGATCCAGCCTGCAAGCTCACCGACGCTCCGGCGTCTTCCTATCCCGGCAAACTCACCCAGTTGCTGTACCACCGCTACGAGTACTTCAAGGGCGATCCTTCCAAGGGATTCATCATCTTCCCGTGCGAGCTGATCTTCGAAAACGGCAAGCACCTGAAGGAGTGCATCCGGCAGTATATTGACCTGTGGAATCTGGGCGAGGGCTTTGCGAAGTGGTTCGAGACGGCCTGTGGCGTGTATTCGACGCTGGTGGACCGCATCGTACCGGGATATCCGCGCGACAATGCCGCCCAGCTCTGCGAGCGTGTCGGCTATCAGGACAACCTCCTCGACAAGGCTGAGATCTTCCACCTTTGGGTGATCGAAGCGCCGGCTTCCGTGGCCGCCGAATTCCCCGCCGACAAGGCCGGGCTGAATGTGCTCTTCGTTCCCTCGGAGGCTCCCTACCACGAGCGCAAGGTGACTCTGCTGAATGGGCCGCATACCGTGCTCTCCCCCGTCGGCTATTTGAGCGGGCTCAATACGGTCCGCGAGTGCTGCGAGGATGCGCTGATCGGGCCGTTTGTGAAGAAGGTGATGTATGAGGAATTGCTGCCGACGCTGAATCTGCCGGAGCCCGAACTCCGCAAATTCGCAGGCGACGTGCTCGACCGTTTCGTGAATCCGTTTGTGAAGCATTTCGTGACGTCGATTATGCTCAACAGCTTCCCGAAATTCAAGACACGCGACCTGCCCGGACTCAAGACGTATTTGGAGCGGAAAGGCTCGCTGCCGCAGGGCATCGTGCTCGGTCTCGCGGCCATTACGACCTACTACAAGGGCGGCAAACGGGGCGAAGACGAGATCGTTGTCAACGATGACGAGGCCATCAAGAAACTCCTCACCGACCTCTGGGCTACCGGAGACGTGGATACCGTCGCCAAGGGCGTCCTCGGCGCGGAATTCATCTGGGGCGAAGACCTCAATCTAGTGCCCGGCCTCACGGCTCTCCTCGCCGCCGATCTCAAGAAGATCCAGGCGGAAGGGATGCGGGCTGCGGTGGCCGCTGTGTTGTAATTCCCGGAGGTCCGGAGGAGGTTAAGCACAAAAACACGGTAAAATGTGCTTAACCTTCTTATTTTAACAGAGGTTGAGCACAAAATCAGGCCAAAACGTGCTGAACCTCTCAACCAATAAAGAGAAATATGGCTGATTTTCTGCAAATCCACCCTTCCGATAACGTCGCCGTTGCATTGAAGGACCTTCCTGCCGGGATGACTGTTGTCATTCCGAGCAACGCTCCTGTCACCCTCCGCGAGCCCATCCCCGCCGGGCATAAATTTACCCTGCAGGATTTCGTCGCGGGCGACAACGTCATCAAGTACGGCTACCCCATCGGGCACGTGACCCGCGCCGCCGCGGCCGGCACGCTCGTTGACCACACCTGCATCAAGACCAACTTGGAGGGCCTGCTGGAGTACACGTACAAGCCGGTGCCTTCTGTCATTCCGAGCGGAGCGAAGGAATCTCCTACCTTCCAGGGCTTCCGCCGCGCCGACGGGCAGGTGGGTATCCGGAACCAGATCTGGGTCGTGCCCACCGTGGGCTGCGTCAACGGCATCTGTCAGGAAATCGTGGCACGGTTCAAGGCGGAGATCCTTCCAGATGGTTCGACAGGCTCACCATCCGGAGTCGACGCCATCGTCGCCTTCCCGCACAACTACGGGTGCTCGCAGCTCGGAGACGACCACGAAAACACCCGGACCATCCTCTCCGATATCGTGCACCATCCCAATGCGGGCGGCGTCCTGGTCGTGAGCCTCGGCTGCGAGAACAACCAACTGGACGCTTTCCGCGAACTGGTCGGCCCCGTCGACGAGCAGCGGGTAAGGATGTTCGTCACCCAGAAAGTCGAAGATGAAGTGGAGTATGGCCTGCAGCAACTGCGGGAGATCTACGCGATTGCCTCAAAGGACCGCCGGGAGGCCATTCCCGTGAGCGAACTCCGCGTGGGTCTCAAGTGCGGCGGCTCTGATGGACTGAGCGGCATCACCGCCAATCCCCTCCTCGGCCGGTTCTCCGACTGGCTCGTGGCCCGGGGCGGCACGACGGTACTCACCGAAGTTCCCGAAATGTTCGGTGCCGAGACCATCCTGATGAACCGATGCCAGGACCGGGCGACCTTCGACCAGACCGTCCACCTCATCAACGATTTTAAGGAGTACTTTATGAAACAAGGCCAGCCGGTGTACGAGAATCCTTCACCTGGCAACAAGGCCGGCGGCATTTCCACGCTGGAAGAAAAGTCCCTCGGCTGCACGCAGAAATGCGGCACCTCCACGGTTCGCGGCGTCCTCCGCTATGGCGAGCGCCTCAGCATCAAGGGCCTCAATCTCCTGAGTGCCCCGGGCAACGACCTCGTGGCCTCCACCGCCCTCGCCTCGGCCGGCTGCCAGCTCGTCCTCTTCACTACGGGCCGCGGTACCCCCTTCGGAACCTTCGTCCCCACGATGAAGATCTCGACCAACACGCCGCTCTACACCCGTAAGCCGAACTGGATTGACTTCAACGCCGGCGTCATCGCCGAGGACACCCCGATGGACACCTGCGCCGCAGAGTTCATCGACTACGTCCTCCGCGTCGCTTCGGGCGAGCCGGTCAACAACGAACGCAACGGCTACCGCGAAATCGCCATCTTCAAAACTGGGGTTACGCTGTAGTGCCCTTTCAGTTTGATTTAGTAGTAAAAAGATGGGGAAGGTGTGTTCAAATGGCTGACACCTTCCCCATAAAATTGCATCTAAAAGATATCTGGCGGGGAAGGTCACCGTCTTTTCATCACACCTTCCCCAAAATATTAGTAGTATTCTACGTTATAGCGCGTGAGAATGTCCATATGCATATAATTGTCCCGGCGTGCCGGGACTTTTTTGAATACGACAAGGTCGACAAGGGCCTGGATGGCCATTGAAGCCTGTTCGTCGATATGCTGGGCAATGAGGAGATTGACGGTGCCCCTCTGGAGAGCGGCGAGGTTGGAGGCTAGGTTGTCGAAGCCCACGACGCGAATTTTGTCCGCGACGCCGAGCCGCTCCAGGTGTGCCGCCGTGAGGTAGATACGGGAATTGAACATCACCACGTGCCTTACATTGGGATGCTCGGCCCCGAAGGCATCCATCGCTACTGCGGTCTCCTCCGGAGCGTCCGGACGGACGAAGATCGTGTGGATCTGACAGTTGGGATAATGCTCCAGCATATAGTCCATAAAGCCGGCGCGACGGTTGATGGTCGGGTCGGACTGGCGCTGCTGGTCGCGGCGGATGCGGACAATGGCGACTTCATCCACGTCATACCCTTGCGTCAGCATGTCAGCAGCCAGATAGCCGCTCTTGTACATCGGCATTCCGAAATAGGCCAGATACCCGTCTTCCTCCAGTTTGGAATCAATATAGACGTAGGGAATCCCCTCCTCCTGCAAACGCTGGGCGAAGCGCATCGTCTCGGCCTTGAACATCGGCGCTACCACGACCCCGGCCGGGCCAAGCGAAAGCGCCTCGTCGCAGGCCGCGCGAAACGACTCCATATCGTACTGATCGTAGCTAACCCGGCGGACGACCACGCCCAGCGGCCCGACATTCTCCCGGGCCCGCACCAGACCGGCCTCGGCCAGTTCCCAGAATTCGCCCTTCACGCATTCGGGAAGGATGACCGCAATAATGATATCTTTGTGCTGCGCCAAAAGCGAAGCATAGATATTCGGCTGATAACCCGCCTCTTCGATCGCCCGCATCACTTTCTCGTAACTCTTCTTGCTCACTCCCTCGCGGTTGTGCAGCACGCGGTCAACTGTCCCCTTCGACAGCCCGGTCAGCCGGGCAATATCCTTGATGGTAATGGATTTCTTATTCTGCATAGGTCAAATCTTTTCGACTCCGTAAAGATACAAAAAATTCCGTTACCGTGCACGTTTTTTGTTATTTCGCAGAATTTTTCCCTGTCATTCCGAGCAACCGTCCCTGTCATTCCGAGCGAAAGCGAAGGAATCTCCTTGTCATTTCGAGCGAAGTCGAGAAAACTTTTGTATATTTGTAGGAATTGTATTCATTGGGAAAGAAAGATGCCGAAGATTACACATTTCTTCATCCTGCTGGCCCTGCTACTACTGAGCGGCTGCGCCACCAAGAACGATTTAGCTGCGCTGGAAGAGCGTCTTGGCAAGGTCGAGAACCAGTCCATCGCCACCATCCATCAACAAATCAACTCCATAAACGGCACCCTCACCAGTCTGGGGAATATGGATACGGAGCTCCGGGGGTTGATTGAAACCCTGCAGAGACAAAAGGATGAACTCGTCCACGCCGACGAACTGCTGGAGCAGAAAATCACCGCAGCCGGACAGGAAGCCGCCGCCCAGCTTGAAACCTATAAACGGACAGTCACCGGGCAGATTTCCGCCATCAACACCACTCTTGAGGAATTGACATCCAAAGATACAGACCTTCAGCAGCAGATTTCCGCGCTCAGGACTTATATTGACACGGATATCAAGAATCTGATTTCGGGGCAGATCTCCGACACCCGGACCTGGGTCAGTACGACCTTTGTCACGCTGGAAAAATACAACCAGACAGCCGCTATCGTCGCAGGGATTCAGGGCCAATTGGAGACCCTCCTCGGCACGATGGCGACCCAGGCGCAGTTGGAATCAGCCCTTGGCTCGCTCCGGGAGGATCTTCAGGGCGAAATCAGCCAGGCCGTCACAGACTGCAATACCGCTATCACGACAGCCCGCCAGGAATTAACAGATGCCTATGAGGGGGCTATCCGGAGCGCTATTGAGACCTCCGAAGCCTCTCTCAAAAACTGGGTCAACGAACAATTGACCGGATATTATACCATCGCCCAAACGGAGGCCAAACTCTCCACCCTCGAGGGCAACCTGACAAATCAGCTCTCAAGCCAGAAGGCCGACCTCGAAGGGCTTATCGCCGATAACGCAACGTCCCTCGATAAGCACCAGGCCTCCATCGACAGTCTCCGCAAGCGGATTGTCAAACTGGAAGAGGACCTTGCCGGTCTCTCTGGTATCCGTGACGAACTCAATACCGCCAAAAGCGAAATCACCGAGGCCTACCAGGGCGCCATACAGGCAGCCATCGAGACCCTCGACGGGAAGTTAAGCGGGCAGATGGCAACGGAAATTTCCACCCTCAACGGACGGATTACCACCGAAGTCAGCCAAATCAATGCCACCCTTGATACCCTGACCCAACGCGTTTCCCAGTGCGAAACGGATCTCGGTCTCCTTCGGGATGAAATTGCCGGCATCAAGGCCGATATTGCCAAACTCCTCGCCCGCATCCAGTCCCTCACCTACATTCCCCGCTACAGCGACGGACAAGCCACCGTCTATTTTATCCGGGAGGGCGAAGATGTCCAGCCCGAGAATGTCACGCTTGACTTTGAGGTGCATCCCGCCAGCGCCGCGGCCGACCTTGCTGCCCTCTGGCAGGAGGCTGTCACGCTCAAGGCCGTTTCTACGATTACCCGCTCCGCGCCGGAATTCATCAATCTCCCGATTACAACGCTGGAGGCGGATGGCGGCGTCATTACCCTTCAGGCCGAAACGGGGAATCTTCCCGCCGTTTTTTTTGCTGGAGACACTTCTGCCAGCGCCTGTCTCAGCATCAGCGACGGCACCAATGACCGGGTCTCCGAATATGTCCCCCTTCTGGCCATCGAGCGGTCCATCCGCGTCACGACACTCCCCGCCTTCGACATTATGGGCACATCCGCCAAATTGCTGGGGCAGATCCATCACATCGAACCCATTCCCGGGGCCGAAATCGGATTCTACTACAGCGCCACGTCCGCTACCGCGGAATCTTTGGCGGCCAACGGGACGCAAGTTACCTGCTCGCTTCAGTCCGATGACACATTCCAAACCTCCGTCAGTGGACTCCCTGCCGGTAATATCTACTACGTTGCCTTCGCCCGCATCGGCGGGAAATCCTATTATGGCGAAGTAAAGGGCTTCTCGATCCGGGGCGGCGTCGAAGGGACCGTTGACCTGGGCCTCAGCATCCTCTGGGGATCCTGCAATTTGGGCGCGACGAAGCCGGAGGAATATGGCTACTACTACGCCTGGGGCGAAACCAAACCCAATTCCTGGTTCGGCGGTCCCTGGTACAAATGGGGCAACGGCGAAGAGGGCGGATTTACCAAATACAACACAGGAGCTCAATGGGGCACGGTCATCGACAACCAGACCACTTTCCTTCCCGAAGACGATGCCGCACTCTTCAGAATGGGATTGCCTTGGCGGATGCCTACCGAAAGCGAGATGAAAGAGCTCGTGGAAAATTGCACCTGGGAGTGGACGCAGGTCAACGGAGTCAACGGCTATGCCGTCTCACGGAGCGGAAGCAGCATTTTCCTGCCGGCCGCCGGTTATCGTGAAGGACCCGGTGGGGAATACGAAGTATCCGAAAGCGGAATGTACCTGTCTTCGATGATCATGCCGGAGAATCCGTTGAATGCCTTCTGCATACGTTTCCAGGAACGGAGTAATCATCTTACCTATTATTTCCGCACATCAGGATATACGATCCGCCCGGTCTATGACCCGGATTTCACCCCTGTTCCCGTGACCGGAGTCAGCCTGGAACAACGGTTGCACATCACGGTCGGCAAGACGTTCCGACTGATGCCCACCGTCCTTCCGGAGAATGCCAGCGACAAAGTCGTAACCTGGACATCTACGGCACCAAGCGTCGCGACTGTGGACGCTGACGGCATCGTAGCGGGTGCCGGAGCCGGGACGGCCGTCATCACGGCTACGACCCGCGACGGTGGTTTTTCTGCGGCCTGTGCCGTCACCGTGACCGAACCGCTCCCCGTCCCCGACGCCATCGACCTCGGACTCTCGGTCAAATGGGCATCGTTCAACCTGGGCGGAACAAAAGCCGAAGGGCTCGGCTACAGCGGGTACTATTATGCCTGGGGAGAGACGCTGCCGAAGGAGAATTACAACTGGGAGACGTATTTGTTATGCAACGGAACAAGTCACTCCCTTTTAAAATACTGCCACGACGAAAACTACGGCATTGTTGATAACTTGGATACACTTCTACCTATAGATGATGCTGCCACAGTAGAACTGGGAGCACCTTGGAGAATACCAACCTATTCTGAATACATAGAATTGCATAACAACTGCGATGTACTTTGGATTGACAATACGGATAATGTCAACAAGCGCAGTGGTTGCATGTTTACTA
>JAFZAI010000117.1 GCA_017557325.1 Bacteroidales bacterium
CGAACATGGTCGGCGTGGCGGCCGGGCTTGCCATCAGCGGCAAGATTCCGTTTATCGGCTCCTTCGCTGAATTCGTCACAGGCCGGGTCTACGACCAGATTCGCCAGGAGGTATCCTACGGCAAGGCCAACGTCAAAATCGCCTCTTCGCACGCGGGCATTACCCTCGGCGAAGACGGCGCCACCCACCAGACGATGGAGGACATCGCCCTGATGCGCGCTCTTCCCGAAATGGTGGTCATCAACCCCTGCGACTACAACCAGACCAAGGCGGCCACCCTTGCCGCCGCGGCCTACGAAGGTCCCGTATATCTTCGTTTCGGTCGTCCTAGCGTCCCGAATTTTACCCAGGAGGATGCTCCGTTCGAAATCGGCAAGGCCATCGTGATGAATGAAGGCACCGACGTGACGCTTTTCGCCACCGGCCATCTCGTCTGGGAGTCGCTCCTGGCTGCGGAGATGCTGGAAGCGGAGGGCATCAGCGCCGAGGTGATTGACATCGCGACCATCAAGCCGCTGGATATGGAAGCGGTGCTGGCTTCGGTGAAGAAGACCGGCTGCGCCGTGGTTTCCGAGGAGCACAACAGCGCGGGCGGGCTTGGCGAGCTCATCGCCGGAGTCCTCGCCGCCGCGAAACCCGCTCCGCTTGCGTTTGTCAACGGCCGCGACGCCTTCGGCCAGAGCGGCACCCCTGCCGAGCTGATGAAGGCTTACGGCCTCGATGCCGCTCACGTCGCAGAGGCGGCCCGGGAGGTTCTGAAACGCAAATAAAAACGGCCCGGGAGAAACCCTGGGCCGCTTTGGGGTGCGCAGTGGGACTCGAACCCACGACAACTGGAACCACAATCCAGTGCTCTAACCAACTGAACTATGCGCACCATAGTGGACTGCAAAGGTACAACTTTTTTTTGGATGTCCAAATTTTTTTACAAAGATTCCGGAACAAGTCCGGAATGACGGAATTATGAAAAGAGAAATTAAATTCTCCCTGGTGTACAGGGACATGTGGCAGTCATCGGGGAAGTATGTGCCCCGGGTGGATCAATTGGAAGAGGTGGCTCCGGCCATCATTCGGATGGGATGCTTCGACCGGGTCGAGACCAATGGCGGTGCGTTTGAGCAGGTAAATCTCCTGTTCGGGGAGAATCCCAACGTGGCCGTCCGCCGCTGGACGGCGCCGCTCCGCAAGGCCGGCATCGAGACGCATATGCTTGAGCGTGGCCTTAACGCTCTTCGGATGAATCCGGTTCCCGCTGACGTGCGTGAGCTGATGTTTAAGGTCAAAAAGGCTCAGGGAACGGATATCGCCCGTTCCTTCTGCGGCCTCAACGACCACCGCAACCTCCGCGGCAGCGTGGAATTCGCCAAGAAGGCGGGGATGGTTTCCCAGGTCGCGCTTTCCATCACCCATTCCCCTGTCCATACCGTACCTTATTATATGGGCGTCGTCGACAAGGTCGTGGAATACGGTGCCGACGAGATCTGCCTCAAGGATATGGCCGGTGTCGGCCGACCCACGGTCCTGGGCGAACTGGTTGCAAGCATTAAAAAGAAATATCCGCACATCAAGGTGCAGTATCACGGCCATACCGGTCCCGGTTTCTCTCCGGCCTCGATGCTGGAAGTAGCCCGTGCGGGTGCCGATTACCTGGACGTCGCAGTGGAGCCCCTTTCCTGGGGCAAGGTGCATCCTGACGTGATCACCATCCGTGAGATGATGCGCGCCGACGGCTTCCAGGTGAAGGATATCGACATGGATGCCTATATGGAGGTGCGCGCCCTCACGCAGAAGTTTATGGATGATTTCCTCGGCTACTGGATCAATCCTTCCAATACGCGGATGTCCTCGCTGCTGGTGGGCTGCGGCCTTCCCGGCGGAATGATGGGCTCGATGATGGCCGACCTGAAGGGCTTCCAGGGGGCGATCAACGCCGCCCAGCGCTCCCACGGCCGTCCCGAGATGTCGCTCGATACCTTGATGGTCAAGCTTTTCCAGGAAGTGGAATACGTGTGGCCGCGCCTCGGCTATCCGCCGCTTGTGACCCCGTTCAGCCAGTATGTCAAGAATACCGCGCTGATGAATCTCTTCAATATGCTCAGCGACAAGCCGCGCTGGACCACCATCGACAAGGATACCTGGGGAATGATTCTCGGGGAAATGGGGCAGCTTCCCGGTCCGCTCGCGCCCGAGATCATCGCCCTCGCCAAGGAGAAGGGCCTCGAATTCCACACCGGCAATCCGCAGGACAATTATCCGGACGAGCTCCCGAAGTTCCGCCAGATGATGAAGGACGAGGGCTGGGACGTCGGCCAGGACGAGGAAGAACTCTTCGAGCTGGCGATGCACGAGCGTCAGTACCGCGATTATCGCAGCGGCATCGCCAAGGAGCGCTTCAACAAGGAGCTGGCAGATCTCAAGGCCAAGGCCGGCGCGCCCATCGTGGTGAAACGCCCCGTCGTGGAGATGCCCGCCTTCGACGTGGAAGACTTCGTAGCCGCCCATCCGGGCGCCCTTCCGCTCCAGGCTCCGGCTGCCGGTCAGCTTCTGTGGCAGGTGGACGTGGATGACGTGTCCGCCGCTCCGACTACCGGTACGGCGGTCAAGGCCGGCGCTCCGGCCGGCTATGTCCAGACCCGCTACGGCCTGGAGGAGATGGTCGCCCCTACCGACGGTCGCATCATTGCGGTCAAGGCCGCCCAGGGTGCCAAAGTCGCCAAGGGCGAAATCGTCGCCTTCTACGTCTAGCCCTGTCATTCCGGACTTGATCCGGAATCTCTCCCGCAAAACATTCAAAAAAGATGTAAAAAAGTTTTCATTCCAAAAATAAATTTCTGTTTTTTGAACAAACATTTCCGCCACCTTCGTATCTTGCCCGAAAAAGGCTTGACGATGAAGATGGCGGAATTGAATTTTGACGACCGGCCGCGGGAGAAAATGGCGGCCCGGGGCGCGGCGGCTCTCAGCACGGCGGAACTGCTCGCGGTCATTCTCCGGACAGGGACCGTGAACCTCAACGCAGTGGACGTGGCCCGAAACCTTCTCGCCGGCGCGGATGGCTCGCTCCTGCGCTTGTCGCGCCAGTCCCTGCGGGAGTTCTGTACCCGCAAGGGTGTCGGTCGGGAGAAGGCCCTGTCGGTGCTGGCAGCCCTGGAACTGGGGCGGCGGATGCTCTCCGAAGTCCCGTCCTCGGAGGGGCTTCTGATGACCTCTCCGGACGATATCTTCAACCTGATGTCCCCGGTGCTCAAAGGACTGGATCACGAGCAGTGCTGGGCCCTCTATCTCAACCGGGGTGCCCGCCTGACCGGGAGGGAATGTCTCTCCAGGGGGAATGATTTCAGCACGGAACTGGATGCGGCTGAGGTGGCACGGAAGGCGGTCGCTGCGAAAGCCCGCCGGATGATTCTCGTTCACAACCACCCCTCCGGCGATCCCACCCCAAGCCCGCAGGACATTCGCCTGACAGGGGAGATCCAGCGCGCATTGCGCCTTTTCCGGATCGATTTGGTCGATCATATCATCCTGTCGGACGGCGCATTTTACAGTTTCTCGCGCGAAGTGGTGTCTGCCAAATAGGTTTCGGCGCAATTTTTGCAAAGAATTCCGCCCGGTTTTATTAAATGATGACACTATGAAAAAGATGATGATTTTGATGCTCGCCCTTGCGCTTGGCGCGACGACGGCATTTGCCCAGGATAAGAAATGCTGCAAGGAAATGTGCGGCGGGGAAGATTTCGCGGTAAAGCGTACAGAGAGGATCGCCCAGATCTGTAAGCTGGACGACGCACAGAAAGCCGCCGTGCTGGAGCTCAATCAGGGGATGGCAGACAAGTGCAGGAAGGATGTTTCTGCCGAGGAAAGGGCCTCCAAGGCCTTCAAGAAGGAAATGAAGGCGGAGAAGAAGGCTTACGACAAGTCTCTCAAGAAGATCATCGGCAAGAAGAATTTCCGCAACCTCAAGGGATGCGACAAAGTGGTTTGCAAAGCGGTGAAGCTGAATGAAAAGATCGCCTCGCAGCCTGCCAAAGAAAAGAAATCCAAGAAGAAATAATACGGTTATACAAAAAAATCGCCCTCGCAGCAACCTGCGGGGGCGATTTGTGTAAGTAAGCCTGCTGCTTAGCGGAGCTTCTTGTATCCGTAAGCGGAGACTTCGCCGAGCTCGAGCTCGATCTTCATCAGGCGGTTGTACTTCGCGATGCGGTCGGTACGGCTGAGGGAGCCGGTCTTGATCTGGCCGCTGTTGGTCGCGACGGCGATGTCGGCGATGGTCGTGTCCTCGGTCTCGCCGGAGCGGTGCGAGGTGACGGTGGTGTAGCCGTGACGGTGCGCCATTTCGATGGCGTCGAGCGTCTCGGTCAGGGAGCCGATCTGGTTGACCTTGATGAGGATGGAATTGCCGGCACCCATCTCGATACCCTTCTGGAGGTACTTGACGTTGGTGACGAAGAGGTCGTCGCCCACGAGCTGGCAGCGGTCGCCGATCGCTTTGGTGAGCTTGACCCAGCCTTCCCAGTCTTCCTCGCTGAGGCCGTCCTCGATGGAGTCGATCGGGTACTTGGTGATGAGCTGCTTGAGGTAAGCGATCTGCTGGTCGGAAGTGAGCTTGCGGCCACGCGGATCTTTCTTCTTGCCGTCCTTGAGCTGCTTGTAGTCATAGTAGAACTTGCCGTCCTCGCCCTTGAAGCAGAACTCGGAGGCAGCGCAGTCCATTGCGATGGTCACGTCCTTGCCCGGCTTGTAGCCAGCCTTCTCGATGGCCTCAATGATGCAGTCGAGGGCGTCGTTGATACCCTTGAGCTTGGGGGCGAAACCACCCTCGTCACCGACGGCGGTAGAAAGGCCGCGGCCCTTGAGCACTTTCTGGAGGGCGTGGAACACCTCGGCGCCGATGCGGACGGCCTCAGCCTCGGAGGAGGCGCCGACCGGACGGATCATGAACTCCTGGAACGCGATGGGAGCGTCGGAGTGGGCGCCGCCGTTGATGATGTTCATCATCGGGACGGGAAGCACATACGTGTTGGTGCCGCCGATATATCTGTAAAGGGGAATCTGAAGCTCCGCGGCAGCCGCCTTCGCGACAGCGAGGGAAACGCCGAGGATGGCGTTGGCGCCGAGATTGGATTTGGTGGGGGTGCCGTCGAGGTCGATCATCACCTTGTCGATGAGGCGCTGGTCGGTCGCGTCCATGCCGACGATCGCGGGAGCGATCTTTTCGTTGATGTTCTCGACCGCCTTGAGGACGCCCTTGCCGCCGTAGCGCTTGGGATCGCCGTCGCGCAGTTCGAGGGCCTCATTCTCACCGGTGGATGCACCGGACGGAACGGCTGCCGTGCCTACGAAACCCGAATCCAGGATAACTTCTGCTTCAATGGTAGGGTTGCCTCTCGAATCGAGGATCTCCCTGCCGGTAACTGATACGATTTGCATAATTTTATAAGAGTTAAAAGGTTTTGCCTTACAAAGCGACGCAAATTTACGGAAAATATCGGAGAATATCAAGAAGATTCCGATACCTTCGGTTCGGAATGACAGGCGTCAGCAGAGAATCCAGCCCTTCAGTTGCTTTTCCAGCGAACGGGCGGGCGTGGAGAGGGCGTCGAGGCAGAGGCGGTCGAGGAGGGCGTGGAATTCGGGCCCGTGGTTGCGGTGCCGGAGGTGGCAGAGTTCGTGGAGAATGACGTAGTCCCGCAGCGGCTCGGGAAGGGCAGCGAGGCCGATGTTGAGGTTGAGGTTGCCGCGGGCGGAGCAACTGCCCCAGTTAGAGCGGTTGGCCTTGAGGAAGATTCTGCCAAAGGTGAATCCGTACCGGGAAGCGTAGAAAGCCACTCGCGCCGGGAGGATCGAGCGGGCTGCGGCCCGGAGCCGGGCGGCTTCGACGGGATCCTTGACGCGCAGAATGTGACCGGAGTCGGAAGCCTTCTCAAGGCGAGCCTTCTGGCGCTCAAGGGAGCCAAGCACCCATTCCCGCCGATTCTCCAGGAAGCGAATCCCCGCAGCATACGGGACCAGCCAGGGGACTGTCACCACGATGCCCCGGCGGGGATGTACCCGGATGGAAATCCCCCGTACTCGTCCTTTCCGCAGAATGACAGCTCCAACGACGGGGTCTTCGTACGCTTTTTCGAGGGGCATCAGCGGAGATACTGTTTGAAGAAATCCCAGATTTCCCGGCAGGTATCGAGATCATTCATTGCCCAGGAATGCTTACCTCCCTCCACCTCGTACAGGCGGACTTCGGAATCCCCGGGGTA
>JAFZAI010000118.1 GCA_017557325.1 Bacteroidales bacterium
CGGCTGGTACGCCGGGGAAGGTATTGGATTCGAGATAAATATTTATGGGGAAAAGAAACTAAAACCAGCATATCCATGGATAAAGTAATAAAAATTATTGTACTCATAGTATCTTTTATCGGTTTTGTGTTTTTGTTGCGATGGTGTATACTTAAAACCGATATTATAGATTTAGGAGCGGGATTAAGATATGATGTGCAGAGAAAAGATATCTTAGGCAGACGAGATGATATTCCTCCTATTGTGCTATCATATAAATCCAACAAAAACTTCATCGTAGTTAAACAGCGACCACGAAACGGGGAAAACGTTATTTATGCAAACTATAATTATTCGGAGGAATGTGACACACTATATTATTGGATTATTGTCAAGTCAAATGAGACTTTTATTGGTCCTCTGACATATAATGAGTTTGTAGATTCCTGTCATAAGTATTCAATTTTTGATGAACTAGGATCTGCTCTCAATTAATTATTTTTGAAATTTTCATTTCATATTATGAGCTGATGTATCAAATGCCCCCAAAACTAAAAAAATTATACATCGAAACCTACGGTTGCCAGATGAACGTGGCGGATACCGAGGTGATTTTTTCCATCCTCGGGAAGGAGGGATATGAACGGACGGAGGAGATGGGTGAGGCCGATGTGATCATGGCCAATACGTGCTCGGTGCGGGACAATGCCGAGCAGCGGATCCGGGGAAGGATTGAAGTTTTCAATCAAGCGCGAAAAGGCCGTCCGGGCGTATTGGTGGGCATTCTCGGCTGTATGGCCGAAAGGCTCAAGGAGGAGCTCCTCGCCACCGGGAAGGTCGATGTAGTAGCCGGGCCGGACGCCTACCGGACGCTGCCCGCACTGCTTGAAGGGGCCGCTTCCGGCACGCCGCAGATCAACGTCGAACTCTCCCGTTCCGAGACCTATGCCGACATCGATCCTGTCCGTCTGGACAAGGGCGGCGTCTCCGCTTTCATTTCCATAATGCGGGGCTGCAACAACGTCTGCTCCTACTGCGTAGTACCCTATACCCGCGGGGCCGAGCGGTCCCGCGACGCACACTCCATCGTGCGGGAGGCCTGCGATGTGTTCCACCGGGGCTACCGCGAGGTGACGCTGCTCGGGCAGAATGTGGATTCTTACCGGTGGGAAGATGTAACTTTCGCACGACTGCTTGCGATGGTGGCGGATATCTCTCCGTTACTCCGCGTGCGGTTCGCGACCTCCAATCCCTACGACCTTACCGATGAAGTCCTCGAGACGATGGCCGCCCGGGAGAATATCTGCAAGCATATTCACCTGCCTTTCCAGAGCGGCAGCGACCGCATCCTCGAGAAGATGCGGCGGCGCAATACCCGCGAGGGCTATCTGGAGCGGGTGGCGAAAATCCGGTCCCTGATGCCGGGTTGCGGCATCACGACGGACGTCATCGCCGGATTCTGCTCCGAAACGGAGGAGGATCACCAGGCCACCCTGTCGCTGATGGAGGAAGTCGGATTCGACTGGGCGTTTATGTTCCAGTATTCCGAGCGGCCGGGAACGCTGGCCGCACGGAAATATCCCGACGACGTACCTCCTGAAGTCAAGACTCGGCGGTTGAACGAGATCATCGAACTCCAGAACCGCCGCAGCCTGGACCGCTATCGGGAGCGGATCGGAAGTCGCCTCACCGTCCTGGTCGAAGGCCCGTCCAAGCGGGGCGACCAGCTCTGCGGCCGTTCCTCCGACAACAAGATGTGCGTCTTCCCCGACCCCGGCAACATCCGTCCCGGCGACTACGTCGACGTAGTCGTGGAGGATTGCACGTCCGCCACACTGATCTGCAAGGAAATCCTCTAAAAGTAATAACCTCTTACACTATGAGCAAATACATTTTAGCCCTTGACCAGGGCACCAGCAGTTCCCGGGCCATCGTCTTTGACCACGACGGGAACGTCTGCGCCACCGCGCAGAAAGAATTCACCCAGCACTTCCCGAAACCGGGCTGGGTCGAGCACAATCCGGCCGACATCTGGTCGTCCGAAGCGGCCGTCATCGCCGAAGCCATCTCTTCGCTCGGCATCAACGGCCTCGACATCGCGGCTATCGGCATTTCCAACCAGAGAGAGACGACGATCATCTGGGACGCCGCCACGGGCGAGCCTGTCTATAACGCCATCGTCTGGCAGGACCGCCGCACCTCCGGCTACTGCGACTCCCTCAAGGCGGCCGGGCTGACGAAGAAGATCCGGGAGAAGACCGGCCTCATCATCGACCCTTATTTCAGCGGCACCAAGATCAAATGGATCCTTGATAATGTGCCGGGTGTACGCGAGCGCGCAAAGCGGGGCGAGCTCCGCTTCGGCACCGTCGACTCCTGGCTGGTATGGAACCTCACCCGCGGCGACGTGCACGTCACCGACGTTACCAACGCCTCCCGGACGATGCTCTTCAACATCCACACCCTGCAGTGGGACGAGGAATTGCTCAATCTGTTTGGCATCCCGGCCTCGATGATGCCGGAGGTCAAATCCTCCAGCGAAATGTACGGCTATACCCGGACGACCCTATTCGCCCACGAAGTGCCCATCGCCGGCATCGCGGGCGACCAGCAGGCCGCTCTCTTCGGCCAGATGTGCACGGAGCCCGGCTCGGTCAAGAACACCTACGGCACCGGCTGCTTCCTCCTAATGAATACCGGCGAGAAGCCGGTCCGCTCCAGGAACAACCTCCTCACCACCATCGCCTGGAAGATCGGCGACAAAGTCAATTACGCCCTCGAAGGATCCATCTTTATGGCCGGAAGCGTCGTGGAATGGCTCCGGGATTCGTTCGGCATCATCCGCACGCCGGACGAAATCGAAACCCTGGCCGAAAAGGCTCCCGACAACGGCGGCGTCTTTTTCGTTCCCGCCCTCACGGGTCTTGGCGCGCCGTACTGGGATCCGTATGCCCGCGGCACCATTACCGGCCTGACCCGCGGCGTAACAGCAGCACATGTCGCCCGGGCCGCTCTCGAAGGTATCGCATTCCAGACGATGGATATCGTCGCCGCGATGGAGCGGGATGCGGGCGTTAAGCTTACCGAACTCAAAGTTGACGGCGGTGCTTCGCGAAACAACCTCCTGCTGCAGTTCCAGGCCGACATCCTCGGCACGGAAGTCCTTCGCCCCAGGAACAACACCGAAACCACGGCCATGGGCGCCTGCTTCCTGGCAGGCCTTGCCGTAGGATACTGGAGCAGTATCGACGAGATTTGCAGCAAGAAGAACGTGGAACGCGTCTTCGCGCCTTCGGCCACTCCTGAGACCGTCGAAAGGCTCAAGGTCAGCTGGGCGCACGCCATTCGCCGCACCCTCTCTGTAGACCGGTAATTAATTTAAACGAACTGTCCGTCGCGGATAAACAGCGTACGGTCGCACATCTGAGCCAACGATTCATCGTGGGTGACGATGACGACCGTCTGGCCGTATTGCTGACGGAGGGTAAAGAATAATTTGTGGATTTCCGCCTTGGTGACGCTGTCGAGGTTGCCGGACGGCTCGTCGGCCAGGAGGATGGCCGGCTCGTTCATCAGGGCCCGGGCGATGGCAACCCGCTGCTGCTCGCCACCGGAAAGTTCCGCCGGACGGTGGGTCATCCGGTCCGAAAGGCCCATATCCTCCAGCAGCGATGACGCCCTCTTTCGTGCCTCCTTTTCAGCGACTCCCCCGATGAAGGCGGGAATCATCACATTCTCCAGGGCATTGAATTCCGGCAGGAGATGGTGCGCCTGAAAGACAAAACCGATCTTGCGGTTGCGGAAAGCTGAAAGCTCGCGGGAGCTGAGGGCAAGCGGATTGACACCGTCGATCTCAAGCGTGCCCGCATCCGGGGTCATCAGCGTCCCCAGAATCTGGAGAAGCGTGGACTTTCCGGCGCCGGAAGCGCCCATAATGGCCACCACTTCCGCCTTGTCGGCGCTGAAGTCCACCCCCCGGAGCACCTTGAGCTGCCCGAAGTTCTTTTCGATACCTGTTGCGCGGATGATCATACTTCTGGTATTTTACGGAAGGCAAATTTAGCGAAATTTTTGTTTTATCCGAAATTTTGCCTATCTTTGCACGCTTTTTACGCGAAAGGCGTAGGCAGAATGTAGTTATTAACCAAATTTTTTGCGAAATGGCCGAATATTTACAGGCAGACAAAAAGCAAGAGATTTTCGCGAAGTACGGAAAGTCTAATAAGGACACCGGCTCACCTGAGAGTCAAGTTGCTTTATTTTCCTACCGTATCGCTCACCTCACGGAGCATCTGAAGAAGAACAAAAAGGACGTCGCTACCCGCCGTTCCCTTCTTCGTCTTGTTTCCAAGAGGCGTCAGCTTCTGAACTACCTCCAGAAGATCGACATCGAGAGATACAGGGCTATCGTCAAGGAGCTGGGTCTCCGTCGATAAGCATTCGGATAGGAAAATAGCGGGGGCAGAGGTCGTGCAAGGCAGGATCTCTCCCCCGTTTTCTTTAAGAAAGACGAAAAGACGTAATAGAGTAAACGAAGTATGAACATTATCAAAAAGACAATCAATCTGCCCGACGGTCGGGTGATTGAGATCGAGACCGGCAAACTGGCCAAGCAAGCCGCCGGCAGCGCTGTCGTGAAGATGGGTGGCACGATGCTCCTCGCCACCGTGACGTGCGCCAAAGAGGTGAAGGAAGGTACCGACTTTATGCCCCTCACCGTTGATTACAGAGAGAAATACTATGCTGCCGGACGTTTCCCCGGCGGTTTCCTCAAAAGGGAATCCAGGCCTTCTGACTACGAGGTCCTGATCGCCCGTCTGGTGGACCGTCCGATCCGCCCCCTGTGGCCGGATGACTTCCACCTCGAAGTTTTCGTGAATGTGATGCTGATCTCCGCCGAGAAGGACGTCCAGCCTGACGCCCTCGCCGGTTTGGCCGCCTCCGCCGCCCTCGCGACGAGCGACCTGCCGTTCGGCGGTCCGATCTCCGAAGTCCGCGTCGCCCGCATCGACGGAGAGTGGGTCATCAACCCCGGCTTTGCCGACGGTGCCCGCGCCGACCTCGACCTGATGGTCGCTGCCACCGAGGAGAACATTATGATGGTGGAAGGTGAAATGAAAGAGGTCACCGAGCACGATATGCTCGAGGCCATCAAGGTCGCCCACGAGGAGATCAAGAAGCACTGCCGCGTCCAGAAGGAGCTGATGGCAGAGCTCGGCACCGACACCAACAAACGCGACTACCCGCACGACGAGGAGGACGAAGACCTCCGCAAGGCAGTCCGCGAGGCCTGCTACGACAAGTGCTACGCCCTTGCCGGCAGCGCCAAGCCCAAGCACGAGCGTGAGGAAGGCTTCGAGGCCATCCAGGCCGAATTCCTCGCCACCCTGTCCGAAGAGGATCAGGAGGCCAAGGGTGCAATGGTCGCCCGCTACTACCACGACGTCGAGAAGGAAGCGATGCGCAACCTCATCCTCGACGAGGGCAAGCGCCTCGATGGCCGCGCGACCAACGAGGTCCGCCCGATCTGGTGCGAAGTGGATTACCTCCCCGGTGCCCACGGCAGCGCCATCTTCACCCGCGGCGAGACCCAGTCTCTCGCGACGGTGACCCTCGGGACCAAGCTCGATATGAAGGAGATGGACGAGGTCCTCATTCAGGAAGACCAGCAGTTCGTCCTGCACTACAACTTCCCGCCGTTCGCCACCGGTGAGGCCAAGCCGCAGCGCAGTGTCGGCCGCCGCGAGATCGGCCACGGCAACCTGGCGATGCGCGCCCTCAAGCCCGTCATCCCCACGCAGCCGGAATTCCCGTACGCCGTGCGCGTCGTTTCCGATATCCTCGAGTCCAACGGCTCCAGTTCCATGGCTTCCGTCTGC
>JAFZAI010000119.1 GCA_017557325.1 Bacteroidales bacterium
AATTCTTGAGGCAGATCCCGTCTCCCGGGGCCGTCTGCCCCGCGATGGTGAGGTTGCCCCGGCTGATCTTGAGGTCGCTGGCGAGTTCGATGATGCCGGCTACATCGAAGACGATGGTCAGCGGGCGTGAACCGCTTTCGATGCCGTAGCGCAGGGAGCCGGAGCCGCTGTCGTTGAGGTTGGTAACGTGATAGACCGAACCGCCGCGGCCGCCGGTGGTGTACATGCCGCCGCCCTCCGCGCCCGGGAAGGCGCGTGCGGCGCCGTCTTCTTCCTCACAGGCGGGAATCTTGAACTGCTCATAAAGGTTTGGCTGCGGATCCGGTCCGGGGTCTGTTCCGCCGTTGGTCGTGGTGGCTTCCACACCCTCAGACCAGGCCGATTCGCCGGCACTGTTCACGGCTTTGACCTTGAAAACATAGGTCGTACCGGGGGAAAGGGATTTTACAGAGACGTACAGGTGGTTCGTCGAACCGCTGGTGACCTCTGCTGTTTCCTTGGTAAGGACCCAGGAATAAGTAGATGCCCTGGCGGCCGCTTCCCATTCCAAGAAGACGCTGTTGTTGGTTGCGGACGAGGCTTTCACGCCGGTCGGAACCGCCGGGATTTCCACCTGGGGCTTATCTCCGCCTCCTCCGGGGTTATCATTGCCGTTATCGGGGTTCTCTTTGCCGCCGCAGGCGATGGCAAGGGTTGCTACCGCAATGAGTAAGTGTCTGAATTTCATATCCTTTCGTATTCGAGCGAAGCCCAGATGAAGGGGCCGATGCCCTTGGGGTCGTTCGTGGTTATCGTTTCGTGGATGTAGTAGTCGTAGGTGCCGCTACGGTTCTCCTTGCCGCCGAGGCCTGCAACGGCGCAGCAGTCAACAAGGCTGAGCGTGCCGTCTTCATTCACCCGGATGAAGGCTTCGACCAGACGCTTGTAGAGCGTCGCCGGATCGATGCCCGTTCCCTTGGGGAGCCAGCCCTTGCGGGCAGATTTGAGATAGACGTAGGTGAACATCGCAGAGCAAGTGGCTTCGACATAGTTGCCTTCACGCCCCGGTGCATCCAGCACCTGGTACCACATCTTCGTCTTGGGATCGGCGTAACGGGGGAGTGTGCTTAGAAGTTGCTGGAGGATGTCCAGGAGAGCATGCCGCTCCGGATGGTCTTGCGGGAAGAAGTCCAGCACTTCGACGAGCGCCATCGCATACCAGCCCGTCGCCCGGCCCCAACTGTGCGCGGACTGCCCGGTCTCCGGATCGCACCAGAACATATCCCGGGATTCATTCCAGGCGTGACGGGGAAGGCCCGTAGCCGGGTCGAATGTCTTCTCCCAGGCGACCTTGAACTGCTGTGCAATGTCGTCGAAAAGCTCCTTGCGCCCCGTCTCGGCGGCATACTCCGCATAGAACGGCTCGGCCATATAGAGGCCGTCGAGCCAAACCTGATACGGGTAGACCTGTTTGTGCCAGAAGGCGCCGGCTTCGGTCCGGGGCTGGCTCTGCAGCTGGGCAAAGATGCTGTCGACGGCAGCGTCATACTTGGCCTTCGGGCGGAATTTCCGCAGCGTGAGCAGCGTCCGCGCCGGACACACGTGGTCGAGGTTGTACTTTTCTTTCTTATACCCGCCCTGTATGGCTCCGGTCTCGTCGATGATGGCGTCGTACCACGCGTCGACATAGTCGATGAGGGATTCCCGGTCAAGCCGGGAATGACGGTAAGAAGCGTCATGGCCGACCTGATCGGCCATCTCCAGCATCGCCTGAAGCTCCAGCCCGGTGGTGTAGTTCCATTTCAGGGTGCCCTCGCGGCCGTCGAGGTATGTGGCTTCGGGGCAGCGGGCGATCTCCGAGCGGACCATACGCTGCGAGAGCGGCTCCTGCTTCGGGGCGCAGGCCATAAGCAGAACCCCTACCACCGAAATCGCCAGCATCCGGAGAGGTTCCGCACGTTTTGCGGTCTTTTCGCCCGGAACCTGCGCGTGCAGATATAGGTTCCGCACGTTTTGCGGCCTTTTTGACCGGAACCTACCTGTTCTCATACGGATTCCATTTAATGCCGTCCTGGCTTTGATACATCACCTTCTCAAAAGTGTACTCCGCAGCCTGCTTCGCGGTGAGTTGATGCGACCATTTCACTCGCTGCTTCGCGGTGGCCGCGCCGGGTCCCTTCGAGCCGTATTCGGCGTAGTAGGAATTCTTCTTCGTATCGGGCTTCCCGGGCTTCTCCCAGTCGTGCCAGCCTTCCGGCAGAATGTGACTCCCGAGCGTGCATTCAAGGAAGACCGCCTTGGCATATGCCCCCCAGGGATGCCCCAGATAGCATTTATCGATGCCCGGGGCCGCGGTCAGTGTGCAGTTGCGGAAGACATATCCGTACTGCTGACCTGGTAGGGTGGAGGCCGCCGTCACATAGCTGTTTTTCTTGCTGTGGATCGTGCAGTTCTCAAAGTACGCGATGCTCGGTCCGAAGATGAAGTCGGTCGTGCCCTCGATGTAACAGTCGAGGAAATAATTCCGCTTTATGCCGCCTTCCTTGCCGAAGCGGCCATAGGTGTAGAGGGTGTCCTGGTTGCCGATGAAGCGGCAGCGGTGGAAGAAGAGGAAGTCCCCGTCTGTGAATACGGCCACGGCCTGGGCGATTTCCTTGCCCTCCCCGGCGGAATTCTCGATGGTCAGGTCCTCGAAGGTGATATAACTCGCGTGAATGTAGATGCTGGCACTGCCGGAAGTGCCGATCTCGAATTCCCGTCCCGGCCATTTCGCGCGCGCGTATTTATTGTAGGTAAGGATCGTGTTCTCAGCCCCGTCTCCGGTGATTTTGAGGCGGAATTTGCTGTGCGGAATGCGGATACATTCCCGGTAGACGCCCTCGTTGATGTGGATGGTGGTAATCTCCTTGTGGCTGTAATCCGGGGCGGCGTTGATGGCCTCCTGCACGGTCAGATAGTCTCCGAATCCGTGCTGATCCACGATGATATCCTGATAAACAAGGTGTTGTGCAAGGTCGGGAAGCTGCTGCCGGATAGCATCGCAAATCAGCAGCGCAACCTTCCGGGCGCCGCTGGCTACGGTATGGGTGTTGTCATTCTTCCCGGTAGAAATCATAAAATAGGGCTTGCTGCCCTCATCGCCGAGGCTCTCCAGCCAGTCGAGGGTGCTCGTGGTGATATCCAGCAGGGAATGCCCTCCTCTGCGGCGACCTGCTTCATGGCGGCAGGATAGTCGGTGTGGCAGCCCCGGTCCAATTTTCCGTCCTTGAACCAGCGGCGGGCGACCGGGGTCAGGAGGACGGGCCTGGCGCCCTTCTCTTTGGCCGTCCGGACAAAGAGGCGCAGATTGTCCTGATAGGCTCCGAACGGGGCGGCGTAGCGGGCGGTGTCCGACTGCTTGGCATCGTTGTGGCCGAACTGGATGAAGACATAATCGCCTTCGCGAAGGTTCGATTCGACCTTATCCCAGAGGCCCAGATCGATGAAACTCTTGGTGCTGCGGCCGTTCTGGGCATAGTTGACAACCTTGTAGTCGCTATCGACAAAGTTGCGGAAAATCATTCCCCAGCCGCGCTCGGGATTGGTCCCGCCCTTGAGGTCCTTGTCGGCGCAGGTGGAGTCTCCCATCAGGTGAATGGTCGTGAACGAACAGGCGAGAAGCCAGGCGGCGGCGAGGTAGAGAATTCTTCTCATAAAGCTTTTCCGTTAACGAGCACGTTCTCGTAGGTGATGCCTTCGGCGAAGTGGGATTCGGCCCCCTTTCCGGCAGTGAATTGGCTGTCCTTGAAGGAGAGACCGCGGATCGGGAGCTCGGGAAGGCCGTTGATGAAGATGGCCTGATCGGCTCCTGCGCAGACAATGTCCGAGAAATGGCAGTCGCGGAATTCGGGGGTCGTCTCATCCACGGGCTGGATGTCCTCCTGGGCCTCCCCGGACATCTCCGTTGCGGCGACACCGGCATAGTAAAGATTGAAAATGACGCCGTAGGTGACGATGTCTTTCATATAAATATGGTCGCACCAGATGTCCTTCACGAGGCCGCCCCGGCCGCGGGTCGACTTGAACCGCAGACCTACGTCGGTGCCGATGAAGCGGCAACCGCTCACGAGGATGTTTTCCACGCCTCCAGACATTTCACTGCCCACTACGAAACCGCCGTGACCGTGATAGACCGTGCAGTCGGTGATGATGAGGTTGCGGCATTTGCGGGCGTGCCGACGCCCGTCGGCATCCTTGCCCGACTTGATGCAGATAGCGTCGTCGCCGACGTCGAAGGTCGATCCGGTAAGGATGACCCTCTCGCAGGCGTCGATGTCGATGCCGTCGCCGTTGGCGCTGTAGTGCGGATTGCGGACGGTGATGTCCCGGATAACGACGTCTTTGCACCAGAGCGGGTGGAGATTCCAGCAGGGGCTGTTCTGGAAGGTACAGCCCTCGATGAGGACGCGCTCACATTCCCGGAAACTCAGCAGCACCGGGCGGAGGAAAGTCTTGATCTCCTGCTCGTCCAGGGAAGGATCGGGATAATTGAGGCTGCCGGCCGTAGCCCGGGCCTTGGCGTAGCCTTCGTCCGGGTACCAGACTTTGCCATCCTCGGAGACAATTCCACCCCGCTTTAGGATGCGCTTCCACTGGTCGTCGCCGACTTTGCGTTTTTTGACTTCGCGCCACGGATCGCCGCTACCGTCGAAGATGCCTTTGCCGGTAATCGCGATGTCGGTCACGCCCGTCGCGTTAAGAGGGGAGAGGCACCGCCTTACATCAAGACCCTCGAAATTGGTGTCGATGATCGGGTAGAGGTCCTGATCCGGGTCGAATACCACGACGGCATTCTCGTCCAGATGCAGCCCAATATGGCTCTGCAGCGTAATCGGCCCCGTGAGCCAGATCCCCTCGGGCACTTCCACCCAGCCGCCGCCTTTCTCCACCAGGCCTTCAATGGCATTGGCAAAGGCCTCCGTGTTGAGGGTAACTCCGTCGCCAACGCCGCCGAAGTCGGCAAGGGAGACGCTTCTGTCCGGTATCTGCGGCAATGCGGGTGCCTGCATCTCAAAGGGCGCCTGGCGGCATAGAGCCGTCAGGGTCCGGTCCGCCGTATTTCCGCACCCGGAAAGTACAGCGGCCGCAACACTTGCGATCGTGATGAGAATTCTCTTTGTCATTTCCGGAACCACTCCAGGCTCTTTCGGCAGAGGTCGCTGACGGCGGCCCAGTCGCCGGAAGCGAGGACATCCTTCGGGAAGAGCTTGGAGCCCATTCCGACGGCCGTGACGCCACTCTTGGCCCAGGCCGTGAGGTTGTCCTCAGTGGGCTCCACGGCGCCGGTGCACATAATCATCGCCCACGGAAGGGGAGCGAGGATGTTCTTGACGAAGGCGGGTCCGCCGACTGTGCCGGCCGGGAAGACCTTCACCAGGTCGCAGCCGAGCTCCATTGCGGTGCAGATCTCCGTCACCGTGCCGCAACCGGGCGAATAGGGGACGCCGCGGCGGTTGCAGAGGCGCGCCACTTCGGGGTTGAGGCTGGGCGAGACGATGAAGTCAGCGCCAAGCTGGATGTACAGCGCGGCCGTCGGGGCGTCGAGAACAGTCCCGGCGCCGAGCGCCAGCCCGGGGCACTCTGTCCGTACGAACGGCATCAGGTCCTTGAAGACGATATGGGCGCCGTCGCCCCGGTTGGTGAACTCGAAGGCACGGAGGCCGCCGTCATAGCAGGCCTTGCCGACCTTCTTGGTGAGTTCGAGGTCGGCGTTGTAGAACACGGGCACGATTCCCGTCGAGCGGATGATACCGATGGTATCGATTTTTTTGAATTTGGACATAGGGCTATTATTTTACCGGGAAACTCTGCCGCTGCCGCCGCCGGCGATGAGGCCTTCGACCTCGGAGACGGTGACGCGGTTGTAGTCGCCGAAGATGGTGTGCTTCAGCGCGGAGGCCGCCGCGGCGAATTCGATGGCCTTCTGGTCGTCACCGTACGCGATGAGGCCGTACAGCAGACCGCCCATAAAGGAATCGCCGCCGCCCACGCGGTCTACGATGTGGGTGAGGTCATAGCGACGGGACTGATGCAGGGTCTCTCCGTCGAAGAGGACGCCGCCCCAGGTATTGTGGTTGGCATTGACCGAGCCGCGGAGGGTAATCGCCACCTTCTTGCAGCGGGGGAAGCGGGCCATCAACTGACGGCAGACGCTCTCGAAGCGGGTCTGGTCGATCTCACCGCCCGTCTTCTCGGCGTCGAAGCCCTCCGGCTTGATGCCGAATTCCTTCTCCGCATCCTCCTCGTTGCCGAGGATGAGGTCGCAGCCCTCGACCAGCAGCGGCATCACTTCCGAGGCGCTCTTGCCGTATTTCCAGAGTTTCTTGCGGTAGTTGAGGTCGCAGGAGACCTTCACGCCCATCTCATTGGCCACTTTGATGGCTTCGAGGCAGGCGTCCGCGGCACCCTGGCTGAGGGCGGGGGTAATGCCGGTCCAATGGAACCAGTCGGCTCCCTCGAGCACCTTGTGCCAGTCCACCATGCCGGGCTGGATCTCGGCGATGGCGGAATTGGCCCTGTCGTAGATGACCTTGCTTCCGCGCGCGATGGCGCCCGTTTCGAGATAGTAAATGCCCACGCGGTCGCCGCCGTAGACGATGCCGTCGACACCGACGCCGACGCCGCGGAGCTCGTTGACGCAAAGGTCTGCGATGTCATTCTTGGGGAGGCGCGTCACGAAATGCGCGTCGATGCCGTAATTGGCCAGCGAAACGGCGACATTGGCTTCGCCGCCGCCGAAGGTGGCTTCGAAGCTGCGGGCCTGGGAGAACCGGAGGTATCCGGGGGTGGAGAGGCGGAGCATCACTTCTCCGAATGTAACTACTTTTGCCATAATTGTTTAGTTGGTATGTTCCGGCCGGAAAATCCGGCATTTCATTGCTGTTAATGCGCAAATATACGAACGTTTCCGCGACTTTCCAAATATTTTTCGTGCCCGTGCACGGAATCCTGGCCGAGTTTTGTAAAAATTTTATTTATAAGAATTTATAGGATGGATTTGGTTTTAAAAAAAATGTTTTCTAAATTTGTCCGTCGGGAAATTGGTTAACCAATTTTGCCAAAAACCCCCAAGATGAAACCCTTAATACTACCACAATGTCTCCAACGAACAAGTTGAAACACCTCCTCTCCGTCGCACTGCTGTTTCTGGCGTGCTGGATGGCGGGTGCGCAAGGCTCCAGGACGGTAACGGGAACGGTCACTGATGTCCAGGGACCGCTTCCGGGCGTTTCCGTTATGGTAAAGGGGAGCAGTGCCGGTTCCAGTACAGATCTGGACGGCCATTTCTCCCTCTCAGTTCCCGACAAGGATGCGGTCCTTGTCTTTTCATTCATCGGGTACCGGACCCTCGAGCTTCCCCTCGCCGGGCAGAGTAGCGTCACCGTCTTTATGGAGACGGACGCGACCCTGCTGGATGATGCCGTCGTGGTCGGTTACGGCACCCAGGCCAAGTCTCACCTGACGGGATCCATTTCCAAGATCGGCGGTGAAAATCTGATTGACACCCCCGTCTCGGATGTGACCACGGCCCTCCAGGGCCAGATTGCCGGCCTGTCGATCAACAATAACACCTCCGAGGTGGGTGTGACTCCGGCCATCCGCGTGAGGGGTACCGGTTCCATTTCGGCCGACAGCTCCCCGCTGGTGATCGTAGACGGATTCCCGGATCCACAGGGCCTGAGTAACATCAACGCCAGCGACATCAAGTCCATCGAGGTCCTCAAGGACGCCGCTTCGGCCGCCATCTACGGATCGCGGGCAGCTAACGGCGTCATTATGATTACGACCAAGAGTGGCGATGCCGACAAGCCGGTTTACAACGTCAAGGTTTACCAGGGCGTGAAATACGCCTACAAACTGCACGATATGATTACGGCGACGGACTATCTGCGCCTGCAGGAGTATGAGGAGTCCGTGGGCGGCATTCCCGTCAAGGGGCAGGATCGTGCCGCCGCCTGGGTCGAGCAGAATATCGGAGCGACCGACTGGCAGCGGGAGGGCCTCCGCAACGCGGCCTCTATCACCAATGTCCAGTTCTCCGTATCCGGCGGCCGCAAGAACCTGAAGTACTATACTTCCGCCTTCTATACACGCGACCAGGGTATTATGCTGCAGAACCAGGTGGACAAGATCGGCTTCCGCAGCCGTATGGATGTGGATCTTTCCGCCCATTTCCGTTTCGGCTACAATATTTCGGGCAGCTATCAGAAGGCCTCGCGCCCGCGCAATAATTTTATAGACTTCTACCGTACCCCTTCCTTCCTGCCGGTGATGCACAATGACTGGACCACCGCATTCACGGGAGGCTACACGGGATTCGCGCGGGGCAGCCACTTCAACTCGATCTCCACGCCGACCCACGGGACCGATGAGTACGGCAACCCGGTCTGGGACACGAACGTGAGCCCGTTCAACTCCGCCAATAACAACCCCAAGAGCGTGATGGCCAATACCGAACGCTGGAGCGAAAACTTCTCCGGAATGGCCAATGTGTATGGCGAGGTGACGATCGTGAAGGGCCTTACCTTCCGTTCCTCCAACGGTGTAGTCGTCCGATTCACCCCGTCCTACAACTACGCCAATATCAATGCCCTCAAGGACGGAACTCCGAGCGAGGCTTCCTATTTCAGCACCCTCTATGTGGATCTCCTGACGGAGAATACCTTGAATTATAATTTAAATAAGGGGCGCCACAAACTCGACCTCCTCGCGGGCTTCACCTACGAGAAAACGCGTGTGCAGCGCGTGGCGATGACGGCTACCGGCTTCCCGACGGACGACATCCATACGCTCAATGCAGCGACGGTGTTCTCCCTGGCCGCTTCCAACAACGGCAATACGGCGGGCACCGGCACCTTCCGCTATCCGGATAAACTTCTGCAGTCCTATCTTGCGCGTGCCACTTACTCCTTCGCCGACAGATACCTCTTCTCGGCATCAGTCCGTCTCGACCGCTCCTCGCTGTTCCAGGGCAAGAACAAGAATGCCTGGTTCCCTTCGGTCTCGGCGGGATGGCGCATCAGTGAAGAACCCTGGATGCAGCACGTTGACTGGCTGAGCAACCTCAAGCTCCGCGCTTCCTACGGTGTAACCGGCAACAATAACATTCAGTACTATTCCGCCCTCGAAGTGCTCGGCGGTGCCAACTATGCTACCGGCGAGGGCAACGGCGCTCTTGTGACCGGTGTGGCGAACACTTCCAGCACGCTGGCCAATGCCGATATTACCTGGGAACAGACGGACGAGTTCAACGGCGGTCTGGATGTCGGGTTCCTCCACGGACGGATCGCCCTCACGGTGGATGCCTACTATTCCGTTACCCGGGCCCTCCTGTTCGAGCAGCCGACGCAGTCCTTTACGGGCTTCAGCAACTACTGGAACAACATCGGCCGCGTCCGCAACGCCGGTGTCGAAATCCAGCTCAGTACCGTCAACTTCGACCGCAAGAAGTTCAAGTGGATGACCGATATCAATGTCTCCCTCAACCGCAACAAACTCCTTGAGATCGGCGGCGAGCGCCAGGTTATCAGCCAGGGCGAGCGCAACGAGAACTACATCGCCATTGTCGGGCAGCCGCTCATCCAGTACTACGGCTTCAAGACCTGCGGTGTGTGGAATTCCACCGAAGAAATTGCCGCCAATCCGCATTTCACGAACGATATCCCCGGCGGCCTTCGCATCGTGGATACCAACGGAGACGGTTATCTTACGGATGAGGACCGTGTCCCGCTTGGCAACCCCTATCCGTCCTTCTCGTATGGTATGACGAATACGTTCTACATTGGCAAATTCGACGTTTCCTTCCTCATCCAGGGCGTTCAGGGCATTACGGTCCTCAACGGAGATGTCTTCTACAATGAGACCCATAAGTACAACGCGGCCTATTTGAAGGACCGCTGGGTTAGCCCCGAGCATCCCGGCAACGGCAAAGTGCCTTTCGGGAAGAACGGTTTCGACCTGATGTTGACCGATTATCCGCTGCAGAACGGCTCGTACGTCTGCCTCCGGAATGCCACGGTCGGTTTCACCCTCAATAAGAAGGATCTGAAGAATCATCTCAAGGGCCTTCGTCTCTATGTTACCGGCAACAACCTGCTGTACATCTGGAGCAAGGATTACAAGGGTATCAACCCCGAATCCCGCTACACTTCCAGCCAGTATGCTTCGCCGATGATCTCCGGCTATCAGAGGGGCGGATTCCCGCTCACTTCCACGGTCACCTTCGGTTTTGACATTAAATTCTGACGGCTATGAAAAAGACTATACTGTTTGCCGCCACGGCTATGATGGCCGTCGCCTGCAACCTCAACCGCTATCCCTATTCCGAAGTGGCGGCCGATGCCTATGTGAAGGATGCCAAGAGTGTCGAAAACCTTGTCATCGGTGCCTACAATGGCCTGTATGACGTGGTTTATAATGAATGGGCAATGACCGAGCTCCGCACGGACAACGCCCGTATGCGTGTCAACCAGTCCACGGCGCAGGATACCAAACTGATCGAGCAGCTCGACCAGGGGACCATCCTGACTGCCAATGCCTGGGTCCAGGATTACTGGGATGCCGCCTATCGCGTCATCAACCGCGCCAATTCGGTCCTGCCTTATCTGGAGGTCGTGGAAGATCCCGTTGCCCGCGCCTCTTACGAAGGAGAAGCTCTCTTCCTGCGCGCGTGGATGTATTTCAATATTGTACGCCTGTGGGGGCCGACTTTCCTCGTGACCCGCAAGACCGGCGCCGACGAGGCCCGTCATATGCAGCGTTCCTCCGTGGATGAAGTATATGCCCTGATCGAAGAGGACCTGGAGAAGGTCGTCGATGAGGAATTGCTTCCGCTCGAGCGCACGGGCGCAGAACTCGGCCGCGCCGATCTGCGTGCCGCCAAGGCGATGCTTGCAAAGGTCTATGTGACCCATTACAAAGTGAGCGATGAGCACTATGCCAAAGCTAAAGCCCTGCTCTCCGAGGTGATGACTGCCTGCGGCAATCCGACTTCGGGCAGTGATCTGGTAGCTTTTGACAAAGTGTTCGCCACCAATAATGAGATGAATAAAGAGATCATCTTCGCCATCCGTTACCGCAGTGGTAAGTTGGGTATCGGCTCTCCGTTCACCACCCTGTACGCCCCGATCAACAACGGCGGCAATGTGGCCATCGGCTCGCCGAAGCATTACAATTATCCTTCGGACAACCTGATTGCGGCCTTCAATGAGAACGAGGGGGATCTCCGCAAGGATGTTACTCTTCAGGAGAGTTACTACAACAAGACAACCGGCCAGGTTGTGACCAACAACGCCCGGTATTGCAACAAGTTTATCGATGCGAATATGACGAGTGAATGGGATGCCGAGAACGACTTCCCGGTGATCCGTCTTGCAGACGTGATGCTGCTGCTTGCCGAGGTTTCCAACGAATTGGAAGGACCTTCCCAGGAGGCTCTCACGCTTGTGAATGCTGTCCGGGAACGGGCCGGAATTCCGACCTATACGCTGGCCGACCTCGGGTCGAAGTACGCTTTCCGTGAGGCCGTCCGCAAGGAGCGCCGTCTGGAACTGGCGATGGAGAACCAGCACTGGTTCGACCTGCTTCGCTGGGGGACGGCCGTCTCCACGGTCAATGCTTTCTTCCAGAGCGAGCCCTTCTACGGTGCTTACGACTATGTCGTGAATCCCATCGCCGAATGGCAGACGCTGCTTCCGATCCCGATGTCCGTGAAGAACATCAATTCAGAAATCGCCCAAAACCCCGGTTACTAATATGAAAAAGTATATGATACTGCTCGCTGCCGCAGCATTTATGGCAGCCGCCTGTGACAAGGTGTCCGTGGACGAGGTCGTTCCGCACGAGCCCGTCGTGACGGCTTTCACCCCCGTATCTGCACCGGTCGGGGCCGTGGTGACCGTTACCGGAGAATATCTCCAGGATGTGACCGAGGCTTACATCGGGAACGTCAAGGTGGAGATTGCCGCTAAAATTTCCAATACCCGCCTGGACATCCGTGTTGTCAACGGTGTCACTTCCGGCGTTGTCAAGCTTGTCAATGCCCAGGGAACCGGGATGTCCGACGCTTCGTTCAACTGCTCGTTCGCCGTTCCCGAGATTGCGGCTTCTCTCCTGCAGGCCGAAGCCGAAATGGGTGAGAACATTATGATTTCGGGTGCGCATTTATTCTCCGTCAAGCAGGTATTCTTCACCGCTGAAGGCCTGACAGAAGGCCATGAGGGGGAGATTGTTTCCCGGACGGATGATGAAATGATCGTCAAGGTTCCCTACGTGGAGGATGCCTCTGCGCGCATCACGATGACCTATTTCAACGGAACCACCGATGTGGCGACGGATCTTGCCTCCGCTCCCGGTATCCGCGTCATCCGGTACGTTCCCGTCTTCAATGCTTACGAGTTCGAGAAGACGGCTGTCGGCCGGAGCATTACCCTGACGGGCGAATACCTCAACAATGTCGACCGCATCACCGTGGGTGAATGGGAGGCGCAGGTGTATAAGAGCGCCGGAGAACTGACGTTCACCATTCCCGCCGGGGAATTCCCGGACGGGGATACCGTGGTGCCGCTGACTGCCTGGTACTTCGAC
>JAFZAI010000120.1 GCA_017557325.1 Bacteroidales bacterium
GTACGGCCGTTGCTGTCACCGGTGCGGTGCTGCTGGCCATCGGTCACCAGAACCTCAAGCGGATGGTTCGCTATACCAATGCCGTCGGCAAGCCGCAGACGGCTGCGTTCAACTTCGGAGCCACGCCTTCCGGCGTCGGCCTAACGTTCAATTTCTAAGTAAATCTGACGGCCGAGGATGTCGGCCGCGGTGATAAGGGCGGTCATACTCACCCCGAGCATTCCGTGAAGGTTGAGACTGCCGCCCGTGAGGTACAGGTTCCCTGCCGTCGTCCTCGGAGAGAGGAGGGTCGTCAGGGGACTTTTCCAATCTTTGAGGATGCCGAAAGCGGACCCGCCTGGGACACCCGTGTAGTCGTGCCAGGTGCGCGGTGTGCTGGTATATACCTTTGCAATGGCGTTACGGAGCCCGGGGATGCCTTTTTCTGCAAGGTCGAGGCACTGCTCCAGTTTGGCGCGTTTGAGGGCTTCATAGCCTTCTCCGCGCTCGGGAAGTGGCATCGGGGAGAGAAGGTCGAGCATCCCGCCTTCTGGGTAAGGATGGACGAGAACGGAATCGGTGCGCCTCGGGTCCGGGTGCCAGAGGTCGGCGTCTTCCTGGTGGATGTGGAGTTCGCCTTCCGGAAGGGGGAAGATGTTGTCTTTCAGAAGAATGTTGGCCGTGAAGAGGCCGGGGGAATTCTCAAGGGAGGCGATCCTCTCCCGGTAGATTCTCTTAATGACGCCGCTGTCGCGCAAAAGTGCCATCGTCACGGCGGGATGGGCGTCCGAGACGACGAGGTCGGGGCGGAGGGTTTCGCTTTCTCCGACGAGGACTTCGGAAACTTTTCCATCCGCGAGGCGGAGACCGGTCACTGCTGCGCCGGTACGGATTACGCCGCCGAGGGCTTCAATTTGCGCCGTCAGCCTTTCTGTGATGGCTTTGCCGCCGCCAGGGAGCCGCCACGCGGAGCGGATGAAAGATCCGCCGATCTGGGCAAGCGCGTAGAGGGGGAGGGTATTGGCATCTTGATGCAGGCGCATCGTGCTGCCGGAGAGTACTTGCCGGAGCAGCGGGTCGCGGAAGTTATTCTCGATATACTGTGCTGCGCTGACGCCCATCAGGGGGCTGGGTCCCTTTTCGAAGGCGTCGAAGATGTGGTCGCCGACCTCCCGAAGAAGGTTGCCGTAAGTCTGGATGGCGTTTTTCTCTGTGGGGAACTGCTCCGAGAGCATCTCGACATAAGCGTCGATACCCCGGGGAATCCGAAAGCGTTTGTCGCCGATGAGGATTTCTTCCGTTGTGGGCTCCCAGGGGAGGTCCATCAGACCGAAATAGGCGAAAAGCGGCCGCAGGGGCTCGCCCTCGCCGAGGCCGCCGACGTAGTGGAAGCCCGTATCGAAGCGCCGCCCGTCCCTCACGAAACTCTGCAGGCAGCCGCCCGCCTGCCGTCCCTTTTCCAGGACGGTCACCTCGTATCCGTGTCGCAGCAGGATCAGCGCAACTTCCAGTCCGCCCAGTCCGCTGCCGATGACGATCGCAGTCTTCATATCAACAAAGATAATCTTTTTCTTTGTATATTTGTAGTCCTTAACTAACAGTTTATGCCAAAGTATGCACTTGTAACCGGCGGGAGCCGGGGAATCGGCCGGGCGGTGTGCGTCAAGCTTGCCAGCCTGGGATATTATATCCTGATCAACTACGTCTCCAACGACGCCGCTGCGGAGGAAGCCCTTGCTGCGGTCCGGGCGGCCGGATCCGACGGCGAACTCCTTAAGTTCGACACGGGCGACCGGGAGGCGGCTGTCGGAGCCATTACGGCCTGGCAGGAGGCCCATCCGGACGATTATATCGAAGTGCTCGTCGGCAGTGCGGGCATCCGGCGCGACAATCTCCTCCTCTGGATGGAGCCCGAGGATTGGGACGCCGTCCTCCGCACCGACCTCGACAGTTTCTACAATGTCACCAGACCCTGTCTCCAGCCGATGGTCCTGCACCGCTTCGGCCGGATCGTCAACATTGCTTCGCTCTCCGGCCTCAAGGGGCTTCCGGGACAGACCAACTATTCGGCCGCCAAGGGCGGGCTCATCGCCGCGACCAAATCCCTGGCGCAGGAAGTGGCTCCCCGCGGGGTCACGGTCAACGCCGTCGCGCCCGGCTTCATCCGCACGGATATGGTCGAGGGGCTCGACGAGGCGGAGCTAAAGAAAACCATCCCGGCCCGGCGCTTTGGAACCGCGGAGGAAGTGGCCGCCCTGGTCGGATTCCTCGTCAGCAAAGACGCCGCCTATATCACCGGAGACGTCATCTCCATCAATGGAGGTCTGTATTCTTAAATCTTCCAAGAAATGAAACGCATCCACATTCTTTTTGTCCTTTCCCTGGCGCTTCTTGCAGCCGTTTCCTGCCTGAAGTCCAAAAATACGATGAATTATACGGCGGATATCTCCTTCGAGGATGACGCGCTGGAATTCGACCCCGTCGACAGCACGTGCTTTCTGCCGTTTATCAATGTCGGCAACCTGATCGGTTTCGATGCGCTCCTCAACGCGCAGGAGGATGGTCTGCTGGGCGGGTTCTGTCTTTGCCGTGGCGTAAATCCCGTTTTGGACGGGACCGCCGCCAAGACGCAATATCACTGTATCGCGCATCCCTATGTCTCGGGAGAGAAGACTTTCGCCGTATTTTACCAGAGTGAGGCAATGCCCGAAAATCATATTATTTTTAATATTCCCAATGCGAATAGCTTCATCGCTCCGCGGGGTGTCATGCTTAACAATACGCACAATTTCGTGCAGACGGTAACGGGTGCCGGCGGGTTCTCCGAAAATAAGTTCGTGGCAGGAGACTGGGCCGCGGTCACCTTTACAGGTTATCTGGATGGGGCGGAAACCGGCTCGGCCAGCCTCCGGATGGCGGAGTTCCTCGCCGATGAGGAAAAGGTGGTGAAGGAATGGACGCTGCTGGATCTCTCTGCACTCGGTCACGTCGACAAAATAGATGTGGCTCTCACCTCTTCCCGGCCGGGGGCATTCAGGTATGTTTGTATAGATCACCTGAATTTGTCTGTCTCGCTTGTATATTAAGATTTTTTTCCTAACTTTGCGGTCCGCTTCCTCGGGTAGGAGGCATAACAATAATTATTAATTACTTAAAAACAGATTCACA
>JAFZAI010000121.1 GCA_017557325.1 Bacteroidales bacterium
CGTAGCCCTTGTAGCTGAGCCGCTTGGAGGAGACGCCGCCTTCGTGGATGAAGTATTCGTAGACGCTCTTGGCACGCTGCTCGGAGAGCTTCTGGTTGTAGGAGTCGGAGCCGACGGAGTCGGTGTGGCCGGAGATCTCGCACTGGACGTCGGGATTATCATTGAGCCATCCTGCAACCTTGTTGAGTCCCTCGCGGGCCTTGTCGGTAAGGTTGAACTTGTTGAAAGCGAACAGCGTGTTGGAGAGCTCGACCATCACGTCTTTGATCTCCTGCGGGACCTCCTTGATGACGACGACGGTGTCGCGGACGACAACGGTGTTGACCTTCTCGACGGTATCGCGGACCACGACGGTGTTGTTCTGCACCACGGTGTCACGGACGACGACGGTTTGGACGACGGTCTTCACGACGGTGTCGGGCTTCGGAGGCAGGACGACCGGGGCCGGGGCCTTCTTGACCTTGCCGAAGGCGATCTTCATTTTGATGCCGGCGGCGAGAGGCCAGACGGGCGTTACCGCGGACGTTAAATTCTCCATCCGGTGGAGGACGTTACCTGTGTCGTCGTCCCGCTTGACATAGATATCCGGGGCGCCCTGGGCGTTGATAATGGACTGGGATTCGCTGGGGGACTGGTGGGAGAGATCCGGCTCATCGAATGGAGAAGGCATTCCGTACATTGCGTGCGGAGTGGTCTTGTTGACGCCGAGGAAGCCGAAGTCGCAGTAGAGACCGGTGTAGAGGCCGCAGCCGCCGCCGAATTTCCACCGGAATCCGACCTCCGCGCTTGCGTAGGCCGTAACGGGCTTGAGGTAGAGCTTACCTTGGGCTCCATATTCCTCGTCGCGGGCTTCGGTGTGATACGGGTTGGGAGCCGGGAGATCGCCATAATGGAGGAGGATCGTATGGCTTTCTGCCATATAGCGGCCAGCCGGCGCCTCTTCCCAGTCGCCGCCGGGAAGGGTGGCATCCCATTCCTTGACCCAATCCGAGCCGCGCCCTTCGTAGGTACCATAAACATTGATGCCGAGTTTGGCACCGATGGCGGCATAGAAGAAATTGTTGCCTTTGCCCATCGGAGCCATTAAATGCAGCATCAAGGGCACCTGGACGCTCATCAGCTTTTGCATTTCGCGGTAATTGTTGACGATGGTGACGAGCATCAATTTCTCACCGGAAGTTTCGACGACCTCGGCCGTGAGGTTCGACGGATTTTCCTCCACACGCAGATCGATACCACCGTTGTAGACGGCGAATTCTGCTCCGGTCATAATACCCACGGTCGGGGTGATGTGGGCGATGTAGCCGAAGCCGCCGCCGTAGCCGAATCCCGTCGGACGCTTGAGGGTCATCATATCCTTGGCAACAGGATGGAATTCGATAGGGTCACCGGAATGAAAGTAGCCCCAGGGCCCCCAGATGGAGTTCATCGAACAGCCTCGGTTAGGCGTGTAGGGATCGCTTGGGGTGGTGCGGTCGGCGGAAAGAGAGTAGTTATTCGTGTGGTACACGAGCGAGCCGAATCCGCCGAAACCTTCAAAGAAAAATTCGTGCTTGGGAACGACTTCATAGAAGTTGACCTTGCCGGTCTTGTTCTGGGCGAATGCTGTGCCGAGTGACAGAAACGCCGCTGCGGCAAGGGTCAGAATGGTTAGTCTCCGAATCATATCGTACGTTTTGAAATAGAGTTATTATTCCAATTCAACTCACAAATATAACCAAAAAACAAATATAACCGTGGGAAAAGGTGAAAAATGATCAGTTGACTAATGTTGTTTCGCAAAGAAAATTTGACTTCCGAAGGCCATAGGCCGCCAGAGGGGGTCTGGGGGAAACTTCCACCAGTCTGTGAAACATGCTTACAAATATAACCATAGGAAAAGATGAAAAAAGTGATGAGTTAAGTGATGTCGGTTTGCAAGGAAATGCATTTTTGGTTATATTTGTAAGCTATGCGAAAAAGTGTGGGCATATCGATCCTTGTCGTGGCGGCGGTGCTGCTGGCAGCGGTGCTCTCGGGAAGGGTGTGGGTACACACCTCGCAGAGGAGGATGGCGGCGCAGCGGGATACGCTTGCGGTGCGGCTCGACAGCTGCGTCGAGGCGGTCAGCCTGCTGTGCGGCATGGACTCGCTGTACCGGGTCCGGATGCACCGGGATACGGCGGAGAGATTCCGGATGGTTCGACAGGCTCACCAACCGGAAGGAGATACACTCGGTTCTGCGAACCTCGGTATGACAGAAGGGGCGAACCTCGGTATGACAGGAGGGGCGAACCTCGGTATGCCAGAAGGGGCGAACCTCGGTATGACAGAAGGGGCGGACAGCCTTGCGATGGCGGTGCAGGAGTTGCGGGAAACGGTGATGGCGCTGTCGGGGTGGATGCGGGAGACGAATGAACTGTCGGTGATAGCGAAGGAGCGGGCGCGGTTTACCCCGTCGATTTGTCCGCTCAAGGAGGGGACGTTCCGGTTCACGGCCGCTTTCGGGGTCCGCAAGGATCCGATGGAGGGCGACGGAAGAATGCACGAAGGCATCGACCTGGCCTGTCCGCAGGGCAATCCGGTTCACGTGACGGCCGACGGCGTCGTTGAATTCATTGACAGCGATATTTTCGGCTACGGCAACTGCATCATCGTCGATCACGGCTACGGTTACAAGACCCGCTACGCCCATCTGAGCATTATCCGTACGAGCGAAAATATCCGTCTCAAACGGGGCGACGTGATCGGCGAGACAGGGGTCTCCGGCCGCGCTACCGGTCCGCACCTCCATTACGAGGTGATCCTGGACGGCCAGACTGTCGACCCGGAGGATTATATAGATATAAAGTTGCAATGATGCCCTATTTTGCAACTCATTATAAATCAGCTGATTGCTGGTTTTCGTACCCCTCGGAAACAGGGGCACGAAAATAAGGAACTTATTGATAGTAAGGGAATTATGAATAAGGGAAATAAAACTGGCTGGATTTGTCTGATTATCGGCATCGTGCTCTTCGGTACGGCCGCTGCCCTTGCCTGGCCGCTGCTGAAGGGGCCGGGGTCACTCCGTTCTGTCCTTGACGAAAAGGCGCAGCTCGATTCTGCCGAAGCCGTCCTCACCGAAATCACCGACTCCCTGGACGCCTGTACGCAGATGGATTCCCTTTCTTTCGCCAATCTGTTCAGTGAAAATTAAATACAACGAATATGGCAAAATTGTTCTACACCATCGGAGAAGTATCGGAGATGCTGGGGGAGAATGCCTCGGCGATCCGCTACTGGTCCAACCACTTCGAGAAGTTCATCAAGCCCGAGCGCAATGCCAAAGGCAACCGGCGCTTCACGGAGGAGGATATCGAGTACCTCCGCCAGATTCAATTCCTGATCAACAAGGAGGGCCTGACCCTGGACGGCGTCGAGAAGCGGCTCGTCGCAGACCGCAAGGGCGTCGACCGCAAACTCAAGGCGGTCGAGTGCCTGCGCAAGATCCGCAAGGAACTCGTCGAAGTCAAGAAATCGCTATGAGAGTTTCCGATATCACCCGGGCCATAGAGGCTTTTGCTCCGCTAGGGATCCAGGAGAACTGGGACAACAGCGGCCTGCTGATCGGCTCCCCGGACGATGAGGTCAACGGCGTGATGGTTGGCTTCGACTGTACCCCGGGGCTCATCGACAGGGCCCTGGCCGCCGGCTGCAATATGGTCATTACCCACCATCCCCTGATCTTCGGCGGGCTGAAGGCCATCCGGCCGGACGATCCGGTGGGGGAGACCGTCATCAAGGCGGTGCGGGGCGGCGTGGCGGTGTATGCCGCGCACACGACGGCGGACAAGGTGATCGCCGGCGTCAGCGGTGCGATGGCCCGGAAACTGGGCCTGGAGCATATCGCCATCCTGGAAGAAGAGCCCGGTGGCACCGGCCTCGGCGTCGTTGGCGACCTGGGAGAGCCGATGGACTCGCATGCCCTGCTGGCCCTTCTGAAAGAAAAATTCGCCCTCAAGGTCCTCCGGGTTTCCAAGCCTGTCAGGGGAAAGATTTCCCGTGTCGCAATGTGCGGCGGCAGCGGCTCTTCGCTCATCGGAGCGGCCCGTGCCGCCGGGGCGCAGCTCTATATCTCGGCCGACATCTCCTACCATCATTTCTTCACGCCGGAAGGCTTTATGATTGCGGATATCGGCCATTTTGAGAGCGAAGTGGAGATTGTGGATATTTTCTTTTCCGAGTTACAGAAAAATTTTCCTAACTTTGCAGTCTGCATTGATCCGGAGATCAAACGCAGCAATCCGATACAATATATTTAACGAAATATGGCAAAAAAAGTTACTAAAGTCGAAACTCCCATCGATCAGAGGGAGACTTTCGTTTCCCTTCAGAAGAGTTTTGCGGAGACCGGTCTTACGGTAGAAGAGAAGCTCCAGATCCTGATTGAGCTTCAGGAGGCTGATTCCGAAATCGACAAGATCGTCCAGCTTCGCGGCGAACTTCCCGCCGAGGTGGCGGCCCTCGAGGACGAAATCGTGGCCCTCAAGGAGAAAGCGGCCCAGCAGTCCGCCTTCATCGAGGCCTGCAACCGCAGCATCGCCGAGTACAAGCAGGGCATTGTCGAGGACCAGGACGCCATCGTCCGCTATCAGAAGCAGCTGGAAGGCATCCAGAACAGCCGCGAATACGATTCCCTGAGCAAGGAAATCGAGAACCAGGAACTCGAGAGGCAGATCAAGGACAAGAAGATCGGCGAACTCCGCGACAAGATCGAAGAGACGGCCCACGCCCTTGAAATGCTCAAGGACCGGATCACCATCCGCACCGAGGACCTCGAGGCCAAGAAGCAGGAACTCAGCCAGATCGTCGAATCGACGGCCAAGGAGGAGAAGGTGCTTCAGGACAAGCGCGAAGCCTGCGCCGCCAAGATCGACAAGCGCACGATGAGCGCCTACGAGCGCATTCGCGCCAGCGTCCACAACCACCTCGCCGTCGTCCGCGTATTCAACGAGAATGCCTGTGGCGGCTGCTTCAATACCATTACCCCGCAGCGTCTCGTCGAGATCGCTTCCCGCAAGAAGCTGGTCATCTGCGAGCATTGCGGCCGCATTTTAGTTTAAACATTTTCCGATATGCCGCCTGAAAGGAACAAATCCAGAAGAAATCAGGCAGCCGACCTGGAAACCATAGGGCTTGAGATGGGAAACAAACCGCCTCAAGCTCTTGAAGTTGAAGAGGCTGTACTGGGTGCCATCCTCGTGGAGCCCTCGACGATCGACGCGTCGATGGATGAATTGACGCCCTCGTGCTTCTATTCTCCGAAGCACAGGATGATTTTCGAGGCAATTTCTGCCCTTGTCAACGACCACGATGCCGTGGATATGGTTACCGTTACCGCCAAGCTTCGCGAGAAGGGACAGTTGGAAGAAGTCGGCGGCCCTGTGGCGATTGCCGACCTGACAACCCGGATCGGTGCCGCCGCCAATATCGAATTCTACATCAAGGTCCTCAAGCAGAAGGCTATCCAGCGCGACCTGATCACCGCTTCGACCGAGATCCTCAAGATGTCCTTCGACGATTCCGTCCGCGTGGACGACCTCACTGACAAGGCGCAGACCAAGATCTATGACGCCATCAAGAGCAACGTCAAGCGGGACGTGCAGGATATCGGCAGCATCATCAACGAGGCCATCGCCGAAATCCAGTCGATGCAGGGGAAGACGGGCCTGAGCGGCGTTCCTTCCGGATTTCCTTCCATCGACAAGGTCACGATGGGGTGGCAGAAATCAGACCTCATCATCCTCGCTGCCCGTCCCTCCGTGGGTAAGACGGCTTTCTCGCTGAATCTGGCCCGTAATGCGGCTGTCGAGCACCATCGCCCGGTCGCCGTGTTCTCGCTCGAGATGTCCGCCATCCAGCTAGTGAAGCGTCTGATGACCTCCGAAACGGGGTTGTCTGCCGATAAGATTAAGGGCGGTTCAGCTCTCAAGGACTACGAATGGGTCCAGCTCGAAGAGCGCATCAAACGCCTTAGCAAGGCTCCGCTTTATATCGACGATACTCCGGGCATTCCGCTGATGGAGTTCCGCACCAAGGCCAAGCGCCTTGTGAAGCAGAGTCACGTCGAGCTGATCATCGTGGACTACCTCCAGCTGATGCAGGGTCCCGTGGAGCTCCGTGGAATGCGTGAGCAGGAAGTCGCGGCCATTTCCCGTACCCTCAAGGCGACGGCGAAGGAGCTGAACATCCCGATCATCGCCCTCTCGCAGCTTTCGCGTCAGGCGGTGCAGCGGCAGGGCGGCGGCGGAAAGCCGGTCCTGAGCGACCTCCGCGAGTCGGGAAGTATCGAGCAGGATGCCGATATGGTCATCTTCATCCACCGTCCGGATTTCCTCGGTCTCAGCGAGGGCCCGGAGGACAAGGAGAAGACGGAAATTATCATTGCCAAGCATCGTAACGGTCAGGTTTGCGACGTTCCGCTCCTGTTCAAGGCCGATCAGGTCAAATTCGTGGAGCCCGACCAGGCCCTCGATGTCCAGGCCGGTGAAATGCGCACCGTCGCCAGCCGTATGAACACGGAACCGGCCCCTCCTCCTTTTGCCGACAACGAATTCTCCGGGAACAATGAGTTCTAAGGCCGACATCTCGCACGAGGGGAAGGTGGTTGCGGTCAATCCGCAATTCACCACGGTGGAGATTACCTCCTCCGCCGCTTGTGCGTCTTGTCATGCCGCCGGCCTCTGTGGAATGGGAGAAGTGCAGGAGAAGGCCATCCAGGTGCCGACCGCACTCGGCGCGGATTATGCCGTCGGCGAGCCGGTTGAAGTCGTCCTCAAGGCGACGATGGGCTCAAGGCCGTGTGGATTGCCTACACCGTGCCCCTTGTTGTCCTGCTTGCGGTCGTGCTCGTGCTGCTCAAGGTC
>JAFZAI010000122.1 GCA_017557325.1 Bacteroidales bacterium
ACGGTTGCCACGATTCTGACCCTCCGCGAAGGGGGCGGCGAGCAGAAGAATCGTGACAAAAGCGACGAGATATTTGAGGTACTTAGACAAATTCTTTCTATATTTGCATTATGCAATTTAACCTGCAAAAATAAGAAATATTCCCCTCTAATGCAAAAATCGGCCCAATGAAAGCATTCAAACGGCAATTTCTCCTGATTCTTGCGCTCGCGGTCGGCTGCCTGGCCGCCCGGGCGGAAGGTCCCGTGCGGCTCCGGACGGTCGTCATCGACCCGGGGCACGGCGGCAACGACCCCGGCTGCGTCAGCAAGGACGGCCTGACGACGGAGAAATCCCTCACCCTCGACATCTCCACGCGGCTTTCCGAGAAGATCAATGCCGCCTGGCCCGATGTGAAGGCGATCCTGACGCGGGAGGATGATACGTACGTTACCCTGAGCGGCCGGGCCGATGCCGCCAACAATGCGGATGCCGACCTCTTCATCTCCATCCACATCAACGCCGCCCCTTCCGGCACGGCGGCCAACGGCTACTCCATCCATTGCCTCGGCCAGTCCTCCCGGCAGGGGAACGACCTCTTCTCGAAAAACCTCGAACTCTGTCAGAGAGAGAATTCCGTGATCAAGCTCGAAGCCGACTACGAGACCAAATACCAGGGCTTCGACCCCTCAAATCCGATGTCGTACATCTTCTTCGGCCTGATGCAGAACGCCAATCTATCGCTGAGCCTCGCGTTTGCGGACGATGTCAACAATGCGATGAAAGGCGGTCCCTTCCGCAGGAGCAGGGGAGTCTCGCAGGATCCGTTCTGGGTGCTCTGGCGGACGACGATGCCAGCGGTGTTGATCGAGTGCGGTTTCATCTCCAACCCGGAAGACCTGGCCACGCTCCGCACGGAGGAGGACCGCGACAAGATCGCCGAGGCCATCTGCCAGGCCATTGCGACCTACAAGAAACGGCTGGATGCTTCGACAAGCTCAGCAACCGGTGCGTCGACAAGCTCAGCAACCAATCCAGAAGGGCAGCAGGCCTCCCATGCAGATACGACACAGCATAACGGAGAGGCGACAACTCCGCCCCAACCCTCCAGCGAGCAGCCCCCGCAGGTTGCTGAGCCTGGCGAGGCAAAACCTGTCGAAACAGAGCCTGTCGAACTGTACGGGACGCAGGTTCTCGCAACCTCCCGGAAACTCGCCGACAACGACCCGTTTTTCCAGGGATACGAGCCGGTCGCCGTCCAGGGAGAAAAATTGATCCGGTACGTCATCGGCGTTTCGCCCGACAAAGCGGAAGCGAAGAAAAAAAATGAAAAAATCGCACAAAATTTTCCGGATTCTTTCCTGGTAAAAATCGTTGGAAAAAACACCACCCGAATTCCCTGATAAAAACCCTTTTCAGCATACGCGAAACGCATAAAAAACCACTTTTTCCACAGGGGAAAAACACCCTGATTCGCCCCGGCGGGGCCCTGGTAAAACGTCCCGTCAACAACAATATAAATAATTGATATTTAATTACTTATACTATTTTAACGAAGATTGGGAGCCTTCTGGTACAAGTAAAAAAAATCACAAATGCAATAGCAGAAGAATTTTTTTATTAAAATTTTTTCACCCACCTTTGCATTGTGGGAATCGAACATCGTTTCGTCCACGTACAAAACCTGAATTTCATTTATTTTTTTAATGGAGAATCGCGATAGGCATATCGACGTATGGAACAACTGTCTTAGGATCATTGAGCAGATCATTGATCCTCAGAAATTCAATACGTGGTTCCGCCCGATCAAGCCTGTCTCGATGGTAGACTCCACGCTCTCCGTGGAAGTCCCCTCCGACTTCTTCCGTGAGTATCTCGAGGATGCCTTCCTCGACATCATCAAGAAGACGCTCAAGCGCGTGATCGGCGCCGACGCCCGCCTGGTCTACCAGGTCCGTCCCGTCAGCGTAGAGCCCGCGATGAAATTCCCGGCCGCGACCGTGGGCACCCCGGTCAACAAGACCGTCGCCGTCAGCACCTACAATCCCGCCGCCAATCCGAGCGCGATGGTGTTCCCTGGCGTCCAGAAGGTGCAAATCAATCCCCGGCTCAACCCGGCCTACTGCTTCGCAAACCTCGTGGAAGGGGAGTGCAACAAACTCGGCATCTCCGCCGGATTCAACATCTCCCGGGCCCCGGGCAAGAATTCCTTCAACCCGCTGTTCATCTTCGCGGGTCCCGGCCTCGGCAAGACGCACCTCCTGCAGGCAATCGGTATCGAAGTGAAAGAACGCTTCCCGGATCTCGTCGTACTTTACGTCACCGGAAACGAATTCCAGACCCAGTATGTAGACGCTGTGATGGGCAACAAGCTCACCGACTTCATGGCGTACTATATGCGCATCGACGTCCTGCTGGTCGACGATATCCACGAGATGCAGGGGCGCGCTTCGCAGAATGCCTTCTTCAACGTATTCAACCACCTGCACCATAGCGGCAAACAGCTTGTATTCACCTCGGACCGCGCTCCCGTGGAGCTGCAGAACTTCGAGGAAAGGCTGCTCTCCCGCTTCAAATGGGGCCTCTCCGTCGAGTTGCATAAGCCCGAATATGAGACCCGCCTCGAGATGCTGCGCGCACGCTGCTTCCGGGAGGGCGTGGAGATCCGCGAGGAGGTGCTGGAGTTCCTCGCCAGCCGGATCAAGACCAACTTCCGCGAGTTGGAAGGCGCGCTGATCTCCCTGATCGCCCACGCCACCCTCATCCGCAAGGATATCGACCTTTCCCTGGCGGAAGGCATCACCGAGAAGATTGTCGGCCAGGAGCAGAGCGAACTCACCATCGACCGGATCGAAAAGACCGTCTGCGACTACTTCAATATCACCAAGGACGCCCTGTTGTCCACTTCGCGCAAGCGCAACATCGTCCAGGCCCGCCAGATTGCGATGTATCTGTCCCGCAATCACATTGCCGGCTGTTCGCTGTCCACCATCGGCGCCGAACTCGGCGGCAAAGACCACGCCACCGTTCTCCACGCCTGCATGACGGTCTCCGACCTGATGTCCACGAGCCGCACCTTCAAGCAGTATGTCGTGGAAATAGAGAAGATGCTAGTGTCTTAAACTCTTCTATATGAACGCAAATACCGTCCTCGATTTATTCAAGGAGATTACCCGGATTCCGAGGGAGTCCGGCCACGAAGCGCCTGTCACGGCCTGGCTTCAGCAATTTGCCGCCGACCGCGGCCTCGAGTGCCGCACCGATGAGACCGGCAATGTCGTCATCATCAAGCCCGCTTCCCCGGGCAAGGAAAACATCCCCGCTCTGGCGCTCCAGAGCCATCAGGATATGGTTTGCGAAAAATTGGCGGGCTTTGATTTCGACTTCTCTAAGGATCCGATTCCGTACGAGATCCGCGACGGCTGGATGGTCTCCGACAACACCACCCTCGGTGCCGACGACGGCATCGGTATCGCGGCCAGCCTTGCCCTCCTGGACAGCGATGTCCCGACCGGCAAACTGGAAGCCCTCTTTACCATTTCCGAGGAAACGGGAATGGACGGTGCCTTCGCCATCAAACCGGGTTTTATCGAAGCAAAGACCCTTATCAACCTCGATTCGGAGGATGAAGGGCAGCTCTTCGTCGGCTGCGCCGGCGGTCTCGAGACCTACGCCCGTTTCGATATCGAGCGCGAACCGCTGCACAAGGGGTACAAATGCCTGACCTTGAAGATCGAAGGCGGCATCGGCGGACATAGCGGCGACGACATCAACAAGGAGAGGGCCAACTGCGTCCAGCAACTCGCCCGTTTCCTCTATACGGAGCTCCAGTATGACTACCAGCTCATTTCCTTCGAAGGCGGCGGCAAACACAACGCCATCGCGCGGGATGCTTCTGCAATAATAGCCGTTCCGGCCGATGAGGTAAACGATATGATCGAAGACCTGAAGGCCTTTGGAGAGGTACTGAAACAGGAATTCGCCGTTGCCGACCCGGGACTTCGCGTAAGCGCCACACCGTGCTCTTCTGCAGAGAAACCGCTTGCAGAGGGACTTGCTGCCACGCTGATTTCCACCCTGACGGCCTGCCCGCACGGCGTCATCGGGATGAGTCTCGACATCCCCGGGCTTGTGGAAACCTCCACCAACCTGGCCTCCGTGAAATTCAGCGAGGACAAGATTACCGTCTGTACCAGCCAGCGCAGCTCGGTCCGCAGTGAGCTTCACGCCATTGCCGAAAAGGTCGAGGCGACGTTCTTCCTCGGCGGGGCAGAGGTCGAGCACACCCCGGAATACCCGGGCTGGAAGCCCAATATGCAGTCCGCCATCCTGGCACAGACCGTTGCCTCATACAAGCGGCTCTTCGGGGTCGATCCGGAGGTCAAAGCCATTCACGCCGGCCTGGAGTGCGGTCTCTTCCTTGAGAAATTCCCCGATCTGGATATGATTTCCTTCGGCCCGACGCTCCGCGGTGTACACGCTCCAGGTGAAAAGCTGGAGCTCTCCTCGCTCGACAAATTCGTCGCCCTGCTGGAGGACGTGGTTGTCAATTTCAAGTAGATTATGGCACTTGTCGCCCCTTCAATGCTTTCCGCCGACTTTCTGCATCTGTCGCAGGACGTCGCGCTGGTGAATGCGCACGCGGATCTTTTCCATCTGGATGTGATGGACGGCACCTTCGTGCCGAATATTTCGTTCGGATTCCCGGTCATCGACGCCATTGCTTCTGAGGCCACGAAGCCGCTCGACGTCCATCTGATGATCGTGGAGCCGTGGAAATACATCGAGCGGGTCGGGAAGACCGGTGCGGCTATGGTGAGTTTCCACCTCGAGGCAACCCGCTCTGCCGGTCTTTCCGGAGAGGATCGCACCTCAGAGACGCTCGCCCTGGCCCGCTCCCTGGGGATGCAGGCCGGGCTGGTCATCAATCCCGACGTTCCGGTTGAAGACCTTTTCCCTTATCTGGAAGAAGTTGATTTTGTACTGATCATGAGCGTATTCGCCGGCTTCGGCGGGCAGAAATTCATCCCGGAGTCCCTGGACCGGATCGCCACCCTTCGCGAGGAAATCCGCCGCCGCGGACTCTCCGTGCAGATCGAAGTCGACGGGGGAGTCTCGCCCTCCAATGCCGCCGCCCTCCGGGAAGCCGGTGCCGACATCCTCGTCGCCGGCAGCTCCGTCTTCAAGGCCGCGGATCCCGCCGCCGCCATCACCGCACTGCGGGGCTTATAGGATCTGATCGAGCATCGGATAGATCTCCTGTTCCTCGGAGTAGGGACAGAGATGGAAATATTTGTCGCCGGAGAGCATCGCTGAGAGGTTCGTCCGGCGCTTGTCGTAGAATATGTAGACCGGCTTGCCAAAGCGCTCGGCATACGCCAGTTCATAGCCAACCCCAAGCGATGGCGTCGTACACTCGGCGATCACGAGGTCCGACTCCCGGAGCCAGGCCGTATCCTGCTCATAGATAGCTGCTTCCCAGTCTTCTTCTCCTTCAATCTTGCTCAGGGCAAGATTGCCGACGTGTTCGGTCAGGACGACGTCGGTTTTCTGGATATATTCGATCATCCGCCGATAGAGATCAGCGTCGGCGCGGCCGCCCCGAATAGATCCGGCAAAATAAATTTTCCGCATTACTGAAGGAACTTAACGAAGAGTTTGGGAAGGCAGATATTTTCCAAGGGGAGCGCTTCGGCGAAAAGCGGGGCAATTTCGGCGTCGGTGAAGCCGGCAATGCCGCAGCCGATGCGGGTGACATAGAAAAAGAGCTCCGGATGCGCCTTCGCATACGCAATAAACTGGTCCACATACGGCTTGATCGTCTCCACGCCGCCCTGCATTGTGGGAATCGCATAGCTCTGGCCGCGATGCCCAACGCCGCATCCGAGCACGGCGCCGAACTGCTTGAAGGCAATCCAGGCCGCCCCGCCGCCGTGCATTCCGGCAAGGTTGCTCCCGAAAACGAACACCTCGTCCGC